>CAUFWM010000013.1 GCA_959596505.1 uncultured Collinsella sp.
CGCCATTGGGAATGTAGAAGGGGGAGGCCTCGCGGCCTCCCCCTTTTTTGCGTTATATACAAGCTGTCCCTTGTGAACGGGCCCTTCTTTTGACTCTCTTACTGTTTGGCTGTTTTTTGAACTGTCGCTTTGTATTTGCGCGATAATATCTCGCATTGACGTTAGGGAGGGCTTGATGTTTACCGTTTTTGTTTTGGGCAATATTGCTTCGGGTAAATCGACTGCCTGCCGCTATCTGGAATCTCGCGGAGCCCTGCTTATCGATTTAGACGTTCTTGCCAAATCGCTGTACGTGCCGGGGTCGGATATCGTCAATGCTCTTGCTGAAGAGTTTGGCTGGGATATTTTGGACGAGGAGGGCGGCGTTCGAAGTAACATCCTCGCTTCTCGAGCTTTTGCCTCTCCTGATGCGGTTGCAAGGCTCAATAGCATTGTGCACCCCGTTCTCATTGAGCAGCTTTCGCTGAGGATTCTCGATCCTGTCTGCTGTACGGTTTCGACTCCTCGCTATCCCTTTGCGGCGGTCGAAGTATCTGCTCCAGCTGGCTTTGAGGACGCCTTTGGCCTTGCGGATGAAATTATGGTTGTTAGCGCTCCTTTGGAGGTCCGTCGCGAACGCGCTATTCACCGTGGTATGGAGGCATCCGATTTTGATGCTCGCTGTGCTTGCCAGCCCGATGAGTCTTCGCTTTGCAGTCTAGCCACTACCGTGATTGATAACGCGGCGGGCGATAGCTCGCTCTTTGTACAACTGGACGCATGGCTTGCCCGCCATGGCCTTATGGACGCTACGGATAAGGGGACGACAGATGCCTAAGACGCGCTTCTTTACGTGGTATCGCCTTGTGCCCCTGACTGTCGTTTTCGTCTTTGGCCTTATCTCGCTCGTTTACTCGTGTGCTCCCGCCGCTTTCTTTAAACCGTTCTATCCGATTGACTATGAGGCGTATGTAAAGCAGTCCAGCATTTCGCATAATCTCGATCCGTATCTGGTATGTGCCGTCATCAAGTCGGAATCAAACTGGGATCCCGAGGCGGAATCAAACCAGGGCGCCCAAGGTCTCATGCAACTTATGCCCGAAACCGCTCAGGATATGATCGCCAAGGGCCTTGTCGACGGGGACGAGTATTCTGCCGATAACCTGAATGACCCCGCTTCGAATATTGAATTTGGGTGCGCATATCTCTCGTACCTGCTGACATATTTCAATGGCTCGACGGATAGCGCTATTGCTGCTTACAATGCCGGAATGGGCAATGTCGATGGGTGGGCGCAGCAAAACACATCGCTCCATAACGCGATTACCTTCCCCGAGACGCAAGCTTATTTGATTCGTGTCAATAATGCCTGGGTTCGCTATAAGACCCTCTATCCCGACCGGTTCGTATAGGACTATGCCTGCCGCCTGCGTATACTGCAGATGTATGAGTTAGGAGTATCCATGGCGGATTTTGAAGTTGAGCGTGTTGGCGGAGAGCTCAAACGCTTTGGCGTTGAGGGCTCTGAGGTGCCGTTTGAGGTCGTGTCTCCCTATGAGCCTGCAGGTTCCCAGCCAAAGGCCATTGAGTCGCTTGTGCAGGGTGTGAGGGACGGAGACCGCTATCAGGTTTTGCTGGGCGTAACCGGCTCGGGCAAGACCTTTACCATGGCCAAGACCATCGAAGCTCTCGGTAAGCCAACGCTGGTCATGGCCCCCAACAAAACCCTCGCCGCCCAGCTCGCGAGCGAGCTCAAAGAATTCTTTCCCAACAACGCCGTGGTCTACTTCGTCTCGTACTACGACTACTATCAGCCCGAGGCATATGTACCGCAGAGTGATACGTATATCGAGAAAGACTCCTCGATTAACGAGGAGGTCGAGATGCTGCGCCATCAGGCGACGGCATCGCTGCTTTCTCGACGGGATGTGATTGTCGTCGCATCGGTCTCGTGCATCTATGGCATCGGTTCTCCCGAGGACTATGCGGGCCTGGCGCCGAACGTCGATAAGAAGGTGCCGCTCGAGCGCGACGACTTCATCCATGCGCTCATTGACATTCAATACGACCGCAATGACTATGACCTGGCACGTGGCACCTTCCGCGTGCGCGGCGATGTTGTCGACGTATATCCGCCCTATGCCGAGCATCCGTTGCGCTTTGAGTTCTTTGGCGACGAGGTCGAGCTGATTGCCGAGATCGATGAGGTCACCGGTGAGATGCTTCGTGAGTACGAGGCCATTCCCGTATGGCCGGCATCGCACTACGTGACCGAGAAGCCGAAGGTCAAGGCGGCTCTGAAATCAATCAGCGAAGAGTGCGAGAAGCGCGTGGCGGAGCTCAAGGCGACCGACAAGTTGCTCGAGGCGCAACGTCTGCAGCAGCGGACCGATTATGACCTCGAGATGCTCGAGACGATGGGCTTTTGCAACGGCATCGAAAACTACTCGCGCCATCTGGATGGACGTAAGCCGGGTGAACCGCCGTTTACCTTGATTGACTACTTCCCCAAGGATATGCTTTGCATCATCGACGAGAGCCATGTGACGGTGCCGCAGATTCGCGGTATGCACGAAGGCGACCGTTCGCGCAAAGTTACGCTTGTTGAGCATGGTTTTCGTCTTCCGTCGGCGCTCGATAACCGCCCGCTTCGTTTCGATGAGTTTGAGGCGAGGATTCCGCAGTTCATTTACGTCTCGGCCACGCCAGGCGACTATGAGTTGCGTGTGAGTCAAAACGATGTTGAACAGATCATTCGACCGACCGGCCTGCTCGATCCCAAAATCGACGTTCGTCCGGTCCGAGGCCAGATTGACGATCTTGAGGACGAGATTCGCGAGCGCGTGGCCCGTAAGGAGCGCGTGCTGGTGACCACGCTGACCAAGCGCATGGCCGAGGATCTGACCGATCACCTGCTCGATGCCGGCATTAAGGTCAACTACATGCACTCCGATACAGCGACGATGGACCGTGTCGAGATCCTGCGAACGCTGCGCGAGGGAAAGATTGATGTTCTCGTTGGCATCAACCTGCTCCGCGAGGGTCTGGATCTCCCCGAGGTCTCGCTGGTGGCAATTCTCGACGCTGACAAGGAAGGCTTCTTGCGCAATCGCCGTTCGTTGATTCAGACGATTGGCCGTGCGGCCCGTAATGCCGACGGCGAGGTCATCATGTATGCAGACGTTGTGACCGATTCGATGAAAGAAGCCATCGAGGAGACGCAGCGCCGTCGCGAGATTCAGATGGCATATAACGAAGAGCATGGCATTGTGCCCAAGACGGTCCGCAAGGCCATTAACGACATTTCGAGCTTTATTGCCGAGGCCGAAAAGACTGTGGGTTCCAAGGGGCGCTCGAAGGGCGACTCCCTTGGCCATGGCGCATTCTATACGCCCGATGAGTCGGGCGAGGGCGGCGTGCCGGAAACGGTGGCACCCGAGCAGACACTTGCGGAGCAGTTGGAAGAACTGCCGCATGACGAGCTTGTGCGGATCGTCGAAACCATGGAAGAGGATATGCGCAACGCTTCTGCCGCCATGGACTTTGAGGAGGCGGCGCGCCTGCGCGATGCTGTCGTTCAGATTCGGGCGATGCTCGAGGGTGCGTCTGAGGACGAGACGATCGAGCGCTTACGTTCGCAGGCCCGCAAGGGTTCCACGTTCGCATCGGGCAGAAAACGCCAGGGTGCACGGTTTAAGAAATAGCGAACAGGCCCCGAGTTCCCTGTGGAGCTCGGGGCCTGTGTCTTTTGCGTGCTGGAATTCGTGCGCTAGAGGTCTGCGATCAGGGCTTCGGCGCAACGGATGCCATCGGTAGCTGCGCTCATGATTCCTCCGGCATATCCGGCCCCCTCGCCGCAAGGGTAGAGCCCCGGGGTCGATACAGCGTGGCATTGACGGTCTCGAGTAACGGTGACCGGAGAGCTCGAGCGTGTCTCAACACCGGTGAGGACGGCATCGGGATGGTCGTAGCCACGCAGTTTTTTGCCGAGTAGGGGAATTCCCAGACGAAGCGACTCGATGATATGTTGCGGCAATGACTCATCGATTGCTGTCCAAGTCACGCCGAGCGGATAGGTGGGCTTTACCTTGCCGCATGTCGTGCTGGCGCGTTCTGCAAGGAAATCGCCGACGAGCTGTGCCGGTGCGTTCCAGTTGGAGCCGCCAAGGCGATAGGCAGCCCGCTCGCAAATGCGCTGGAGTTCTACGCCTGCAAGAGGATCGTCGCTGGGGAGATCGTCGGGCGTGACGTTAACGAGGAGAGCGGCGTTTGCGTTGCGGCCGGCGCGGGCGTTGAGACTGGCGCCGTTGACGCACAGATGGCCGGGCTCTGAAGAGGCTGCGACAACCTGTCCGCCAGGACACATGCAGAATGAGAATACGCTGCGGCCGTTGGGAAGATGGGTAACGAGCTTATAGGGGGCTGCTCCGAGCGCGGGATGACCCGCCGCGGGGCCATATTGCGCCCGATCGATATCACACTGCGGGTGTTCGATGCGAACGCCCATGGCAAACGTCTTTTGAGCGAGGGCGACATCATGGGTTTTGAGAACCTCGAATACGTCGCGGGCAGAATGACCGCAAGCAAGGATGAGATGCTTTGTGTTGATTGACTCGCTTGTCGCGTCGTGGGACGACAGGATGTCGATACCGACAATGGCGCCAGATGTGTCAGTGTGAATGTCAACGAGTTTCGTTCGATAGCGAACGGTTCCTCCGAGCTGTTCAATGCGCTGGGAGATGCTGGTAACGACGGCGGGGAGGATGTCGGAGCCAATATGCGGTTTTGCATCCCATAGAATATCGCGGGGAGCGCCCGCTTCGACGAAGGTCTCGAGGATAAGGCGATGGGCGGGATTTTTGGTTCCCGTATTGAGCTTGCCGTCCGAGAAGGTCCCCGCGCCGCCCAGACCAAACTGGATATTGCTCTCGGGGTCGAGGATGCGCTCCTTTAGAAAGAGGTCGATCGCATGTGAGCGGCGAAATGCCGGGTCGCCGCGCTCGATGAGCAGGGGTTTAAGGCCCGCTTCGGCAAGGGTCAGGGCGGCGAAGAGACCGGCGCAACCGGCGCCGACAACGACGGGACGCCCCTTGGGTGCATTCGGGACGGGGTTGGGGAATGAAGGAGCCTCGCCGTCAACCATGCGGATGCGCGAGCGGTTGCGCTCGGCGACGCGGTCGACCACTTCCTGTTCGAGTCGGGAGCTTGTCAGCTCAACTCGAAAGCTCAAAATAAAATGAACATCTCGCTTTTTACGGGCGTCGATTGACTTGCGATGGAGCTCAATGGCTTTAATCTGGGAATCCTCGCATCGCAGGGCTCGTTTGACGGCGCGTCTGCCAATAGCAAGGCAGGCGTTTTCGTCGCCGGCCTCATCGAGCGTCGCGTTGACTTGGGTGATTTCGATCATCGAGGTCTCCTTAGAGGCAAGAAAGAGGCCGTCCGGTATCCCAGACGGCCCGAATGCGTTTTTGATTATAGACTGCGCGGCTACAGGCTGCTTGCAGCGCGAATGCCCGAGATCCAGGCCCACGCAAGGTTAAAGCCTCCGCAATCGGCGTCGATGTCGAGCGCTTCTCCGCAGACGTAAAGCGGGGCGCCTGTGGTGCTGTTCACGTAAAGATTGGGTGTCGAGACGCACTCGATAGATATGCCGCCACGCGTGACCTGTGCTGAGCGCTCCTCTGCCGTCCCTTCGACGGACAGTTTAAAGTGCTTGAGGATTGAGACCAGGTGGATGACATCGCGCGAGCCGGGATGGCACCGCTCGAATGCCGTACAGACGACGTGTGAGAGCTGCGGGGCGAGCATGCCGTCAAGCCAGTGGGAGTTTCGGGGCGAAAAATCGCCGAGCACGTTGACACGCTGCTCGAGCGTATCGAGCAGCTCATCTTTGGAGAAATCTGGAAAGAAGTCGATCAGAACAGTGTCGCCCTGGTTGATACGGCGAGAGAGATTGAAGGCGGCGACGCCTGAGATGCCGAAGGCACGGAACAGCACTTCGCCATCTTCTCGCCAGAGCTCTTCGTGGCTGCGCGAGAGCGTTAAGCGGGCTCGGACGCGCAGACCATCCAGAGTTCCGAGTGCCGTCCGGTCGCCGACGACTGATGCCGATACGGGGCACAGGACGGGGCGCAGGGGCGTCAAGGGAAGGCTAAACACCTCGGCGATGCCGGTGGGGTTGCCGCCCGTAGCGATAACCACGGCCCTTGCCTGCAGGGCATCGCTCGTGCGAGGAGTATCGGCTAACGCCTTTCGAAGCGAACGGAGCTCCGTCTTTCGGTCGCCGTGCTTTTTGGGTTTGAGTACATGAGCGGGACGGTCGATCTGAAGCGTCCAGCCTTCGGAAGCCTTATGAGCCGCAATGACGTTAGTTCCGCAGAGTAGGGTGATGCCCAAACGCTCGCATGCATTGAGGAGTGCATCGCGAACCGACTCGGCGCGAAGGGAGCGCGGGTATAGGCGGCCTTCCTCACGGATCGTCATGATGCCCAGCGAGGAGAAAAAACTCTCGAGATCTTGCTCGGGTTGGGGGCCCATGATGGATTCGACAAAGGCGGGGCGGTTATATCGCCGAATGTCGATGGATTCGTTTGAGAGGTTGCAGCGGCCGTTTCCGGTTGCGAGCAGCTTGAGACCGCAGGCGACGTCGCGCTCGACGACGCAGACCCTTTTGTCGACACGCGCCGCCGTAATGGCGGCGGCGAGGCCCGAGGCCCCGCCGCCGATCACCAAGACGTCATAGAAGGCGCTTGCGTTCACTTAGGCCTCGTCTGTCTTGTGCGGGGCGATGGCCTCAACGGCGGAGACGGCCTTGGGCAGCATGTCATCGGGCAGTGCGGTCTCGACTTCACCCTTATCGCAGGCCTCGGCGAGTGACGGATTGATGGGAAGCTGACCCAAGATGTCGAGGTTGTAGCGCTCGGCGACTTCGGGGAGCTTGCTCTTACCAAAGACCTCGATCTTCTTGCCGCAGTCGGGGCACTCGATATAGCTCATGTTCTCGACAATGCCCAGAATAGGGACGTTCATCTTCTCGGCCATGTTGACTGCCTTGGCGACGATCATCGAGACCAAGTCTTGCGGGCTCGTGACGATGACGATGCCATCGACGGGCAGCGATTGGAAAACGGTGAGCGCGACGTCACCCGTTCCCGGAGGCATATCGACCAGCAGGTAGTCGATGGGGCCCCACGAGGTCTCGCTCCAGAATTGCCTGATGGCGCCCGCGATAACCGGGCCACGCCAAAGGACGGGATCGGTTTCGTTTTGGAGCAACAGGTTGGAGCTCATGACCTTGACGCCGTGCTCGGAGATCTCGGGCAGCATGAGGTTGCCGAGGGCATGGACATGGCGTCCGCTCATGCCGAACATTTTGGGGATGGAGGGGCCGGTGATGTCGGCGTCGAGAATGCCAACCTTGTTGCCGCGGCGGGCGAGCTCGGTTGCGATGGCGCCCGTCACAAACGACTTGCCGACGCCTCCCTTGCCGGAAAGCACAGCGATAACGCGCTTGACCTCCGACAGCGTATTCTCTTCAAATTGCGACGGCGTTGATTGTCCGCCGGCTGCTTGTGCGTGCTCGCAACCCATGTATGACTCCTTTGTATATGTTGGGGCCGGAGCCCCGCGGTGTGACACGAGCGTCATTGTACCCTCGTTTGCGAGCGGGAGTCATTTGCGATGCATTTGGGCCGAGCGTGCTTGCAATACGATGGGTCCAAGCGAATGGGCGGGCTTACTGAACTTTGCTGGCGAACTCGAGGTATTGCATGCGCTGCAGCTTGTCGATCGTCGAGGCGTATGGGCTGTCTTCAGATTCCAAGTCGTAGCGCAGCCCGTCGGCACCAATATAGCCGGCGACATTGATGGTGGGCACATCTGACCTTGTTGCAAGCAGGGCCTTTTGATAGTCAGTGAGCGGGGCGCCGATCTTATTAAGGGTAATAGCTGCAATCTCGTTTGCCCCGACGGTGTCGTAGACGTTGAGCTCGGTATTGCCGGCGATTTCATAGTTGGCCCAGACGAAATAGGTCGACTGATAGATACGGAAAGCGTGGCTTGCCGTATCTTCCTGAGGGTACAGCTCGTCGTTGAGAGTCGTTGCGGCGCTCGGCTGATGGTCGCCAAAAAAGACAAGAACAACCGGTCTGCCGATATTGCGGAGCTCATTGATAAAGTACTCGAGGTCCCGGTCGGATGCATTGATGCAGGTGAGATAGGTATTGAGCGCGCTATTGGCGCCCTCGCTGGCTCCCTCGACCCAATAGTTTGTCAGCTCTTCGGCGGGAACGGTGCCATAGTCGTAGCCGCCGTGATTTTGCATCGTGACGTCAAAGATGAACTGCGGGGCTTCGTCGGTTCTGAGCAGGTCGAGTATCTTGTCGTAGGTGGCGTAGTCGCATACGCCGGCATGGTAATAGGGCGCACCTTCGAAATCGCCGATTGAAAGAAAGTCTCCAAAACCCAGCTGCTGATAGATTTTATCTCGATGGTAGTTGACGGGGTTTTGCGGGTGCATAGCAGTAGTAGTATACCCAAGCTCTTTAAGGTCCTTTGCCAGGCTGTTGACACTATTCATCTGATACAGCTGATAGGGGATTTTGCCTAATCCGACAAAGGCCGTTGTCGCTCCGGTCAAAAATTCGAATTCGGAGTTCGCCGTTCCGCCACCGGTGACCGAAGCGAGCATGGTGCCGCGAACAAGTGTGTCGGGAAGCGAGTTGTAGAATGCGGGACCGGTGTACCCGGCCGCCTGGAGCTGCTCAAAGCACGAAAGGTCGCTAAAACTCTCGTTCATGACGGCAACAATCGTCGGCTTGATTTCATTGAACTGGGCAACGGCCGCCGCGCGCTGCTCGCTCGAGCCATATGTGCTGTCGTAGACGGCGGCGAGCTCCTGCTCGATGCTCTGCGCCTCATCGGGCGTATAGTCTTCGGGCTTCTCAATGGGCAACTCGTTGACCATTTCGGTGAACGAAGTGATAAAACCCTGAGACGCATACGTGGTGATGGGCTGCCAACGGTCAAATCCAAAATCCAGCGACTGCTCCAAGTCGATGTTGGAAAAGCCCAAGAGCCCCACAACGGTCACTAGCAGAAAAGCGCAGAGGTTAGCGGCGATTGCGGGGAAGACATGGGCGGGCGTACGGAGCTTTCGCGGTCGGATAAGCGAAAGAAGCCCCAGGGAAATCTCCAGCAGGGCGAGTGAGGTTACGATTCCTGCAGTGAAGGTGAACTCATATCCCTCACTTACTTCCATTGCGGTGCCCAATGCCAAAATGTCGCTCGGCAGGATGGCCTCGCCTTTAAACGTTATGACGAAGTGCTCGGCAATGCCAAGGGTGCAACAGGCGACGGGCACGAGGGCCATGACGCCTCCATGACGCTGTCCCAGCAAATAAAGGGAGAGCAGAACCGTCGCGAGCAGCCCAACGGAAAACCCGAATGAGTTGGCGGGAATGCGATAGAACGTTTCGTTGCAGGCAATTTCGAGTGAAACGAACGAGAGCGCTGAAACAGCGGCGACGACAAGGATGTCGCGGCAAATACAGGCAACCGTTCCCGTCGCAAGATCGGTTTGGTCGATAAGTCCCGAAACCAAGGGCTCGACAAGAAGTATGACGGCGGCAGCACCGAGCGCCGAATAAGAAAGGACCCATAGGGAACAGTCCTCATTTACGAGCAATTGATTCGTAATCCATGCAGCTACCATGCCGAGCGGGATGAGGAGCATCGCGCACCAAAAGACGCGGGCAATGGGCGGTTTTTCGTTGTGTCTGATTGAAAAATACACGCGCACGACGACGGCGGCCACGATAAGGACGGCGATGAATATGGGCAGATTGGCCATGCCACTCGAAGTGATTTCAAGGGGGATATCTTCGGTCATGGACGTTCCTCTGTTACAGCAAATTAAGTTCAGTTTTAGATTACTCTAACCTTTCCACGGCATTTCGAGAAACAAAGCACCCGACACGCAAAGCAAAAGGTCTGCGAATCTTGTATTACGAACATCTGTGCGCGTTGAGTGCGTTAAACTCATCGACAGTGTGATTTGAGGTTATAGGAGGCAAGGAGCTTCCATGTCTGATTCTTCTATCGTTATCCGTGGTGCGCGCGAACACAACCTGCGCAATATCGATGTTTCCATCCCGCGCGACGAGCTCGTGGTCATTACCGGTCTTTCGGGCTCGGGCAAGAGCTCGCTGGCGTTTGACACGATCTATGCCGAGGGTCAGCGTCGCTACGTGGAAAGCCTGTCGAGTTATGCGCGCCAGTTTTTAGGCCAGATGGACAAGCCCGATCTAGACTCGATCGACGGCCTTTCGCCGGCCGTCTCGATCGATCAGAAGACGACGTCCAAGAATCCGCGCTCGACGGTGGGTACTGTAACTGAGATTTATGACTACCTTCGCTTGCTTTTTGCACGCGTGGGCACGCCACACTGCCCCGAGTGCGGTCGCGTTATCGAACGCCAGACCACCGACCAGGTCGCCGATAAGGTCCTGGCAGCGGGAGAGGGTCGTCGTGCGTTTGTGCTGGCACCGGTGGTGCGCGGGCGCAAAGGCGAGTACGCAAAATTGTTCGAGGATCTTCGGGCTGAGGGCTTTAGCCGCGTGCGTGTCGACGGCGAAGTACGCTCGCTCGACGACCCCATCGATCTGGACAAAAAGTTCAAGCACGATATCGAGGTCGTAGTCGACCGCATCGTGATTCGGGAAAACTCTCTGGGCCGTATCGCCGAGTCGGTTGAACAGGCGACTGCCTTGGCACACGGCAATGTGAACGTGTACATGCTGCCCGATCGCGATGCTCCCGAGGGAACCGAGGGCGAGCTGCTGGAGTATTCGTTGGCTCTGGCGTGCCCGGAGCACGGGCACTCCATCGACGACCTACAACCCCGCGACTTTTCGTTCAACGCGCCCTATGGTGCGTGTCCCGAGTGCGATGGTCTGGGCTTTAAGAAAACGGTCGATGCCGAGGCGCTGATTGAGGACCCGTCGAAGTCGATTGCCGATGGGGTCTTTGGAAGCCTGTTCGGCAATTCGAACTACTACCCCCAGATCTTCGCCGCGGTCTGTAAGCACTTTAAGGTGAGCGCGGATACACCGTGGGAAGACCTACCTCCGCGAGTGCGCCGTGCATTTTTGGATGGCATGGGCGACAAGAAGATTTCGGTGGACTATCAAAAGCTCGACGGTCGTCGCAGCCAGTGGGACACCAAGTTTTCGGGCGTGCGCAATATCCTGTACGAGCGCTATACCGAGACGACCAACGAGAACACTAAGGCGCGCCTGGAGAAGTACATTCGCGAGGAGCCGTGTTCGAGCTGCCATGGTGCTCGCCTGCGCCCCGAGATG
This sequence comes from uncultured Collinsella sp., assembly GCA_959596505.1. Lineage (GTDB taxonomy): Bacteria > Actinomycetota > Coriobacteriia > Coriobacteriales > Coriobacteriaceae > Collinsella. The sequence continues at coordinate 11,343 of CAUFWM010000013.1, forward strand.
CTCGCCGTCACCGTGGGCGGCAAGTCCATTTATGAGGTTTGTTGCCTGTCGTGCCGCGAGTCGCTCGAGTTTTTTGAGGACCTTGAGCTCACCGAGCGTCAACAATTCATCGGCGGTCGTATCGTCAAGGAAATCCTGGAACGCTTGCGTTTTCTGGTTGATGTCGGCCTTGATTATCTGACGCTCGATCGTGCTTCGGCGACGCTTTCCGGCGGTGAGGCGCAGCGCATTCGCCTGGCTACGCAGATCGGTGCGGGCCTCATGGGCGTTCTCTATATTCTGGACGAGCCTTCGATTGGTCTTCACCAGCGCGACAACGAGCGGCTGATTAAGACACTCGAGCGCCTGCGCGATATCGGCAACACCGTTATCGTCGTTGAACACGATGAGGACACGATTCGCGCTGCCGACTATGTGATCGATATGGGGCCAGGCGCGGGCGTCAACGGCGGGCACGTGGTCGCCGCGGGAACGCCTGCCGATATCATGGCGTGCCCCGATTCCATGACGGGTGCTTATTTGACCGGCAAGCGGATGATCCGCGTGCCAGACGAGCGCCGCAAGCCCGGCCGCGGCTGCCTTAAGATCACGGGCGCCCGCGCCAACAACCTCAAAAACGTTACCGCCAAGATTGAGTTCGGTACGCTCACAGTCGTTACCGGTGTTTCGGGATCGGGCAAGAGCTCCCTGGTCACCGATACGATTGCGCCCGCGCTTACGAATGCCATCCACCGTTCGACGCGTCCCGTGGGTCCGTACAAGAAGATTGAGGGCATCGAGTGCATCGATAAGGTGATCGACATTGACCAGTCGCCGATCGGTCGCACGCCGCGTTCGAACCCTGCGACCTATATTGGCCTGTGGGATGATCTGCGCGCGCTGTTTGCGAGCACGCCGGAGTCGAAGGCGCGTGGCTACTCGCCGGGACGCTTCTCCTTTAATGTGAGCGGCGGACGCTGCGAGGCGTGCAAGGGCGACGGCCAGATCAAGATTGAGATGCACTTTCTTCCCGATATTTATGTTCCCTGCGAGGCTTGTGGCGGCAAGCGCTATAACCGCGAGACGCTCGAGGTTACCTATCGTGGCAAGACTATCTCGGACGTACTTGACATGAGCGTGGCCGAGGCACTGGCTTTCTTTGGGAATATTCCGCAGATCAAGCGAAAGCTTCAAACCCTGTATGACGTCGGCCTAGGTTATGTGAGCTTGGGCCAGCCCGCCACGACGCTCTCGGGTGGTGAGGCGCAGCGCGTAAAGCTCGCCAAGGAGCTTCATCGCCGTCAGACGGGTAAGACGTTCTATATTTTGGACGAGCCTACGACCGGTCTTCATTTTGAGGACGTTCGCCAGTTACTTGATGTGTTGCAGCGTCTAGTCGATGCGGGCAATACGGTGTTGGTGATCGAGCACAACCTCGATGTCATCAAGGTCGCCGACCGTCTGATCGATATGGGTCCCGAGGGTGGCAACGGTGGCGGAACTGTCGTGGTCTCGGGTACGCCAGAGCAGGTTGCGGCATGCCCGCAGAGCTATACCGGCAAGTTCTTGGCGCCGTTGCTCAAACGCGATAAGGAGCGTCAAGCGCAACTCGATGCCTAATACATAGGTGTTTTTGAAACATGAGCGCCGCCGATTCCTTGCGATTCGGTGGCGCTCTCTTTGTCGAGATAGCGTATGCCGCGCAAATGGACATATACTTAAAAATTGCGTTCTTATATGAGGGAAAGGATATGCCATGCCGAAGGCCGTGAAGACGCCAAAGACCAACGCCATGCGTGAGCTGGAAAGCGCCGGCATCCCCTATGTTCTCCATACGTACGAAGACGATGACGACGAATCGTCGGGGCTGGGCGTCGCGATTTCCGAGCAGCTTGGCGAGGAGCCCGGTCAGGGATTTAAGACCCTGGTCTGCACGACGCCGTCCAACGACCATGCCGTGTGCTGCATTCCCGTTGCCGACGAGCTCGACCTCAAGGCCGCCGCGCGCGCCGCAGGCGAAAAGTCGCTGACCATGATGCATGTCAAAGATTTGCTTGCCGCGACGGGGTATGTCCGCGGCGGTTGCAGTCCGGTCGGTATGAAAAAACGCTTCCGGACTCTGATCGATGAGACATGCGTCCTTTGGGATACCATTTTTATCTCGGGTGGCAAGCGCGGCTATCAGCTTGAGCTTGCTCCCGATGACTTAGTTGCATTTTGCGGGGCGACGGTTGCCCCGATCACGAGAGAGGACTGAGCGATGCCGCAGGAAGAATCAAAGCGCGGAGCTCACTTTGCAAAAGGGTCGGCTCCTCAGACGCCCGCGCCCGAGGCCGCTTCGTTCGATAACGAGATTCGAAACGCCTGGTCCGCTGCCGCTGACCCGGGCGAGACGGCCGTGTACTTGCGTGCCGCCGGTGCCGGCACGGCACTTCCCCGTACGGTTCTTTCTTCGGCTCGTCCCGATGAGACGGCTGTCTTTTTGGCCGCCGCTCAATCGAGCGCCAGCGTGATGCCGATCGCCTCCGAGGCTCCTCGTGAGCCGCGTCCCGATGAGACGGCGGTGTTTTTGATGGCAGCCCAGGGAAAGAGCACACCGCAGAGCGCTCCTGCCGCTCATTCCGCCAAGCCCACGGCTCATGATGATGGCGAACCGCTTCTTTCGGATGACGAATGGTCGCCGCTTGGTTCGACCGATCCCGTCGAGGGCGTGGCCATCGACGGTGATGACGACTGGGACCCTCTGTCGTTTTCTGCCCGAACCGTCGCCGCCAATGAAGTTGACACGGTGTTTGGCGACCATGCCATATTCGATGATGATGCCGTATCCGGTAACAACATGCTGAACAGCGATGACGCCGCACCTGCTGATGACGCCGTTTTGGTTGACGATCCCTTTGCGATGACCGGCTCCTTTGCCGTCGTGGACGATTTGCCGCCACAAGATGAGGTTTATGAGGACTCTCAGGACGACGTAGACGATATGGGTTCGTCGGACTACTCCACGGTTGGTCGTTCTGCTGGCCTTATGACCGTGCTGACCATCGTGTCGCGTGTCACCGGGTTTATCCGCACGTGGGCCATGGCGGCCGCCATCGGTATGTCGCTGCTCTCGTCCTCCTATCAGGTTGCCAACAACCTGCCCAACATGCTCTACGAGCTCGTGATGGGCGGCATGCTCGTTACGGCGTTTTTGCCGGTGTATATGGGTGTGAGGCGCGAGCAGGGTCGCGAGGCATCGAACGAGTATGTCGGCAACCTGCTTGGTATTCTGCTTCTGCTGCTGGGCGGTATCTCGCTGCTGGGCACCGTGTTTGCTCCCGGCTTTATTTGGACGCAGTCGTTCCTTTCGGGCGATGGCGGCAGCATGGATACCGCTGCGTTCATGTTCCGCTTCTTTGCTATTCAAATTCTGTTTTATGGCTTGGGCTCGGTGTTCTCGGGCGTTCTCAACGCACACCGCGACTATTTCTGGTCGACGTTTGCCCCGGTTCTCAACAATGTCATCGTCATCGCCAGCTTTATGGGCTTTGCTCCCGTGTCTGCACAATTTGGCGAGCAGGCCGGTATTATCTTGATCGCAGTTGGTACGACCCTCGGCGTCTTTGTCCAGATGGCCTGCCAGATTCCCGCGCTTGGCAAGCATGGCGTGCATCCTCATATCCATATCGACTTTAAGGATCCCGCGCTGCGACAGACGATCGCGCTTGGTATCCCGACGCTGCTCGCCACGGTGTGCATGTTTGTCTCGACCTCCATTACCAATGCCGCCGCGCTGGTGGTGCAGCCCGAGACCGGCCCTTCCGTCATCGCATATGCGCGCCTGTGGTACACATTGCCCTATGCGCTGATCGCCGCCTCGCTTTCGACGGCACTCTATACCGAACTCTCTCACGATGCGCAGGAGAAGGATTACGACAGCGTCCGCACGGGCATTTCGCGCGGTGTCGCCCAGATGCTCTTCTTCCTGATTCCGTTTGCGATGTATCTGATCGTCTTCGCCCGTCCGCTCAACATGATCTACTGCGCCGGCAAGTTCGATGAATCCGGTGTGGCGCTGGTGTCGGAGTTCCTTATCTATCTGGCACTTTCCCTGCCGCTCTACGGCGTGGTCGTGCTGATGCAGAAGAGCTTCTCGGCCCTGCTCGATATGAAACCTTATAGCCGCTATTGCCTGTACTCCGCTATCGGCCAGGCCGGTTCTGTGCTGCTGTTTGGCGTGGTGCTGGGCTACGGTATGCCGGCAATTGCGCTTTCGTACGTCGTTGACTACGTGGTCTTGGTCGGATGCTCACTGTGGTGGCTGCGCCGTCGTCTGCATGGCCTTCAGGTCAAGTCTATCCTGCATGGCGGTTTCTTCGGCCTACTGTTCGGTGGCTTGGGCGCTGCCGCGGGCGCCGGCGTCATGTGGGCACTTGAGCACTTTGTCGGAGCGCTTGGCAGCTCGATCCTCATTCCCCTGGGCTACGTTTGTGTTGCAGGCGTCGTCTCGCTCGCTGTAACTTTTGGTCTTGCCTTCGTCTTTAAGATGCCCGAGGTCTCGGCGCTGCTTCGTCGCAAGTAGGTGCGCGTGGCAGGTCACGACAACATTCCAACACTTGCCGAGCAGGTTTCGCGCGTTCCCACGCAACCCGGCTGCTACCTTTGGAAAGATGCCAAGGGTGATGTCATCTATGTGGGCAAGGCAAAAAACCTGCGTGCCCGTATGCGTCAATACGTGACGCTGCAGGACGAGCGTCAAAAGATCCCGCTCATGATGCAGCTGGTGGCGAGCTTCGACTATATCGTGGTGGAGACCGAGCACGAGGCATTGGTGCTCGAGCGCAATCTGATTGGCCAGTACCATCCGTACTTTAACGTCGATCTCAAAGACGATAAAAGCTATCCCTTTATCGCCATTACCAAGAGCGACTTGTTTCCGGCTATTAAATACACGCGAGAGCGTCATAAACCGGGAACGCGCTATTTTGGCCCCTATACCGATAGCCGTGCGGCGCGTGAGACCATCGATACGCTACGCAAGGTTATTCCTATTTGCTCGGCATCCTGTGCGGAATGGCGCCGCTGCCGCCGCATCGTCGAATCTCATAAGGGCGAAGAAGACATCGTCAATATGATTTGCGCGCAAAACGGGCGTCCCTGCTTTGACTACCATGTCGGGCGCGGGCCGGGCGCATGCATCGGCGCGATTTCCCCTGCCGACTATGCCAAGAACGTCAAACGTGTCGAACGTTTCTTGTCGGGCCATCGCAAGGATGTCGTTGACGAGCTTACGTCCGAGATGACGGAGGCAGCCGAGACGCTCGATTTTGAGCGTGCGGCGCGCGTCAAGCGTCGCCTGGAAGTCATTAGGGGCCTGGACGATCGCCAACAGGTCGTTTTTCCATCGAGCGTCGATATCGACGTCATCGGCTTCTATCGCGAAGAGACTATCTCTGCCGCCTGTGTCTTTGTCGTTCGCGAGGGCCGAACGGTTCGAACTTGTGAGTTCATCCTCGATAAAGGCCTGGATGTCGACGAGGAAGAGCTTCAATCGGGCTTTCTTAAGCGCTATTACGACGAGACGGCTGATATTCCAGCCGAGATCAATCTCTCTGTCGAGCTTGAGGACGCCGAAGCGTTGGGGGAGTGGCTTGCGGGCAAGCGCGAACGCTCTTGCCATCTCCATAGGCCGCAGCGCGGCGAAAAGCACCGCCTGCTCGATATGGCTTCCAAAAATGCGCGCCATGCCCTCATGCGCTACATGATGCGCACGGGGTATGCTGACGATCGCACTAATCAGGCGCTCCTGGAGCTCGAAAGCGCGCTGGCGCTGCCTGCGCCGCCGTTGCGCATCGAGTGCTTCGATATCTCGACGTTGCACGGCACCTTTACCGTCGCTTCGATGGTGGTATTTACCAACGGCCGTGCCGACAAGGGCCAGTATCGTCGCTTTAAAATTCAGGCCGAATTGGACGAGGCGAACGACTTCGTATCGATGTCCGAGGTTCTGGGGCGTCGCTATGCTCCCGAGCGCATGGCGGACGAGCGCTTTGGCTCGCGCCCCGATTTGCTCGTTGTCGATGGCGGCAAACCGCAATTGACCGCTGCAATTAAGCAACTTGAGGCGCTTGGCCTCGATATACCAGTTTGTGGCTTGGCAAAGGCCGATGAGGAAGTTTTCGTGCCGTGGGACGAGACCCCCGTCGTGCTGCCGACCGGCTCCGCTTCGCTTTATCTGATCAAGCAGGTTCGCGATGAATCCCACCGATTTGCGATTACGTTCCATCGCGAGTTGCGCGATAAGGCTATGACGGTTTCGGTGCTTGACGACGTTCCGGGCGTGGGACCCACCAGAAAACGTGCCATTATGCGCCATTTTGGCTCGATGAAGCGTTTGCGCGCGGCAAGCGAGCAGGAGATTGCGGAAGTTCGAGGCGTTCCGGCCGATGTCGCCAAAGCGGTCCACGAGGCACTTGTTGCATGGAATGCCGAGCGCGCCCAAGCATCGGCCAGCCGTTCCGAAAACTAAACGCGCTTCTAAACAACTGATATACATGATTGGCTGATTTTCAATCATTTATTTCGCGGCGATTACCTGCTGATTTCGGGTTTTATTAACGCTAAAACGTTTGACTAGCCATGGTGAATAACCCTGCTATCCTGCGGGTTGACGAAGACTGATATCTCACCTCGTCGATACATACTGTCTGTCGAATCGTTTGTCAATGAATTCGGTGAACGGTAGTAAATACCGTTCAAGCGTATGTATGTATCGGTCGCCGAGCGCGGCACCCAAGTTGGGTTTGTCGGTAGGTAAGGTATATATCGTCCGCAAGTTGCGCGGGGGCAAGTCTAGGTGCTCCCGGGTAAGATTCTCTATTGATAGGAGAAGACATGGCCATCATCAACAAGGGTATGTCCAGGCGTTCGTTCCTCGGCCTCACCGGCAGCGTCGCTGCTGTCGCAGGGCTTGGTCTCACCGGCTGCGGTGGCAGCTCTAGCGACGAGGGTTCCGCTTCCGGTTCCACCGATTCCGCCAACCGTGGCGGCGGCGTGATCACCGCTGGTTCCGCTTACGCTCCGTCCAGCTTCGACCCCGCCAGCACCGGCTCCGCTGTGGGCCTGGGTGCTAACTGGCACGTCGTCGAGGGCCTCTACGGCATCGATTACCACGACTACAGCACCTTCAACGAGCTCGCCACCGACGACCCCAAGTCTGTGGACGACACCACTTTCGAGGTTACCATCCGCAAGGGCGCCAAGTTCTCCGATGGCACCGAGGTCACCGCTGACGATGTCGTTGCCTCCTACACCGCTTGCGCCGCTTCCGCTACCTATGCTCCGTTCTTCCAGCCCTTCGAGTCCATCGAGGCTAAGGACGCCAGCACCGTGACGGTCAAGACCAAGGTCCCCAACTTCTCTCTGCTCAAGGATCGTCTTGCCATCATCCGCGTTACCCCGGCCACCCAGACCGAGGAGGATCGCGCCAAGCAGCCGATCGGCTCCGGCCCCTGGATGTACGACTCTATCTCCGATACCGAGATCACCCTGGTTCCCAACCCCGAGTACAACGGTGAGTATGCTGCCGAGGATAAGAAGATCCAGTACAGCATCCTGACCGACCCCACCGCTCGCGTTACCGCTCAGCAGGAGGGCTCCACGCTCGTTATGGAGCTCGTTACCGCTGACGCCGTCGACCAGCTCGAGAGCGCCGGCTGCAAGATCGATAACGTTCAGGGTTTCGGCACCCGCTTCATCATGTTCAACGTCGCCAAGGAGCCTTGGAACAACGTCAAGGTCCGTCAGGCTGTCATGTATGCGCTCGACACCGAGAAGATGGTCAGCAACACCTTTGCCGGCCTTGCCACCGCTGCCAGCTGCTACCTGCCCAAGAGCTTCACCAATTATCATGAGGCTTCCACGGTGTACAAGACCGACGCCAAGAAGGCTAAGAAGCTCATCGAGGAGTCCGGCATCACCCCGGGTGCCATCACCCTGCGCACCACCGACAACGAGCAGATCAAGGGCATGGCCGCCCAGGTCAAGAACGACCTCGACGCTCTCGGCTTTGAGGTGACCATCCAGACCGATACCTCGCCGGCCACCTACGCTGCCATCGACGGCGGCGAGGCCTACGATATCCTCCTTGCCCCTGGCGATCCTTCCTGCTTCGGCGCTGACCCCGACCTGCTGCTCAACTGGTGGTATGGCGACAACGTCTGGATGCAGACCCGTTGCCCGTGGAAGGAGTCCGCTGAGTGGCAGAAGCTTCACGGTCTCATGGACGAGGCTCTTGCCGCCGAGGGCGACGAGCAGCAGAAGAAGTGGAACGAGTGCTTCGACATCATCGCCGACAACGCCGTTCTGTACCCCGTTGTCCACGTCAAGACCGTCTCCGCTTCCTGGGACGATCCGTCCACCGCGCCCAACGGCGAGGCTCTCGACGGCTTCAAGGGCATCGGCACGACGAGCATGTCCTTCAGGGGCGTTGCGACCGTCAAGGCGTAAGACTCGCTTGAGTCTGTATGCAGGATGTCGGCCGTTGGGACCGTATCCTCATAGTTGAAACAAAGACCCGGGCGGCAACGATGTCGCTCGGGTCTTGTAATGAGTATCCGTACTCATATACCAGTTGGTCCTACCGACAAAAGAAAGGGGAGAGAACGTGAACAACTTGCTACGTTTGATTGGAAGGCGTCTTGTGGCGCTGCCGATCATGGCATTGGGCGTCACCGTCCTGGTGTTCTTCCTTATGTCGTTCTCCAAGACCGACCCCGCCTACACGGCGTTGGGTGACGGTGCCTCGCCCGAGGCGGTTGCCGAGTACCATGAGAAGTATGGTCTGGACGACCCCTGGCCTGTGCGCTACGTGCGCTATATGGGCGATTTGATTCATGGCGACATGGGTACCTACGGCGCTGCCCGCAACTCCGTTGCCAAGCGCATCTCCACGGCCCTGCCCGTCACGATGCAGCTGACCTTCATCGGTCTTGCCATCGGTGCGGTCGTTTCGTTTTTGCTCGGCGTCATCGCGGCACTGTATCGCGACAAATGGCCGGACCAAGTGATCCGCGTCTTTTCCATCGCCGGCTTGGCAACCCCGTCGTTCTGGCTTGCCGTTCTGTTGATCCTGCTGTTCTCTTCCTACCTTAAGGTGCTCCCGGCATCGGGTGCTCTGCCTCACTTCACCACGAATCCGGTTGGCTATCTGGGACGTATGATCATGCCCGCTATCGCCTTGGCATTTCCGCTGACGGGCCAGATGACTCGTATCGTGCGTACCGCCATGGTCGAGGAGCTCGACAAGGACTATGTCCGTATGGCTCGTGGCGCCGGCGTTCCCGAGAAGGTCGTCGTCGGCATCAACGTTCTTCGCAATGCGCTGATCACCCCGGTCACCACCCTCGGTCTTAAGATCGGCTACCTCATGGGCGGCGCCGTCGTCATCGAGGTTATCTTCAACCTCCCCGGCATGGGCACTGCGATTCTGCAGGGCGTTCAGGGCAACGAGGCGAACCTGGTTCAGGGCGTCGTTATCGTCGTTGCTCTTGCCTTCATCATCATCAACATCGTGGTTGACATGCTCTACCTGCTCATCAACCCGCGCATCAGGACGGTGTAGATTATGGTAAAGATTCGAGAGAAGCAAACCGAGCAGCTCGAGAAGGCTGCCTCCAAGGGGCTCAAGCTCGGTGGCTGGAAGAAGATGACGCTGTCTTCTAAGATTGCCGCCGTCGTGCTGGTGCTGGTCGCCCTGACTGCGATTTTGGCGCCCCTTCTTGCCCCCTATAGCCCGGTCGAGATCTTTACGGCTCGCCAGGCTCCCGGCAACGGATTTATCTTCGGTACCGACGATAAGGGTCGCGACATTCTGTCGCGCATGCTCTACGGCGGACGTTACTCGCTGATTATCGGCTTTGGTGCTACCGCCATGGCTTTGGTCTGTGGTTCCGTTGTCGGCGCTCTTGCAGCGGTTTCGCGCAAGTCTATCTCTGAGGCGATCATGCGTATCCTGGACATCATCATGTCCATCCCGGGTATCGCCCTCGCAGCCGTTTTCGTTTCCATCCTGGGCAATTCCGTGCCGTCGATCATCTTTGCGATCGGCTTTATGTACACCCCGCAGATCGCCCGTATCGTGCGCGCCAACATCGTGTCCGAGTACGGTGAGGACTATGTCCGCGCGGTCATCGTGTCCGGCGCCAAGGCTCCGTGGATTCTGATCAAGCATGTTCTGCGTAACTGCATCGCTCCGATTATGGTCTTCACCGTTACCCTGGTCGCCGACGCCATTATCTTCGAGGCCTCGCTGACCTTCATCGGCGCCGGCATCCAGGAGCCCACCGCTACCTGGGGCAACATTCTCGCCGACGCACGCGGTGGCGTGCTCGCTGGCCGTTGGTGGCAGGCACTGTTCCCGGGCCTGGCCATCATGATCACCTGCCTGGCGCTCAACATCCTCTCCGAGGGCATTACCGACGCCATGGCCGCTGCTCCCTCCGCCGCCCTGGATCCGACCGATTCCTCCAAGCGCCGCGAGGCCGACCTGCTGGTTTCCGACCCCGTTCGTGCCTACAAGGAGCAGGCTCAGTCCCTGTCCGCCCGTCTTGGCGCACTGCGCGATGTCGAGCTCAAGCGTAACGACCGCCATGTGCCCGATGAGTCCGTTGAGCCGATCCTTTCGGTCCGCGATTTCTGCATCCAGTTTGAGCACCACGGTGATATCAACGTCGTCGACCACGTTAACTTTGACGTCCGTCCCGGCCAGACCATGGGCCTGGTAGGCGAGTCCGGCTGCGGTAAGTCCATCACCACGCTGGCCATCATGGGCCTGACCGACGATGACGAGCATCTTTCCGGCGAGGTTCTCTGGGAGGGCCGCGACCTGCTCAAGATGAGCAAGAAGGAGTGGTTCGGCCTGCGCGGTACCGATATCGCCATGGTCTATCAGGACGCCCTGTCCTCGCTCAACCCCTCCATGCTCATTTCCGCCCAGATGAAGCAGCTCACCAAGCGCGGCGGCACCCGTAGCGCCGAGGAGCTCCTGGAGCTCGTGGGCCTCGACCCCAAGCGTACGCTCGAGAGCTATCCGCATGAGCTTTCCGGTGGTCAGCGTCAGCGCGTTCTGATCGCTATGGCCCTTACCCGCGACCCCAAGCTGGTTATCTGCGACGAGCCCACGACCGCTCTGGACGTTACGGTCCAGAAGCAGGTCATCAAGCTGCTCAACGACCTTCAGGCCAAGCTCGGCTTTGCCATGATCTTCGTTTCGCACGACCTGGCGCTGGTCGCCGAGGTCGCCCACAACATCACGGTTATGTACGCCGGCCAGGTTATTGAGCAGGCGCCCACCAAGGAGCTGCTCACCAACCCGATTCACGAGTACACCCGCGGCCTTCTGGGTTCCGTCCTGTCCATCGAGAGCGGTTCGGGCCGCCTGCACCAGGTGCCCGGCGCCGTTCCGAGCCCGCGCGATTTCCCCAAGGGCGATCGCTTCGCGCCCCGCTCGAGCCATCCGCGCATTGGCCTGGACACCCGTCCGGTCTTCAAGCGCGTGCCCGGCACCGAGCACTTCTATTCCGAGCTCCCCGACGAGGTGCTCAAGGCAAATGGTTTGACCCCTCACGCGGAGGTGATGTAGATGAGCGAGACCGCAGTCAACGGCGTCGAGCCGATCATCTTCCTTGATGACGTCCACGTCACCTTTAGGACCCGTACCGGCTCGATTCTGCACCCCAACCTGGTTCACGCCGTCCAGGGTGTAACGATTAAGCTCATGCCCGGACAGACCATCGGCATCGTCGGCGAGTCCGGTTGCGGAAAGTCCACCACGGCTAACGTCATGTGCGGCCTGCAGGCCCCCACGAGCGGCAAGGTCTACTTTAAGGGCAAGGACGTCACCAAGCGTACCGCCGAGGACCGTCGCCACATGGGTCGCGTCATCTCGGTCGTGTTCCAGAACCCGGCCACGGCGCTCAACCCCCGCATGGTCGTTCGCGAGCAACTGCTCGACCCCATGCGCGTCCACAACCTGGGTACCGAGGCCGAGCAGGAGAAGCGCGTCAAGGAGCTCTTGGAGCTCACCGGTCTGCCCTCCTCCGCCGCCGAGGTTCTTCCCGGCCAGCTTTCGGGCGGCCAGCGCCAGCGCGTCGCAATTGCCCGTGCCCTGTCGCTGAACCCCGATGCCATCATCGCCGACGAGCCCACCTCGGCTCTGGACGTTTCGGTCCGCGCGCAGATTCTCAACCTGCTGACCGACCTTAAGAAGGAACTCGGCCTGGCTATGGTGTTCATCAGCCATGACATCCAGACGGTCCGCTATATTTCCGACGACATCATCGTCATGAATGGCGGCAAGATCGTCGAGCAGGGCGAGGCCAAGCAGGTTTTCCAGCATCCTCGAGACCCCTACACTAAGATGCTGCTCGGCGCTGCGCCGTCGCTGCTGCATCCCAAGCTCGGCGAGTAACTTCGCTTTCCCTCCCGTGCGCCCGGTTCCCTTGCCGGGCGCACCTCCGTTGCGATTTCGAAAGGTTGGGTTCACGAGCCATGCCAAGTGCTCAGGAGCTACAACATCAATTTGGTGAATATCGAGGCGCTATGTCCCGTCCATCAGATTTCGATCTCTTTTGGAAGGATCGCATGGCCGAGGCTGACGCCGTCGGGCTTGACTATGCGATCGAGGCGGCATCGGTCACCGATGCCGTGACCTGCCAGCTTTTCGATCTCTGGTATACCGGCATGTGCGGCGCTCGCCTGCACGCCAAGTACCTTAAACCTGTCTCGGACGAGCCCGTGCCATTGGTACTTCAGTTCCATGGGTATCCGGGTGCAAGCCGCAGCTGGTTTGAGCAGGCGTCGTTTGCGGGCATGGGCATTGCACTCATCGCCCTCGACTGCCCCGGCCAAGGAGGTCCCTCCGAGGACATTGGTGGATTTGAGGGCACGACGGTCGCGGGCCACATCGTCGCCGGTATCGACGGCGACCCGGCCAACCTCTACTATGTCCGCTTGCACCAAGATATCCGCATTCTTTGCCGTATTGTTCGTGAGCTCGAGGGCATCGATCTTGCCCGTGTATTTGTGAACGGCGCATCGCAGGGCGGCGGTTTGGGCATTGCGACCTGTGCGCTTAACAGCGAGCTTATCAATCGCGCCGCCATCCTCTATCCCTTCCTGTCGGATTTCCGCCTGGTCTGGGATTTGGATGCCGACGACATTGCCTACGAGGGTCTGCGCTATTGGTCTCGCTGGTTTGACGAGGACTCGACTCGTATTGACGAGGCCTATGCCAAGCTGGCGTACTTCGATTCCAAGAACTTTGCCCCCATAGTCAAATGCCCCGTGCTGTTTGGCACGGGCACAGCCGATATCGTCTGTCCTCCGGCGACGCAGTTTGCAGTCTACAACAACCTGACCTGTGAAAAGCGTCATGAGTTCTTTGAAGGCTTCGGTCACGAGGAGATTCAGGATTTTGACGATCTGATCATTCCATTTTTCTGCAAGGGAGGGGAGGCTCATGTCTAAGTGCGAGAGCAATATCGATGAGCTGATTGTCCCCGAGCTTGCGGGAATTGCTGGGACGGTTTCGTCAAGGCTCTCTGATTTCCGGGATTGGCGCGGCGATGCTTCTGCGGATGTTTCCGAGTTGGAGACAGCCGCTTCGGACCTTGAGGTTTGCGGGCTGACCGTTACGGCGATTGATTTCGCCAATCCGTGCGCGCGCTACTCCGAGGTTTCCTTTGAGCTCGGCGGGTATGTCGTGCACGGCCGTTTGATTGAGCCCTCTGGTTGCGCCCGAAGATCCGAGCTTGTTCCGCTGTGTCTGATGTTCCATGACATCGACCGACCCGTGCGGGGATGGCATCACATGACGCGGTTTGCCGCCATGGGATATGCCGTGCTTGCGCTGGACGATGAGACTATTGGATCCAGCGATCTGCAGCAGGGGATTACCTCGCCTGCTTTTGTCGAGCGTGTCCGTTGGGGCTGCGCGTTGGCGAAGGTTGCGCGCAACCTTGATGGCATGGATCCCGACCGCATCTTTGCATGGGGCGAGGGCCTTGGCGGCGGTGTCGCGCTGGCGGTTTCTGCTCTGGACGAGCGGGGCCTTGCCTGCACGGCGCTTGCCAATCCGCTTCCCAGCGGTCTCGAGACGCTGTCGCCTCGGGTTCGTGGCTCGGTGCTCATGGGCACATCGCTCATGGATACCGTGAGTGATCCCAAGGGCCAGTTTGCCGTATTCAACGGTCTTGAGTGTGACCGGAGGCATAACATCTATGCCAAATACGCTCACGAGCGCATCAATGCGTTCGAAAACGAAGTCGTCGACTTCTTTAACCAAACGTTCTATTCGTGTTCTTTGGCCTAGACGGCCTGGACACCGCCAACAAGAGTGGGCGGCATAGGGCTGCCCGCCAGACAACTAAGGAGATTCTTGTGGCAACTCAGAAATTCACCGGCGTTATCCCTCCCGTCGTTGTTCCCGATACCGAAGACCACCAGCTCGACGTTGCCTCCTTTGAGCGCAGCATCAACCGCATGATCGATGCCGGCGTCGATGGCCTGTTCTTCCTGGGCTCCTCGGGCGAGGTCGTCTTCTCCACCGACGAGCGCCGTCGCCAGATTGTCGCAGAGGCCGTCCGTATCGTCGACCACCGCGTTCCCGTTCTGGTCGGCATCATCGACACCGAGACCGAGCGCATGATCGAGCACGGCAAGGTCGCTCAGGAGCTGGGCGCCGATGCGCTCGTCGCCACCTGCCCGTTCTATGCCCTGCAGGGCATGACCGAGGTCGAGGAGCACTTCCGCATCCTTCACGAGGAACTCGACCTGCCCATCTTCGCCTACGACATCCCCGTGTGCGTCCACACCAAGCTCCCCTGGAAGCTCCTTGCTAAGCTCGGCGCCGAGGGCGTCCTGGCTGGCGTCAAGGATTCCTCGGGCGATGACATCTCGTTCCGCTACCTCATTCAGGAGAACGAGAAGAACGGCCATCCGATGAGCATCCTTACCGGCCATGAGGTCGTCGTCGACGGTGCCTATCTCGGTGGCGCCGACGGTTCCGTTCCGGGCCTCGCCAACGTTGAGCCCGAGGGCTACGTTCGTCAGTGGAAGGCCGCTCAGGCTGGTGACTGGGCTACCGTCAAGGCCGAGCAGGATCGCCTCAATGAGATTTCGCACATCTGGGATGTCACCTCGGGCGTCCAGGGCTATGCCGGTGGCGTCGGCGCTTTCAAGACCGCTATGAACCTCATGGGCATCTTCGACAGCCCGACCATGCCGCGCCCGGTGAAGGCCATGACTGGCGAGAACGTCGAGGCGATTAAGAAGGTCCTCCAGGACAACGGTCTCCTGTAAAGCTTTCCCAGGCACCCGACCTCGCCGTTCAACCGTGTGGCCATGACCCATTAGGTCAATGGCCACACGGTTTCTCGGCGATCTCGGGCACCTGGATAACCTTTACTGCGCTGTGACGGCTAGCCTGACGGCGCATTTCCTGTAGTTGTTTTTATCTCCTAAGGAGAGCGACATGGAGAACAAGTACGTTTGCTCCGTCGATATCGGCGGCACCAAGATTGCGACTGCCATTATGGAGTATCCGGCTGACGGCAGCGTGCCCCATCCCGTATTTGAGGCCGAGGTTCCTACCGAGGCCCAGGAGGGCGGCGAGGCTGTCTTCCAGCGCATCGAGGCGTCCATCAAGGCCGCTCTTGAGGCGAATCCCGATGTCGAGGTCCTCGGTGTCGGTATCGGTGCCGCCGGCGTCGTCGATCCCAAGACGGGCGCCATCGCGTATGCCAACGAGATTATGCCCGGCTGGTCCGGTGTTCAGTTGGGGCCGCGTCTGCGCGAGGACCTTGGTCTTCCCGTTGCCGTTGTGGGCGACGTGCAGGCTCATGCTCTGGGCGAGGCCCACTGGGGCGTCGGTAAGGGCAAGTTCTCCGTCTTGTGTCTGGGCATCGGCACGGGCATCGGCGGCGCATATGTCGAGAACGGCCGCGTGATGCAGGGCTTCCATGGTGCTGCCGGCCATATGGGCCATATCGAGTGCTCGGCTGCTGCCGGAATTCCCTGCGCCTGCGGGCGTTCTGGCCATCTTGAGTCGGTAGCCTCGGGCACCTCGATTGGCCGTATGTACGACGAGCGCTTCGGTCGAGTTGACCCCAGCCGTCCTTCGGTCGGTCGCGATGTGAACGACCTGTGCCGTGCGGGCGACGCAAAGGCGACCGAGGTCATCCATGACGCCGGCTTTGCGCTGGGCGCCAGCTTGGGCTCGCTTGCCAACATCTTGGATCCCGAGGTCATCGTGCTTTCGGGAGGTGTGATTCACCAGGGTCCCGATTGGCGTTCGCAGACGTGGAAGGATTCGGTGCACGAGGGCTATGCCAGCCAGGCGCTCGATCCGCTCCAGGACACGCCGATTCTCATCGGGTCTCTGGAGGGCGACGCGCCGCTTATCGGTGCCGCCGAACACCTTCTTGCGTCGTTGAAGTAAACATAACTACCAAGTGCGCCTTCTGAGGTGCCGCAGATTGACGTGAAAGAGGAGCGAAGCGTACTTCGGTACGCGAGCGACGGTTTGAACGTCAAGGTGCGGTGTCTCAGAAGGCTGTTTTGAGAAAGGTTGAGTCGGACATGACCGTCGATCCTTTGATTCAATCCCTGAAGGGTAAGCTCGTCGTGAGCGTTCAGGCGTATATGGGCGAGCCGCTTCGTACGCCCGAGACCATGGCTCAAATGTCTCGCGCTTGCGAACTCGGCGGCGCCGCCGCCATTCGCTGCCAGGGCCTTGCCGACATTGCCGCCATTAAGGGTCGCTGTGAGGTTCCTGTTATCGGCCTGTGGAAGGATGGGCATGAGGGCGTTTACATCACGCCGACGCTGCGTCACGCCCGCGCCTGCGTTGCTGCCGGTGCCGATATCGTGGCAATCGACGCTACCGATCGTCCGCGTCCCGATGGCAAGACGGTCGAGGATACCTTCCGCCCGCTGCACGAGGAGGGTGTGCTCCTGATGGCGGATTGTGCCACCATCGAGGACATTCGCCGTGCGGTTGATATGGGCTTCGACCTGGTATCTACCACACTCTCTCACGGTGTCGCCGCCATCGACTGCACCATGGCCGATGGTCCCGACCTGCCGCTCCTGCGTCAGGCGACCGAGGAATTCCCCGGCTTTCCCATCATTTGTGAGGGTCGCGTGCACACGCCCGAGGAGGCCCGCGCCGCGATCGATGCTGGCGCCTGGGCCGTTGTCGTCGGCACCGCCATCACGCACCCCACGAGTATTACAAGTTGGTTCAAGGCTGCGCTTGAGGCGTAAGACAGGCCTCGTATCCGCTTGGGGCGGTATACTCAATAAAGGCAATTGATCGCGCGGGATCCGCTGGCCGGGTCCCGCGCTTGTTTTTGGGAGGCAGCACATGCAAAAGGGAGATGCCATGGATGCGGCGGAGCGCTCGGAGCGCATCCCCGATATCGTCATCATCACCGGAATGTCCGGATCGGGCCGAACGCAGGCCATGCATGTGTTCGAGGACATGGGCTACTTTTGCATCGACAACTTGCCTCCGCGTCTGATCGCCCAGCTTGCCGAACTCGTCGGCATCAATACGGGCGTGGGCAGGCATCTTGCCGTCACCTGCGACCTGCGCAGCCAGGGCTTGTTCGATGAGCTGCTCGATGCCGTTGCCGCACTCGAGGAGCGCGAGATGAGCTGTGACATTGTGTTTCTCGAGGCGTCTGACGAGGTGCTGATTCGCCGGTATAGCGAAAACCGTCGTCGCCATCCCATTGCAAAGCCGGGGGAGACCACGGCCGACGCTATTCAGCGTGAACGTCTGCAGCTGCAGGGCGTTCGCGATCGAGCCGATATGATTATCGACACGAGCCGCTTGCGCACTTCTGCCTTGCGCAACAAGCTGCGCATGGCTTTTTCCGAGCTGTCCGACCAGCAGCTTATGGATGTCCACGTGTTCTCGTTTGGCTTTAAGCATGGCATGCCCATCGAGGCGGATATCATGATCGATGTTCGCTTCTTGCCCAATCCTTTCTACGATCCCGAGATGCGCACCATGACCGGTCTCGATAAGAAGGTCTCCGATTTTGTCTTGGACCACCCCAAGACCCAGGAGTTCTGGAAGGCCTGGACTCAGCTGCTCGATACGGTCATGCCGGGTTATATCGCAGAGGGCAAGCCGCAGCTTTCCATTGCTATCGGCTGCACAGGCGGACAGCACCGTAGCGTCGCCATTGCCGAGGCCACGGCCCGCTACCTGGAGGGTGCTCAGTATCATGTGAGCATCTCCCACCGTGACCTGTCGCGTGCCAACACGAAGGCATAGGTTTACATGTCGTTTACCGCTGAGGTGCGTGACGAGCTTGCGCGCTGCGAACCAGAATGCGAATACTGCGATTTGTCGACGCTTGCTGCGCTAACGCGTGTGAGCGGCACGCTTTCGCTGGCGGGCTCGGGACGGTACCGCTTGACGGTCGCGACCGAGACGGGTGCTGTGGCGCGCACGATGATTGCGCTGACGCATCGTATCCTTAAGCTCAAGACCGAATTCACGGTTCGTAAGTCGGTCCTGCACAAGGTACGAAACTATCTCATCACCTTGCCCGATCAGCCCGATTTGGATAAGGCTCTGGTGCTGCTGGGCATTCTCGACCGTAGGGGAGGGCTCGTCGCGGGTGTGCCGCGCCACATCGTCGCCCGTCCTTGCTGCAGGCTCGCCTATATTCGCGGTGCGCTGATTGCCGGAGGCTTTGTTGCCGACCCGCGTGGCGATTTTCATTTGGAGATCGCGGTTCAGGGCGAGGAGTATGCAAAGGGACTTTGCGACCTTCTGGAGCAGATTGGAGTTCACGCCCGCGTCAATGCGCGTCGCGGCTCGTATGCCGTGTACATCAAGAGTGCCGAGGAGATTAAACGTCTGTTACAGCTGATTGGCGCCAAGCGCAGCGTTGCCGAGATTGAAGAGGCCCGCGCGGTTAAGCTGGTGAAGAACGACGTGAATCGTCGCGTGAACGCAGAGCTTGCCAACCAGACCAGAAGTGCCGGTGCCGCCCAACATCAGCTTGCGCTCATCGATGAGCTTGATCGGCGCGGTTTGCGCGAAACGCTGCCGGACGCTCTGGCAGTTTTTTGTGACTTACGCGAGCGTTACCCCGATCTCTCACTGCGAGATTTGGGGGAAATGGCCGACCCTCCTTTGTCGAAGTCGGCCTTGTATCACCGTGTTTTGCGCCTTGAAAAGCTCATTGAAGCAAGCGGGTAGTTTAACGCAATAGCTTTTATGGTGGTTTAACTGCTGTTTTATACGTTAAAGCGTTTTAACGCAAATTTGATTTTCAATTTCGAGCATTCTCGTGAAATTCAAGCCAAAAAAAAGGTATATTAGGCGAGTGGTTAGTTTGTGGGCCTCAACGGCAGGCGCTGTAGCTTGCGGGGGCCTTACGAAAGGAGACACAATGGCAGTAAAGGTTGCTATTAACGGCTTCGGTCGCATCGGTCGTCTGGCCTTCCGCCAGATGTTCGGTCATGAGGGCTCCGAGATCGTCGCTATCAACGACCTCACCTCTCCCGATATGCTCGCTTACCTGCTGAAGTACGACTCCACGCAGGGCAACTATGCTCGCGATCACGAGGTCGTCGCTGGCGAGGATTCCATCACCGTTGACGGCAAGGAGATCAAGATCTACAAGGAGGCCGACGCCAACAACCTGCCTTGGGGCGACCTCGACGTCGACGTCGTTCTCGAGTGCACCGGCTTCTACACCAGCAAGGCTAAGGCTCAGGCCCACATCAACGCTGGCGCCAAGAAGGTCGTCATCTCCGCTCCGGCCGGCAGCGATCTGCCCACCATCGTGTACAACGTCAACCATGAGACGCTGACCGCTGAGGATAACATCATCTCCGCTGCTTCCTGCACCACCAACTGCCTCGCCCCGATGGCCAAGGGCCTGAACGACTTCGCTCCCATCGTGTCCGGCATCATGACCACCATCCACGCCTTCACCGGCGACCAGATGCCGCTCGACGGCCCGCAGCGCAAGGGCAACTTCCGTCGCTCCCGCGCCTGCTCCGAGAACATCGTCCCGAACACCACGGGCGCTGCCAAGGCCATCGGCCTGGTTCTCCCCGAGCTCAACGGCAAGCTCATCGGTGCCGCCCAGCGCGTCCCGACGCCGACCGGCTCGCTGACCAACCTCTACGCCGTCGTTGACAAGAAGGTCACCGTCGACGAGGTCAACGCTGCCATGAAGGCCTACGCCGAGACCATCCCCGATACCTTCGCCTACAACGAGGACCAGATCGTCTCCCGCGACATCGTCGGCGAGACCCACGGCTCCATCTTCGACGCCACTCAGACCATGTGCTCTGACCTCGGCAACGGCCAGACCCTCGTTCAGGTCACCTCTTGGTACGACAACGAGAACTCCTACACCTCTCAGATGGTCCGCACCATCAAGTACTTCGAGAAGTTCGTTGCTTAATTTAGCTTTTAGCGAATAGCTCGTTGAGCGTCTAAAGAAGGGCGCGGCCTCATAGGGCTTACACCCTAGGGTCGCGCCCTTTTTATAGGAAATCGTCTGCCGTAATGGGAGGCAGACACGTACGAAAGGTAGAAGCAAACATG
>CAUFWM010000014.1 GCA_959596505.1 uncultured Collinsella sp.
GCCGCAACGGCAAGAGCGGCGAGGACCTCATTTTGAAGGTCCCCATGGGCACCGTAGTTCGCGAGCTCGACCCCGAGACGCAGACCCCGATGTTCGAGATTGCCGACCTGGTGCACGACGGTGAGCGCGTTGTCGTGGCGCCCGGTGGTGCCGGCGGTCTGGGCAACACCCACTTTGTGACGTCAGTGCGTCGCGCTCCGGCCTTTGCCCAGCTCGGCGAGCCTGCTGAGGAACACTGGATTGAGCTCGAGATGAAGCTTATGGCCGATGCCGCACTTGTGGGCTTTCCCTCGGTGGGCAAGTCCTCGCTCATCGCGCGCATGAGCGCTGCCCGTCCCAAGATCGCCGACTACCCCTTCACCACGCTTGTGCCTAATCTGGGTATGGTGCGAGCCGGCGAGTACTCCTATGTCGTCGCCGATGTCCCGGGTCTTATCGAGGGCGCGAGCGAGGGGCGTGGCCTGGGCCATCAGTTCCTGCGCCACATTGAGCGTACGGCCTTGATCATTCATGTCGTTGACATGACGGGCGGATTTGAGGATCGCGATCCAGTCGAGGACTATCGCATTATTAACCGTGAGCTCGAGCAGTATGGTGCCGAGCTTTCGGAGCGCCCGCAGATCGTCGTCGCCAACAAGTGCGATGCGCCGGGCACGGCCGACAAGATTGCCGACCTTAAGCGTGCGGCGCTCGACGATGGCCATATGTTCTTTGCCGTGTCCGCTGTGACGGGTGCCGGTCTCAACACGCTGATGCTTGCCGTGGGCGAGCAGGTGGCTAAGCTTCGCGCCGAGCTGGCGGTCTCTGACGAGCCGGTCGATCTTCGCGATGATGAGTGGGAGCGTCGCCGCCTCCAGCGCGAGAAGCGGTTCCGTATCGTCCAGGAAGAGCCCGGCGCCTTCCGCGTGGTCGGCCGCGCCATCGAGCGCATGGTTATCCAGACCGACTGGGAAAACGAGGAAGCCGTCATCTACCTGCAGCATAAGTTTTCCCGCATGGGTGTTGACGATGCGCTCGAAAAGGCCGGCTGCCGTGCCGGCGACGAGGTTCGCATTTGCCAGCGCGCCTTTGACTTTGAGGGCGCCGAGGACTTCTCGGATTACGAGGACGAGCTCGAGGACGGTAGCGAGGACGTCGCCGTCGAGCTCGTTGACGTCGCCGATGATAGCTTGGAGGCTGTCGACGCGGTGGATGCCATTGACGGCACCGATGACGCTGCTGCTGCGGAAGACGTTGAGACCCCGGAGGGCGAGTAAGTCATGTCGCTGCGCGGTGGAATCGGATTGCCTGAACTTCCCATCAAGGATGGGCACGAGTTTCGGCTTGGCATTATGGGCGGCACCTTTGACCCGATTCATTACGGGCACTTGGTTACTGCCGAGCAGGCGCGTGAGTCCCTTGACTTGGATGCCGTGCTCTTTATGCCGGCCGGCTCTCCTGCCTTCAAGCTCGACAAACCGGTGACGCCTGCTGAGGACCGTTATGCCATGACGGTCCTCGCGACCGCCGCGAACCCGGCCTTTTTGGCAAGCCGCTTCGAGATCGATCGTGCCGGTGTCACCTACACAGCCGATACGCTGCGTGCCCTTCGCGAGTTTTACCCGACACAGGTGAAGCTTTACTTTATTACGGGTGCCGATGCGATTATCGATATTGTGACCTGGCACAATGCAGATGAGATTGCCGAACTGGCAACCTTTATTGCGGCGACGCGACCGGGCTTTGATATCGATACTGCTCGCGCGCGAATCAAAGAGTCGGGCCTGCCGTTTGACGTGCGGTATATCCAGATTCCGGCGCTGGCGATTAGCTCGACCAACATTCGCAAGCGGGTTGCTCGCGGCATGAGCGTGCGCTATCTTACGAGCGAGTCCGTGCTCGGCTATATCCGTAAACGCGGCCTGTATGCCGATCTTGGGCAAGACGATTTTGATTGATGGGGGAGAACGTTGTCGGTAGAAGATCAGTTTGAGGGCGACGAACGCGCGCTCTTGACGCGTATCCACGAGTTGCTCGATGTGCGCATGAAGGATAAGCGTAAGCGTTACGTGCATTCGCTCGGGGTTGCCGAGACTGCGCTGCACCTAGCCGAGGTGTACGGTGTCGACCGCTTTGATGCCGCTGCCGCCGGCCTGATCCATGACTGGGATAAGGTGCTCTCCGACGACGAGCTGGTCACGCGCGCTCTGCATTATGGCATTAAGATTGCCGGCTCTCCGTCTGCCGCGACGCCGCTTTTGCATGGCCCGGTTGCCGCCTATGAGCTTCCGCAGCTTTTTCCCGAGCTGTCGCCGGCGGTCTTTCAGGCTGTCGACCGTCACACCGTGGGCGCTTGCGACATGACGCCGCTCGATATGGTGGTCTTTGTGGCCGATGCCATCGAACCCAACCGCCACGGCGATTATGCCCATGCGCTGCGCAAGATGGTGGGGAAGTCCTCGCTCGACGAGTTGTTCTTCTCCTGTTTTGCGCAGGGTCTGGTCTATGTGATCCAGACCGGGCGTTATCTTTATCCCACGGCTATTACGATTTACAACCATTACGCCCAGCTGCGCTAGCTCGGGCTGTCTAGAAAGAGGTATTCCATGGCCGACGAGACCATGACCGACGAGCAGATTCTTGAAGGTGTGGAGCACAAGAGTTTCGCTGCCACGTCCGACCGCACTGCCGCCTCGCTGTCCGCGAGCGGTGTCGCCGCCGAGGATGTCGCCCGCGCCGCCGCGCAGGCCGCCTACGACAAGAAAGGCGAGGACGTTCAGGTGCTCGACCTGACTGAGCTTTCTGATGTGTGCGACTACTTTGTTCTCGCTACCGGCACCAACAACCGCCAGGTCGATTCGATTGTCGACGAGATTGAGGAGAAGGTCGCCGAGGCTTGCGGCGAGCACCCGTTTTCCATCGAGGGCCGCGAGCAGAAGACCTGGATGCTCATGGACTACGGTTCGGTTGTCGTCCACGTCTTCACTCCCGAGGCGCGCGAGTTCTACCGCCTCGAAAAGCTCTGGGGCGACGCCCCCCCCAGCTTCCCCTCGACCTCCTCTAGTAGCTCATTTGGGACGGGGCTTTTTTAGCTACCCTCTGCCGTATGCCGGGCAGTTGCACTACTTGCAGCTGCCCGGTTTTCTTTTTGCCATAGGGACTAATCGTTGAAGCGGGATTGGCGGCCGAAGGAGAGAGCGGTGTCGCCGAACTTGTCTCGGACGGCGTCGATGGCGACCGAGAGGTCGCGACGGTCGCTGGATTGGGCTCCGCGGTCGTCGATTTCGCAGAACAGGTCGGTCTGGATACCGCCCTGATGGTCGAAGTCGCTCATGCCGACGCCCGCCAGGCGCACATGCATCCCTTCCTGCCAGATGTTGTCGAGCAGTTCGAGCGCCACTGCCACGAAGATGTTCTCATCGTCGGTCGGATGGGGCAGCCGGCGCTGTGCCGAGCGACCGCTTCCATACGAATACTTGAGTTTGAGCGTCACCGTGGCGCCCGTTAGTCCCTGACGGCGCAGACGGCGTCCCACTGACTCTCCCAATAGCGCAATCGCCGCTTCGATGTCCCCACGCTCAGTTAAATCTTTCGCAAAGGTGCGTTCATTGCTGACCGACTTGACCTCGCGCTCTTCATCGAGGCTCGTGACTTCGGAGAGTTCGAGTCCCAGCGCACGCTGGCGCATGCGTTCGCCGTTGATGCCAAAAATAGAGGCCAAGGTGGATTTCGGTGCGCGGGATAGCTCGCCGAGCGTGTAGATGCGCATGCGGCGCAGTCGCTCTTCTGCCGAGCGCCCGATGCCGCTCATGGCAGATACCGGCAGCGCTGCCAAAAAGCGCTGCTCGGTTCCAGGGCGCACGATGGTCAGCCCAAATGGCTTGTCCCGCTCGCTTGCGATCTTTGCGACCGTCTTGTTACAGCCCACGCCAATGGAGCAGGTCACCCCCAGCGCCGCCACACGATCACTGATGCGCCGTGCAACCAGCAGCGGGTCCTCGGGTGCAAAGCGACCTGGCGTGATGTCGATAAAGGCCTCGTCGATGGATACGCGCTCAACGCGCGGGGTCTCGTCGGCGAGAATCGCCATGACCTGAGCGCTGACCTCGTGGTAGCGATCGAAATGCCCATGCGTCCAAATGGCCTGCGGACAGAGGCGCCGTGCCTCGGCCGAGGGCATGGCAGAGTGCACGCCAAAGCGACGTGCCTCGTATGAGCAGGTGGACACGACGCCGCGGGAATCGGCATCGCCGCCCACGATGAGCGGCTTGCCGCGCCACTCGGGATGATCGAGCATCTCCACGCTCGCAAAAAACGCATCGAGATCCATGAGGCCCACCGCCGGTCCCGTCCAGGGCGGCGGCGTGACGCCCGCAGCATCTTCATAACCGTATGTATGTTCGCGTCTTTTCATGGCATGAGTATACCGCGCAGCTCATGTGGGGTGCGTGGATGTGCTTGCAAATCGCGAATTCTTGTCTAAGATATGGATTTGCCTTCGACTACACCGAAGAAGTTGGTCTCACGGACTTCACCTGCCCGCGTCGATGGCGTATTATGTTCAACTGTTTGTTTGTAGTTGCAGCCTAAAGCTGCTTGGTTGGAGGAGTTTCCTTTGGCAGTCAAGATTCGCCTTGCTCGTCACGGCGCTAAGAAGCGTCCGTACTACCGTGTCGTCGCCGCCGATTCCCGCGCCCCGCGTGACGGTCGTATCATCGAGGAGGTTGGCCGCTACAACCCGATGACCGCCCCCAAGACCATCAACCTCGACCTCGAGAAGATCGCTGACTGGCAGTCCAAGGGCGCTCAGCTCACCGACGCTGTCGCTGCTCTGGTCAAGGCCGCCAACGAGGGCGAGAAGACCGAGACCGTCGTCAAGAAGTCCAAGAAGCAGCTCGCCAAAGAGGCCGAGGCCGCTAAGGCTGCCGCTGAGGCCGCTGAGGGCGCCGAGGAGTAAATCGTGCCTGAGGTTGACGCTGCACAGCTCGAGGGTGAGGCAATGCTCTCAGATCGCATCGCCGATCTCGTCGAATATCTCGTTGTTCAGATCGTCGACGACCCGGATTCCGTGAGCCTCGAGGTCATCGATGGTGACGACGCCTCCACGATTGAGGTTTCTGTTGCCGAGGATGACGTCGCTAAGGTCATCGGCCGTCGTGGCCGTACCATCAAGGCCATTCGTACGCTCGCCCGTGCACTGGCCGCTCGCCTCGACACTGCAGTCGAGGTAGAGGTTCTGGGCTAGGACCTTGAGGTCCCAGTACAAAAACATCGCCCGTGTGGTCAAGCCGCACGGAAGGAAGGGGGAGGTCCTCGCGCAGCCGCTGCGGGGGCTTCCTTCTGTATTGACGCCGGGTATGCGCGTCGCCTTGACGCCGCCGGCGCTCAAGCGCGACCGTTTTTGCACGGTCGTATCCGTCACCGATACGGGCGATGGCGATCTGGTCTCGTTTGAGGGCATTGACGACTTGACGGCCGCCGAGGGCATCACGGGATGCTACGTGCTGGCAAATCGTGACGATTTTGAGCTCGATTCGCTCGACGCCGCCTATACCGACCTGATGGGTCGCGAGGTGGTCGACGAGCGCTTCGGTTTGCTCGGTACGATCGTCGAGATCATGTCGACGCCCGCCAACGATGTTTGGGTTGTCGAGGGCAATCGGTACGGCGAGGTGCTGATTCCCGTGATCGAGCAGGTTGTGCTCGATCTTCCCGATCAGGGGACAATTTCCGTCCGCGTTATGGACGGTTTGATCGATATGGACAAGTAGGGAGGATAACATGCTGATCGAGACCCTTTCGGTCTTTCCCGAGATGTTTGAGCCCGTCATGTCCACATCGATCTTGGGCCGCGCCCGCAAGGCCGGCCTTTTTGATTTTAAGGCCTATAACCTGCGCGACTGGACGCACGACCGCCATCGTACCATCGATGACGAGCCGTACGGCGGCGGGCAGGGCATGCTCATGAAGGTCGAGCCTATCGCCGAGGCCATCGAGGCCATCAGCTCCGAGGGTCCCAAGCCCACCGTGGTGTTCTTTACCCCCTGCGGCGAGCCCTTTACGCAGCATGTGGCCGAGCGCCTGCTCAAAAGCGAGCGTCTGCTGTTTGTATGCAGCCGCTACGAGGGCGTCGACGAACGTGCATATGCGTATGCCGACGAGCGCCTGTCGATCGGCGACTATGTGCTCACGGGCGGCGAACTTCCCGCTATGGTCGTTGCCGATGCCGTCGTACGCCTGATTCCCGGCGCCCTTGGTGACGAGATGAGCAACGTCGATGAGTCGTTCTCGACTGCCGAGGACGGTGGCCTGCTCGAGTACGCACAGTACACCCGTCCCGCCGAGTTCAACGGCGAGGGTGTGCCGCCGGTGCTCGTGAGCGGCGACCATGCGAAGGTTGACGCCTGGCGCCGTAAGAATGCCATCGAGCGCACCTGCCGCTGGCGTCCCGACCTGATCGAGACGGCGCGGCTTACGCCCGAGGAGCGCGCATACGCGCAAGAGATTCTGGACGCGTCGTATTCGCAGAGCGAGGAGTGAGAATGGTTCCTTCGCAGCATTCCGTGCTAAAGGGTGCGTTTGAGTGGATCGCGGTCGTCGCGATCGCACTGGTCGCTACCTTTTTGATTCGCTCGTTTGTGGTCGAACCCTTTGTGGTGCCCACCGGCTCCATGGAGTCCACGATCGAGATCGGCGACCAGATCCTGGCGCAAAAGGTGAGCCTTGAGCTCGGCCAGCCCGTCAGCCAAGGCGATATTGTGGTGTTCCACAACCCCGATGGCACCTCCGAGCATGATGTTCTCGTCAAGCGTGTTATTGCCACGGCCGGCCAGACGGTCGACCTTCAGGACGGCAAGGTGGTCGTTGACGGCCAAGCGCTCGACGAGGGCTATACGACCGGCATGAGCTGGCCGCTTTCGGTCCAAGCTCCCGGCGCTCAGGTAAGCTATCCCTACACCGTTCCCGACGGGTGCGTGTGGGTGATGGGCGACAACCGCGAAAACTCTGCCGACTCGCGCTACTTTGGTCCCGTCGATCGCTCTGATTTGATCGCCGTGGCGCTTGTGCGCTACTGGCCGCTCAACCGCATCGGCACTATCGACTAAAAACCGCTATAGTACAGTACCTAACCGTGTAATCGTTTCGACGAGGGGATATTAGAGGCATGAACGCTTCATCGCTTTCCTTCCAAGACATCATCCTGCGCCTCCAGCAGTACTGGGGCGAGCAGGGCTGCGTCATTATGCAGCCCTATGACTCCGAGGTCGGTGCCGGTACCTTCCACACCGCGACCACGCTGCGCTCGCTCGGCCCCGCCGAGTGGCGCACCTGCTACGCTCAGCCTTGCCGCCGTCCTGCCGACGGCCGTTACGGCGAGAATCCCAACCGCATGCAGCACTACTATCAGTTCCAGGTGCTCATCAAGCCGTCGCCGGTCAACGCCCAGGAGCTTTACCTGGGGTCTCTTGCCGCTATCGGCCTGGACCCCAACGACCATGACGTCCGTTTTGTCGAGGATGACTGGGAGAGCCCGACCCTGGGCGCCTGGGGCCTTGGCTGGGAGGTCTGGCTCAACGGCATGGAGGTCACGCAGTTTACGTACTTCCAGCAGGTGGGCGGCATCGAGGTCGATCCCGTGCCCGTTGAGATCACCTATGGTCTGGAGCGCATCGCCATGTACGCCCAGGGCGTCAACTCCGTCTACGACCTGGTTTGGAGCTATCTGCCCGATGGCACGCCGATGACCTATGGCGACGTGTTCCTGGAGAACGAGCGCGAGTTTAGCGCTTACAACTTTGAGGTCGCTAACGTCGAGATGATGCGTCAGAAGTTTGACGACTACGAGGCCGAGTGCCACTCCTGCCTTGAGCGCAAGCTGCCGCTGCCCGCTTACGACTGCGTCATGAAGTGCAGCCATGCCTTCAACCTGCTCGATGCTCGCGGTGCGCTGTCCGCGGTCGAGCGTGCTAACTACATCCTGCGCGTCCGCGCCGTCGCCAAGGCGTGCTGCGAGGCCTATATGGCCGAGGTCGCCGGAGTCAACGAGAATGCCGACCAGGAAGGCGAGGTGGCGTAAGCCATGGCAGACGCTAAGGATTTCCTGTTTGAGATCGGTACGGAGGAAATGCCCTCCGCACCGCTGAACAATGCCGTCAAGCAGCTCGGTACCATGATCGCCAAGGGCCTCGACGAGGCCGGTCTGGCCCATGGCGAGGTCCGTGTGATCTCGAGCCCGCGTCGTTTGGCTGCGCTCGTGGCCAACGTTGCCACCGCGACCGATGAGGTTCACGAGGTCAAGCGCGGTCCCGCGGCCAACATCGCCTTCGATGCCGACGGTAACGCCACCAAGGCCGCCCAGGGCTTCGCCCGCAAGTGCGGTGTGGCTGCCGAGGATCTGGTCCGTCGCGAGGACACCGACGGCCGTGAGTACGTATTTGCCGAGAAGAACATTCCTTCCGCCCCGGCCACCCCGATTCTGACGGCCCTGTGCGAGAAGACCATCGCCGGCCTGCAGTGGCCCAACTACCGCTCTCAGCGCTGGGGCCACGAGCACGCCACGTTCGTGCGTCCGGTCCGCTGGATCTGCTGCCTTTTGGGCGGGGATGTCGTGCCCGTGTCCTTTGCCGATGTGACGAGTGGCAACACCACGCGCGGCCACCGCGTGCTTGGTCCCGGTGACCATGTGGTCGCCAGCCCCGCTGTTTACGAGCAGGTGCTCGAGGACGCCGGCGTGCTTTCTGCCGAGCGCCGTCGTGAGGCCATCCTTGCCGGTATCGCCGAGGTCGAGGCTGCGCGCCCCGGCTGCCACGTCGATACGCCCAAGAAGGTCTTTGAGGAGGTCATCAACCTCTGCGAGTGGCCGACGGTGCTCGTCGGTACCTTCGATGAGGAGTTCCTCAAGGTGCCGCACGAGATCATCTGCGAGTCTATGCTCACCAACCAGCGCTACTTCCCGATCTATGACGGCGAGGGCAAGCTGACGCGTGAGTTCGTGGTCGTCTCCAACAGTAAGCCCGAGAATGCCGAGCGCGTGATCGACGGCAACGAGCGTGTCGTGCGCGCCCGCCTGGACGACGCCAAGTTCTTCTACGAGGAGGATCTGAAGATCTCCCTCGACGAGTTCCGCGAGCGTCTGGCCAAGGTCGCCTTCCAGGAGAAGCTCGGCAGTGTGCTCGCCAAGTCCGAGCGTATTGAGCAGCTTGCGCTCGCTATTGCCCGTGAGGCTCACCTGGGTGCCCACCTGGCCGCCGATGCCGGCCGCGCCGCTCACCTGTGCAAGGCCGACCTGGTGTCCAACGCTGTTGTCGAGTTCACGAGCCAGCAGGGTGTGATGGGCGGTTACTACGCCAGCGCGAGGGGGGAGAACGACGAGGTCGCTCACGCTATTCGCGATCACTATCGTCCCCGCTTTGCCGGCGACGAGCTACCCGAGGGCACCGCTGGCTGCATCGTGGCTTGCGCCGACAAGCTCGATACCATTGCCGGCATCTTTGCCATCGGCGAGCCCCCGACCGGCTCTTCCGACCCGTACGCGCTGCGTCGTGCCGCCATCGGCATCATCAATATCCTGCGCGACCGTCTGCCGATCGACCCCACGTCGCTCATCGACTTTGCGCTCGAGCTCTATAGCGAGCAGGGCATTGAGTTCGACGCCGCCGAGGTCGCCCAGCAGGTTCGCGACTTCTTCCACGGCCGTTTGGTGAGCATGGCCCGCGACGAGAAGATCCCGGCCGACACCGTTGCCGCCGTTTCCGCGGTGCACATCATTGCCCCGTCGGTCTTCTTCGCCCGCTGCGCCGCCCTCGATGAGGCCCGCAAGAACGACGCCGAGACCTTCGACAACCTTGCAACCGCCTACGCCCGCGCGGCGCACATCTCCAAGCCCGAGCTGGGCGCGGAGTACGATCGCGCCCTGATGGGCGAGGTCGAGCTTGCGCTTGCCGACGCCTCCGAGGCCGCTCAGACCGCCGTCGATGCCGCTCTCGCCGCTGAGGATTATCCTTCCGCGTTTGCCGCCCTCGCCGCCCTGCGCGCGCCCATCGACCGTTTCTTCGACGAGGTTATGGTCATGGACAAGGACGAGCAGCTCCGCGATAATCGCCTTAAGCTGCTTAACCGCTTCGAGGCCGTTTTCTCCGGCATCGCCAACATCGGTGAGCTTGCCCGCAAAAAGTAAGCTAGCCTGCGCATAAGCGCAAAAGGAGCCCCGCATGGATTGCCCGGTCACCGCTCGTCCCACCGTTATCGTTATCTCCGACTCGCTTGGAGATACCGCTTGTGAGGTGGTGCTTGCGGCGTCCGGGCAATTTGATGAAGGGGCTTTTCATCTCTTGCGCCTGCCCAAGGTGAACTCGGTGGAGCAGGTAAAGTCGTTTGTGGGTCCGCGCGTCGATGCGGATCATCGCGATATTGCCGTGTTCCACACTATCGTCGACCCAGCGCTTCGCGCCCGCGTGCTCGATTATCTGGGCATGCTGCACATTCGCTCGGTCGACCTGATCGGCCCGACGCTTGCCGTGCTGTCGTCGCTTATTGGCGTGCCTCCCAAGGGCGTTGCGGGTGTGATTCACAAGACCGATGACCGCTATTTCCATCGCATCGAGGCCATGGAGTATTTCGTTGAGCACGATGATGGGCGCGGCTGCGACGACCTTTCGGGGGCAGATATCGTGCTGCTGGGTGTATCCCGCACGTCCAAGACGCCGCTGTCGATGTATTTGGCCTATCAGGGCTACAAGGTCGCCAACGTTCCGTTGGCCCAGGGCATAGAGCCGCCCAAGTCGATTTACGAGGTCGATCCGATGCGGTTGTTCGGTCTGATTTCGACCGTCGATGTGATTGCCGAGATTCGCGATACCCGCCTGGGCGACGACTATGCCCGCGCCGTCGCCGGCTCCTATGCCGAGCCCGAGAGCGTGCGCGGCGAGCTCGAGGAGGCTCGTGCCCTCATGAAACGTCTGGGTTGCTTTGTGGTGCGCACCGACGGCAAGGCGATCGAGGAGAGTGCCTCCGAGATCATTGCCCACCTCGAAGAAATTCAAGAGGCAAGAGCCCGCCGTGCCGCCCGCCGCACCCAACAAAGCTAGCTTATTGGATTAGCTTAAAAAACCTGATACTGATAAAGCGATTTAGCAAATAACTTGCATTTGACCTGCGAGTTTCTTGTAGTGGTATCTCCATAAGGTAACCACCTTTACCTACCGTTTACCGCTAGTTTTAGCACGTTTACCAAACCTCGTATCCTCTGCTCAAGCCCGTTCAAATCCCGCCGTATAGTTCCCTCACGGCCCGCATCCGGTGGGTCGATTCGTCACCACGGTCGCGCGCGAGAGCGCATGGAAGGGGAAGTATCGTGAGCGATTGCAAGAGGGTTTACCGTTTTGGAACCGATGCCCAGGGCACTTGTGTCACCGAGGGCGACAAGTCCATGAACTTCGTGCTTGGCGGCAAAGGCGCAAACCTTGCCGAGATGAGCCGCATCGGCCTGCCGGTTCCCGGTGGCTTTACCATTACCTGCCAGACCTGCGTCGAGTACTCTGGCGCCGGCAACGTGTGGCCCGTGGGCGCGCTCGACGAGATCGTTGCCGCCGAGGCCGACCTCGAGGCCCGCTGCGGCAAGAAGCTCGGCGACGCCCGTGATCCGCTGCTCGTCTCGGTGCGCTCGGGTGCTCCGTTCTCCATGCCCGGCATGATGGACACGGTCCTCAACCTGGGCCTCAACGACGATTCCGTCCAGGGCCTTATCGCCCAGACGCAGAACCCGCGCTTTGCCTGGGACAGCTATCGTCGCTTTATCCAGATGTTCTCCAACGTCGTCATGGGCGTCGACGCCGACCTGTTCGAGAATGCCCTGACCCAGGCCCGCCTGGTCGCCGGCGTTCGCGTTGATTCCGAGCTTTCGGCTGAGGACCTGCAGGAGCTCGTCGAGACTTTCAAGGGCATTTTCTCCGACAACGTCGAGGCCGCCGTGTACCCCGAGCTCGAGGTCGCGGACGGCAAGCCCGTCTTCCCGCACGATCCGGAGCTTCAGCTGCGCCTTGCCATCCAGGCCGTCTTTGGTAGTTGGATGAACGAGCGCGCCTGCATCTACCGCAAGCAGCATGGCATTTCTGACGAGCTCGGCACCGCCGTCAACGTGCAGGCTATGGCCTTTGGCAACAAGGGGGAGACCTCTGCGACCGGCGTCGCTTTTACGCGCAACCCGGCCGACGGCACCAAGGAGTTCTACGGCGACTTTCTGGTCAACGCCCAGGGCGAGGACGTCGTCGCCGGCATCCGCAACACCGAGCCCATCGCCGACCTCAAGACCACCCCGGGCCTCGAGTCCGCAGGTGAGGAGCTTGAGCGTGTCTTCCTGACGCTTGAGGATCACTACCGCGACATGTGCGACATCGAGTTCACCATCGAGCAGGGCAAGCTCTGGATGCTCCAGACCCGCGTGGGCAAGCGTACCGCAACCGCCGCTCTGCGCATCGCTATCGAGATGGTCGAGGAAGGCCTTATTACCCGTGAGGAGGCCGTGAGCCGCATCGACCCCGCGCAGCTCGACCAGCTCCTGCACCCGCAGTTCGACTCCTCCAAGAAGTACGAGGCGCTCGCATGCGGCCTCAACGCCAGCCCTGGTGCCGCCGTGGGCGAGGTCGTGTTCTCGAGCGACGATGCCGTCGCGCGCGCCAACGAGGGTCACAAGGTCATTTTGGTTCGCTGGGAGACCAACCCCGATGACCTGAAGGGCATGGTCGCCGCCGAGGGTATCCTGACCAGCCACGGTGGCAAGACGAGCCATGCCGCCGTTATCGCTCGCGGTATGGGTACGCCCTGCGTCTGCGGCGTTGAGCGCTTCCACATCGACGCCGCCGAAAAGGTCGTGCGCATCGAGGGTAGCGATCGTGTGCTGCACGAAGGCGATGTCATCTCCATCGACGGCACCCAGGGCATCGTCGTCGATGGCGCTGTCGATTTGGTCTCCGCCGAGCTCACCGGCGACCTGGACACCATCCTGTCCTGGGCCGACGAGATCCGTCTGGACGAGACCTGTGGCCACGCCAACCATGTGCGCGTCAACGCCGACAATCCCGAGGACGCAGAGCTCGCGCTCGAGTTTGGCGCCGAGGCCATCGGCCTGTGCCGCACCGAGCACATGTTTCTGGGCGATCGCAAGAACATCATCCAGAGCTTCATCCTGTCCGACGATGAGGCCGTGAAGCAGCAGGCCCTCGCCGACCTGCTCAAGGTTCAGACCGAGGACTTCCTGGCGATGTTCAAGACCATGTCCGGTCGCGATGTGGTCGTTCGCCTGCTCGATCCGCCGCTGCACGAGTTCCTGGATAATCCGCGTGAGCTCGAGGTCGCCATCACCAAGAAGGAAGCCGCTGGCGCCAGCGAGGAAGAGCTTGCCGCCCTGCGTGCCCGCCTGCGCCGTATCGACGGCATAGTCGAGTCGAACCCCATGCTCGGCCTGCGCGGTGTGCGCCTGTCCGTCGTCTTTAGCGATCTGCCGCTCATGCAGGTTCGCGCCGTGGCCACGGCTGCTGCTCGACTTATCAAGGAGGGCGTCGACCCGCGCCCCGAGATCATGGTTCCGCTCGTTTCCATTACGGCCGAGCACGTTCAGACTCGCGAGGTCATCGAGCGCGTGATCGCCGAGGTTTCCGCCGAGGAGGGCGTCGAGCTCAATATTCCCGTGGGCACGATGCTCGAGCTGCCGCGTGCCTGCATGGTTGCCGACGAGATCGCGCAGCACGCCGACTTCTTCTGCTTTGGCACCAACGACCTCACGCAGACGACCTTCGGCTTCTCTCGAGACGATGCCGAGGCCAAGTACATCCCGCTGTACATGCACAAGAAGATCCTGAAGGACAATCCCTTCGAGACCATCGACACGGCGGTGCTGGAGCTCGTGCGCTTGGCCGTCGAGAAGGGCCGCGCCACCAATCCCGACATGCACTTTGGCGTGTGCGGCGAGCACGGCGGCGACCCCAAGTCCATCAAGGGCCTGTTTAACGTGGCCGACGTGGACTACGTGTCCTGCTCGCCCTATCGTGTGCCCCTCGCGCGCCTGGCTGCCGCTCAGGCCAAGCTCGAGGCCAAGCGTTCCGCCTAACGTTTTGGGTTTGGGCGCCTAGCGTAGCCCCCTTCACGCCGCCCGTCTCATTCGTGAGGCGGGCGGTTATCATGTGCGGGTTTTGTCTTTTTGTCTGCGTAAAAAATTGTTCTTGCAGCAGAAACCCGCGCGTGTATACTCGAATACGTTTGTTCAACTACGTGCCGGCCAAGGTGGTACGGCACCTCTAGAAGAGTAAGGAATTGCACATGGATTACATCCGCGCAATCGAGCGTCAGCAGATCCGCGAGGACATTCCTCAGGTTCGCGTCGCCGACAACGTCAAGGTTCACTACCGCATTAAGGAAGGCGACCGCGAGCGCATCCAGGTCTTCCAGGGCGACGTCATCCGCATGGCCGGCGCCGGTGCCCGCGAGACCTTCACCGTCCGCAAGATTTCCTTCGGTGTCGGTGTTGAGCGCACCTTCCCGCTTCACAGCCCCAAGATCGCCAAGCTCGAGGTCGTTCGTCATGGTCGCGTCCGTCGCGCCAAGCTGTACTACCTCCGCGACAAGGTGGGCAAGGCTGCTCGCATCCCCGAGAAGCGCTAAGAAGATCGCAGCGTCTGTCCACTCGTTTGGACACAAGGGTCACCTTCGGGTGGCCCTTCTTTTTATCTGATTTGCATGCAAGGAGGGCCTGGTATGGCCAATATGACGAGCTCGGTTTCGGCATCGCAGGTTGCCGGCGAGCTGGCGAGCGCCACGTTCGAGGAGATTCCCGCCCTCGTGGAGCATTATCGCGAGGATCCGCGCCAGCAGGTGATCAAGGCTTGCGAACGTGCCCTTAAGCGCCATGCCAAGGAACTTTCCGAACGCGAGCGCGTCAACGGCATGTACGAGCTTATGCATGAGCTCGGCGGTGATGGCGTGGTCGTGGGCGTCGACGAGGTGGGCCGTGGCTCGGTAGCGGGTCCCTTGACCGTGTGTGCCGTGTGTCTTCCGATGGAGCCGCGCATCTGGGGCATCAACGATTCCAAAAAGCTCACGCCGGCGCGCCGCGAGCTGCTCTCGGTGAAGATTGCCGAGGTGGCGACTGCTATCGGCTTTTGCCATATCGCTCCTGCGGATATCGATGAGATGGGCATGGCCCGCGCCATTCGAGCCGCTGTCGCGGGTGCGGTGGCAGATACGGGGCTTGAGCCCGATTGCGTGCTTATGGACGGTAACCCCCTGGGCGCCGTGCCCCATGAGCGCGACGTGGTCAAGGGCGATGCCAAGATCGCCTGTATCGCCGCGGCATCCATCATGGCAAAGGTCACGCGTGACGAGATGATGGTCGAGTACGATGCCGAGTATCCCGAGTACCATTTGGCCGAATCGAAAGGCTATGCGAGTCCCGAGCACATCGAGGCCATTCGCAAACATGGTCTTTCTCCGCTGCATCGTGTGAGCTTTTGCGGAAACTTTCTGCAGACTGAGCGCCTTTTTTAGGCCAATTGTGGAGACAGGGACCTTAAGGGTTCCATAAAACTGCTGGTAGGGGCCGTGTGCAACGCCATTGTTGCGCGCGGTCCCTCTTTTGTTGGCATTTGGTTTGCTTTTGGTTTGCTTCCGGTACTTACCCGCATGAAACCTGCCCTCATTATCGAGGCAATGCAGGGAGCGGGAAA
Source organism: uncultured Collinsella sp. (assembly GCA_959596505.1). GTDB lineage: Bacteria > Actinomycetota > Coriobacteriia > Coriobacteriales > Coriobacteriaceae > Collinsella. The sequence continues at coordinate 15,696 of CAUFWM010000014.1, forward strand.
GGAGACCTCATGTGTGCCGCAGGCAAACTAAGTAAGACGCAGCAGCTCAAGGAACGCTGGGAAGAGGGGGAGCTCGATTGCGGGTCGATCACGCCCGAGTTTATCAAGGGACTCAGTCCTCGCGAGCTCGGTATGCTGGGAGAGCTCATCGCGATCGACTACTTTAACGAGCGCGGCTATGCATTGCTGGAACAAGGTTATCGATGCTCGGAGGGCGAGGCCGACCTGGTGCTGCTCGATGAGCTCGACGATGTGGTGGTGATGGCTGAGGTCAAGACCAGGCGGGTTGCGCTGGATTGCGATACGCGGGTGTTTCCCGAGGAAGCGGTGAATGCCCAAAAGCAGCGGCGCTATCGTCGTATCGCGAGTTGTTATCTCATGGATCATTATCCGCTCAAGGCGATACGCTTCGATGCCGTGGGCGTCACCATTCGCGGCGGGCATATCGCCGAGATCGAGCACCAGTACAACGCGTTCGATTGGCAGGTTTCGTGATGGCGTTCGAAACCTTTGCCGTTCACGCTGCCTGTATCCGTGGAGTCGAGGCGATTCCCGTCACGGTTGAGGTATCGCTTGCGGGCGGCATCCCGGGCATCCAGATGCTTGGCATCCCGAGTATGGAGGTCATGGAGTCGCGTGGGCGCATTCGCTGCGCGATGCGCTCTGCCGGATTCGAGATTCCGCGTTCGGGCATTACGGTCAATCTCGCGCCGGGGGATATCCGAAAGACCGGTAGCGGTTTTGACCTTCCGATAGCCATTGCGGTGCTTGCAGCTGACGGGCAGATTCCCCGCGATAATCTCGACCGCTGCCTCATTGCCGGCGAGCTCGGCTTGGATGGCACGGTGCTCCCCGTCAAGGGCGAGGTGGCGTTCCAGCTGCTGGCTCGTGACATGGGGCTGTCTTTTATCGCCGGTAGGTCCGACCAGCATGTTCCGCTTGCGGGCGTCGACTGCGGTTTTATCGACCATCTGTCGCAGCTTGCCCACGGTATGGGCGAGGCGGCTCGGCATTATCTGGATTCTGAAGTGCTCGAGGCCACCTTTGAGCCTGAGCTCGATTATGCCGACGTGTTGGGGCAGGAGGTCGCCAAGCGCGGCATAGCGCTTGCGGCGGCAGGGGAGCTGGGCTTGCTTATGATCGGCTCTCCGGGATCGGGCAAGACCATGCTTGCGCGTCGCATGACGGGGATCTTGCCCGAGCTTTCCGTTGAGGATCAGCAGGAGGCACTGTGTATCCATTCGGTCTTGGGTGAGAACATCGATGGCTTGCTTGCAGGGCATCGGCCGTTTCGAAGCCCCCATCACAGCATTTCGACAGCGGGCCTTATTGGCGGAGGGCGCCCGGTACATCCGGGCGAGATCAGCCTTGCCCATGGCGGCGTGCTCTTTTTGGACGAGCTTGCCGAGTTTCCCACCGGTGTGCTGCAGACGCTTCGTCAGCCTATCGAGCGCGGCTATGTCAGGATCGTGCGCGTCGACGGCGCCTTTACGTTTCCCTCGCGCTTTCAGCTGCTCGCGGCGAGCAATCCCTGCCCCTGCGGCTTTTTGGGCGATCGCGAGGTTCCGTGTCGCTGCTCGGCATCGATGGTCGAGCGCTATCGGTCCAAGCTGCGCGGTCCTTTGGCCGACCGTATCGACCTGATGATCGACGTGACCCGCCCCGATCCGCAGGTGATTATCGAGGGCGCCGAGGGCATGTCGTCGGCCGAGCTTCGCGACTACGTTGTCCGCGGTAGGGCTTTTCGCGCCTGGCGCGAGTCCCGTATGGACGATGCGGATGCCGACGCCGAGGCTGCCGAGTCCCGCTCTATCGATGGTGTTGTATCGACCTTTGCGCTTGATCAGGCGGCGGAAACGTGCGTGCTCGGCCTGTCGAAGCGCACGCATCTCACGGGACGCGGCATCGTGCGTCTGGTTCGCATCGCGCGCACGATTGCCGATGTCGCAGAAAGCGAGCGGGTGACGCAAGACCATGTGCTCGAGGCGGCGATGTACCAGGGAAGGAGGGATCAGTAATGCCCGAGGAGACTTTTGAGCTGCATCCCGGTGATGCGTTGTATCCAGATGCCGTTTTGGAGCTCTCTGATGTTCCCCAGACGCTGTTCGTGCGTGGCGACCCGGAGGTGCTTTCGACGCCGGCGCTCTCCATCATCGGCGCTCGCAAGGCCTCGCCGTACGGTCTTGCCGTAGCTGAGCTTGCGGCCAAGGTTGCCGTGGAAGCGGGGGTGACGGTGGTCTCGGGCGGTGCGGTCGGCTGCGACCAGGCCTCGGGTTGGGCCGCGGTCAACGCCGGTGGCAGGCACGTCGTGGTGTTGGGTACGGGCGCCGACGTGGTCTACCCGCGCTCGAGTGCGGGGCTCATCGCGCGCACGATCGATACGGGCGGCGCGGTCGTGTCCATCTCGCCGTGGGGTATGGGGCCACGTAAGTTTGCCTTCCCGCGGCGCAATCGCGTGATTGCCGCGCTTTCGCAGGCGCTCTTCGTGTCGGAGGCTGGCATGCCTTCGGGCACGTTCTCGACGGCGGAGGCCGCCATGGACCTGGGGCGTGAGCTTCTTGCCGTGCCGGGTTCGATTTTGTCACCCGAGTCGCGTGGTACCAACTACCTCATTGCCAACGGGGCCTGCTGCATCATCGACGAGGAGTCCATCGAGATGGCCATCTCTCGAATCTACGGTACCCTGCGCTACTCGCGTCCCGATGAGCCCGGTATCGCAGATCTTGACCCCACACAGCGGGCCGTGATGCATGCCCTCATCGCCTCGCCGCTCAAGGTTGAAGACATCGCCACACTCGTCTCGCTCGATGCCGTCGGTGTGCTCAAACTTCTGGGTTCGCTCGAACTCGAGGGCCTCATCGAGCGCATGATGGATGGAAGGTATGCGCCCTCCAAGTTTGCCCTTCACGCCCAGACGCCCTTCGGTCACAATGGAAAACGTGTCAATTAGAAAGGTGTTTGCAGATGCTGTTTGATCAGGTGACGGTTATCGGTGGCGGTCTGGCGGGATCGGAATGCGCGATTCAGCTGGCAGATCGCGGGTTCGCCGTAAAGCTGTGCGAGATGCGCCCGCAGGTGAGCTCTCCTGCCCATCATACCGATCACTTGGCGGAGCTCGTCTGCTCCAATTCGTTTAAGTCGACCCGTCCCGATTCCGCCGCCGGTCTGCTGAAGGCCGAGCTCGAGCGCATGGGCTCGGTGCTGCTCGACTGCGCTCATCGTGCGGCCGTTCCCGCTGGCGGCGCCCTGGCGGTCGACCGCGTCAAGTTTTCCGAGCTCGTCGAGGCCGAGGTTGCCGCCCGCCCCAATATCGAGGTCGTCCACGGTGAGGTCACCCAGATCCCCGAGGGCCATGTGGTTATCGCCGCGGGCCCCCTATGCTCGCCGGCATTGAGTGAGGAGGTCATGAAGCTCGTCGGTGGTGACGCCCTGGCGTTCTTTGACGCGGCCGCGCCGATCGTCGATGCCTCCACGCTTGATATGGACGTGCTGTTCTCGCAGTCGCGCTACGAGGAACAGGGGAGTGGCGACTATCTCAACGCCCCGCTCAACAAGGAAGAGTACGAGGCCTTTATCGAGGCGCTCACTACGGCCGATCGCGTGGTGCTCAAGGATTTTGAGGGCGGGGACCTGTTCCAGGCCTGCCAGCCTGCCGAGGAGGTTGCGCGCACGGGCAAGGATGCCATCCGCTTTGGCGCCATGAAGCCCGTCGGGCTCACCGACCCGCGCACTGGTCGCCGTCCCTGGGCGGCAATTCAGCTGCGCGCCGAGAACAAGGAGAAGACCGCCTATAACTTGGTTGGCTTCCAGACCAACCTGACCTTCGGCGAACAGAAGCGCGTCTTCCATATGGTTCCCGGCCTGGAGAACGCCGAGTTCTTCCGCTACGGCGTCATGCACCGCAACACCTTTGTCGATGCTCCGCACGTGCTCGACGGCACCTTTGCCGTTCCCGGCACGAGCGTGCGTCTTGCCGGCCAGATTACCGGTACCGAGGGGTACATGGAGGCCGTGGCGACGGGTCTGCTCGCCGCGCTCAACACCTATGCCGAGGCTATCGGTGCCGCGGGCGTCGAGCTGCCGCGCGTGGGCGCCCTGGGCGCGCTCGTGGGGTATGCGACCGACCCGGCTACGGTGGGCTACCAGCCCATGCACGTCAACTTTGGCCTCGTGCCGCCGCTCGAGGACGGTAAGCGTTGCAGCAAGCGCGATCGCTACCAGGCCTACGCGGACCGGGCCCTTAAGGCCCTGGATGCCTATCTGGAAACGCGCTCCGATCTGTTTGGAGGCGAGAGGTCATAGCCTTTGACCTGTACGATGCCGTCGACTCGTTCATCGCCTACATTGCACGTGTCGAAGGGCTCGCTCCCAATACGGTAACCGCCTACGCCTCGCGGCTCGAGCACTTCGCCGCGTGGTGCGACCGTGAGGGCATCGACGCTCGCGTCGCCGACGTACGGACCGTTCGTTCCTATTTGGCCGAGCTGTCGCGTGGCCAGGTGGCGGCTCGGACCCTTGCGGCGCATCTGTCTGCCATTCGCTCGCTCTATCGGTGGATGGCTGCCGAGGGAATCGTTGAGGGCGATGCGGTCTCGGCGATATCCTCGCCCAAGCTGCCGCGCGATCTTCCCGGTGTGCTGACGACCCGGCAAGTCGAGTCGTTGCTCAAGGCCCCTGACACCTCGACGCCTGCGGGGCTGCGCGATGCGGCGATGCTCGAGCTGCTCTATGCCTCCGGCGCGCGAATCTCCGAGCTCGCGGCACTCAACATGGAGTCTATTGGTTGGTCCGAGCGAACGCTGCGACTTTGGGGCAAGGGGAGCAAGGAGCGTATCGTGCCCCTCTATCGGCGCGCTCTCGAGGCGACCCGCCGCTATATTGAGGAGGGGAGGCCACAGCTCCTTGCGCAGGCAAAGCGCGGCGATGGTGCGAACGGCGTTCATCCGCTGTTTATCTCGGCGCGCGGTAACCGCATGAGTGCCGCCATGCTCAGGAGGCGGTTCCACATGCTTGCGGCACTCGCCGGCATTCCTGCCGACATCGCCCCGCATGCGATGCGCCACACCTTTGCGACCGACCTGCTCGAGGGCGGCGCGGATCTGCGCTCGGTTCAGGAACTGCTGGGACATGCGAGCTTGTCCACAACGCAGATCTATACGCACCTCACACCAGACCGACTCAAGCGTGCCGTGAGTCAGGCACACCCCCGCGGCGAGTAGGAGAAGGGCCTTTCGCGCCGCGGCGAGGTGTGTGGTTTTGATTGCGGGTTGGCAGGAAGAGGCAATCCTGCTATCATTCATCGGGTTGCTTCACGGCAACAGGTTTTTATCACGCACGCGCGGCTACTTCATACCGTGGTGCCCGGGCTTTGGTAGCACATGTCCGGGTTGGTTTTGGAGGATGACCCCGCGCGGAGGCAAACCACAGGAGGTTTAACATGGCTACCAAGATTAATATCCGCACCCTGCTCGAGGCCGGCTGCCACTTCGGTCACCAGACCCGTCGCTGGAACCCCAAGATGAAGCCGTTCATCTTCGGTGAGCGCAACGGCATCTACATCCTCGACCTCAAGCAGACCATCCTTGACGCCGACCAGGCCTACACGTTCGTCAAGAACGTCGCCAAGGGCGGCAACGTGCTGTTCGTCGGCACCAAGAAGCAGGCTCAGGAGGCCGTTAAGAACGCCGCTGAGCGCGCCAACATGCCTTACATCAACCAGCGTTGGCTCGGCGGCATGCTGACCAACTTCGTCACCATCCGCTCCCGCATCAACCGCATGGAGGAGCTCGAGGCCATGGTCGAGGACGGCCGCATGGCTGTTCTGCCCAAGAAGGAGCAGGCAGTGCTCGGCAAGGAGCTTGCTAAGCTCCAGACCAACCTCGGTGGCGCCCGCGACATGAAGGGTCTGCCCCAGGCTCTCTTCGTCATCGACACCAAGCGCGAGGAGAACGCCATCAAGGAGGCCCAGCGCCTGAACATCCCCGTCGTCGCTCTGATCGACACCAACTCCGATCCCGACGAGGTCGAGTACGGCATCCCCTGCAACGATGACGCTATCTCCGCTGTCACCCTTATGTGCGAGCTCATGGCTGACGCCTGCCTCGCTGGCTCCGGCAAGGAGCAGGTCTCCGAGGCCGAGATGGCCGCTGAGCCCAAGGCCGAGTAGATCAGTCTTAGTTAATTCTTTTTCATCTCTTTGAAAGGAACCACAATGGCCCAGATTACCGCCGCTATGGTCAAGCAGCTCCGCGAGATGACCGACTCCCCGATGATGGAGTGCAAGAAGGCTCTCGTCGAGGCTGACGGCGACATGGACGTCGCTGTTGACGTTCTGCGCAAGAACGGCCTCGCCAAGGCTGCCAAGAAGGCTGGTCGTGAGACCAACGAGGGCGCTGTCGCCGCGTTCGTCTCCGAGGACGGCAAGTCCGGCGCTCTGCTCGAGCTTTCCTGCGAGACCGACTTCGTCGGCTCCAACGCCAAGTTCACCGGCTTTGCTTCCAAGGTCGCCGAGGTTGTCGCTACCACCGAGCCGGCCGATGTCGATGCTCTGCTCGAGAAGCCGATGGGCGAGGAGACCGTTTCCTCCGAGCTCACCGAGATGATTCACATCATGGGCGAGAACATGAAGATCGCTCGTTTCTCCGCTCGCAAGGCCGAGAACGGCGCTCTCGATTCTTACATCCACATGGGTGGTAAGATCGGCGTCCTCGTCGAGTTCGCCTTCGAGAAGGCCGAGACCGCTCAGGCCGAGTCCTTCAAGACCTTCGCTCACGACGTTGCCCTTCAGGTTGCCGCCGTCGCCCCGATTTGCGCTACCCGCGATCAGGTTCCGGCCGAGACCGTCGAGCACGAGAAGGAGATCTACATGGCTCAGGCTGCCGAGTCCGGCAAGCCCGAGGCTATCCAGGAGAAGATGGCTGTTGGCCGTCTGGAGAAGTTCTACAAGCAGTCCGTGCTCACCGAGCAGGAGTTCATCAAGGACAGCTCCCTCACCATCAAGAAGTACGCTGAGCAGGTCTCCAAGGAGCTCGGCGATAGCATTACCGTCGTTGCCTTCGACCGTCTGGTCCGTGGCGAGTAAATAAGCTCTTGTAGCTGGTAATGAGCAGGCTGTGGGTTTTACTCACAGCCTGCTTTTTCATGGCTCTTATCAGAGCCTTTGCTATCATATTGAGAGTCTAATTAAAGGAGGATCGCTTTGTCCGACATCCGATATAAACGCGTGCTTCTGAAGCTTTCCGGCGAAGCACTGATGGGCGACGGCCAATATGGCATCGACCCCAAGATTACCGACCATCTTGCCAAGCAGGTCAAGGAGCTGCTCGCCGTTGGCCATGAGGTCGGCGTTGTTGTCGGCGGCGGCAACATTTTCCGCGGCATGGCCGGCGCTGCCGGTGGCATGGAGCGCGCCCAGGCCGACTACATGGGCATGCTGGCAACCGTTATGAACGCGCTTGCCCTGCAGGATGCCTTTGAGCACAACGATGTTCCCTGCCGCGTGATGAGCGCTATCCAGATGAATGAGATCTGCGAGCCCTATATTCGCCGTCGCGCCATCAACCACCTTTCCAAGGGTAATGTCGTTATTTTTGCCGCCGGTTCGGGCAATCCGTACTTTACGACCGACACCGCCGCGGCTCTTCGTGCCTGCGAGATCGGTGCCGAGATTCTGATTAAGGCCACCAAGGTTGACGGCATCTACGACAAGGATCCTGTCAAGTGTTCCGATGCCGTCCGTTTTGACAAGATTACCTATCACGAGGTTCTCGTCCGCGGTCTGCAGGTTATGGATTCCACGGCCACGGCGCTGTGCCAGGATAACCGTATGCCGATTTTGGTCCTCAACATCGATGGCGAGGACACCGTCAAACGCGCGCTTTCGGGTGAGCCCGTCGGCACGCTCGTCTATCAGGAGGATTAAGCATGGCAGAGAATATCACCGCCCACATGGACAAGTCGCTCGAGTCCCTCAAGCACAACTTCTCCAAGGTTCGCACGGGCCGCGCCAACGCTAACATTCTGTCCGACATTTCGGTCGATTACTACGGTGTTCCCACGCCGGTTACCCAGGTTGCCGCCGTTAAGACCCCCGAGGCTCACATGCTGCTTATCGAGCCCTGGGACAAGGCGCTCGTCAACGCAATCGTGAAGGCTATCAGCGCTTCCGATCTGGGCATTACTCCCAACTCTGACGGTACCGTCGTGCGCCTGCCGTTCCCGGCTCCCACCGAGGAGCGTCGTCGCGAGCTCGTCAAGGAGTGCCGCGAGTATGCCGAGCAGGCCAAGGTCTCCATTCGCAACATCCGTCGCGACTTTAACAACAAGCTCGAGCGCGACGAAGAGCTCACCGAGGACGATGTCCGTCGCGAGCAGGCCAAGGTCCAGAAGCATACCGATGAGTATGTTGCCAAGGTCGAGGAGCTTCTGAAGGAAAAAGAAGCCGAGGTCATGGAGATCTAAGGTGCAATACGACGAGAACAAACTGGTCGAGTACTTTGCCGACGCCCCTGCGGGCGTCGGTTTTTCCGACCTTGACCTCAATAAGATTCCGCATCATATTTCGTGCATCATGGACGGTAACGGTCGCTGGGCCACGGCGCGCGGTCTTGCCCGCACCGAGGGACACAAGGCCGGTATCGTCTCCCTGCGCGAGATTATTACCGCATGCGTGCGTTTGGGCGTCGACGTCCTTTCGGCCTATGCGTTTTCCACCGAAAACTGGAATCGTCCTCAGCATGAGGTCAACGTTTTAATGCATCTGTTTGCTAAGACGTTTATCGATGAGCTGCCGCTGCTTAAGCGCGAAAACGTGCGCGTTGTCTTTTTGGGCGATATATCCGCACTGCCCAAGAAGACCCGCGATGTCTTTGAGCGAGGTCTTGCCGAGTGTGCCGACCATACCGGCATGACGCTGGCACTTGCCGTCAACTACGGAGCCCGTGCCGAGATCACCCGTGCCGTCCGTCAGATCGCGCTCGATGCCGCTGCCGGAAAGATCGTTCCGGCCGCTATCGACGATGATATGGTTGCTTCGCACCTGTACACCGCTGGGCTACCCGATCCTGAGCTTGTGATTCGAACCTCCGGCGAGCTTCGCCTTTCGAACTATCTGCTGTGGCAGGTTGCCTATTCCGAGTTTTATGTCACCGATACCTATTGGCCCGACTTTGATCGTTGGGGTCTTGTCAACGCCATTTTGGCCTATCAGGGCCGCGACCGTAGGTTTGGTGGACTGAGCAAGACCGAGGAGGCTTAATCGTGTCCGATCGTCCCAAGGCGTCTGCTCCCAAGGCGCCTACCGCCAAGAGCGGCGCGGCCGCGACTTCGTGGCTTGCCGGCTTTATTACCCGTGCCGCCGCAGGTATCGTCTACGCCGTCGTATTTATTCTCTGCCTGGTTTTGGGTATCGTTCCCACCGCCATCTTCGTCTCCGTCATGAGCGGCCTGTGCTGCTTTGAGTATTTCCGCATGACGAAGCTCGATGGCAAGGTGGCCAACGAGCGCCTGGGTATCGCTGCCGCCGTGCTCTTTCCGCTCTCGGCGCTGGGCGACTCGCTGCTGTTGAATGCGCTGCTTTTTGCATTGATGCTTGCGGTGGGCATTTGGTATGTCTGTTCGTCGCGTACCCGCATATCCGATGTGGCTGTGACACTCATGGGTCCCATCTACACCGGTTTTATGCTGTCGGCCATCGTGCTGCTGCGCGATGCCATGCCCGGTTTTGCCGGCGCCCTGCTTTCGGTGGGTGTTTGCGCGTCTCTCTGGGTCTCCGATTCGTTTGCCTACATCGTGGGCAGCCGTATCGGCAAGCACAAGATGGTCCCCAAGATCTCTCCCAAAAAGAGCTGGGAGGGCTTTGTCGGCGGCATCTTGGGCTCGGTTCTTATCTGGCTTATTTTGTGGGCGACGCATTTCTATAAGCTGAGCTTGCCCTATGCGCTGCTTTGCGGCGTGGTTGTGTCCATCCTGGGCGTTATCGGTGACCTCATCGAGTCACGCATCAAGCGTGGCGTGGGCGTCAAGGATTCTGGCAACCTTATTCCGGGCCATGGCGGCATGCTCGATCGTAGCGACTCGCTTATCTTTGGCTGCATTACCGCGCAGCTGCTTTTGATGATCGGAGGCGTGCTGTAATGGCCTTTCAGACGACGTACGCCCCCGATGGCCGTCTGCGGGTTGCAATTTTGGGCTGTACGGGCTCTATTGGCACCCAGGCGCTCGATGTTTGCCGTCAGCATGCCGACCGTCTGCAGGTGACGGCGCTTTCCGTTAATTCCAGTACCGCTGAGCTTGTTGCGCTTGCCCGTGAGTTTTCGGTTCCGGCCGTTGCCGTGGCCGACACCACCCACGGTACGGACGCTGTGCTGCAGGAGTTGCCCGAGGGCACGGAGCTCGGCGTTGGCGCACGGGCCGTGTGCGAGCTCGCATGCCGCGATGATGTCGACTGCGTGCTCGTGGCCATCGTGGGCGCTGCCGGGCTCGAAGCAAGCCATGCGGCCCTGACATCGAACAAGCGTCTTGCACTTGCTAACAAGGAGTCCCTCGTTGTCGGCGGTGACCTGCTGATGCCGTTGGCGCAGCCCGGTCAGCTTATTCCAGTCGACTCCGAGCACTCCGCCATCTACCAGTGCTATCTGGGGGAGAATCCGCGCGAGGCTCACTGCATTTGGCTCACTTGCTCGGGTGGTCCGTTCTTTGGCCGTACGCGCGACGAGCTCAATTGCGTGACACGCTCCGATGCGCTGGCACACCCCACGTGGGCCATGGGTGCTAAGATCACCATCGACTCTGCGACCCTCATGAATAAGGGCTTGGAGCGTATCGAGGCGATGCACCTGTTCGGGTGCGATCTCGACTTTATCAACGTGGTCGTTCAGCGCCAGTCAAAGATCCACTCGATGGTCGAGTATGCGGACGGCTCTGTGATGGCACATCTTGGTGCGTCCGACATGCGCATTCCCATCCAGTTCGCGTTCTCGTATCCCGAGCGGTGGGATACCCCTGCGCCTCGAATCGATTTCCGCGAGCTCGGGCAGCTTACGTTTGATGCTGCCGATATGGACACATTCCGCTGCCTGGCGCTGGCCGAGCGTGCCGGCAGAACGGGCGGCACCATGCCGTGCGTGCTGAATGCCGCCAACGAAGTTGCCGTCGATGCCTTCCTGCACGATGCCTGTACCTTTACCGATATCGACCGTATCGTCGAGTCGTGCATGGATGCACACGATACGCAGGCGGTCGCATCCTTTGAGCAGCTTCGCGATATCGATATGTGGGCTCGTGCCAAGGCCGCCGAGGTGCTCGCTGCAACCCGCTCTTAATCGTAAGGATTGCTTTTCGTTTTATGGATACTGTTCTGAGCGTTCTCTCCTCAGTCTTTTGGGGCCTTTTGATGCTATCCGTCCTCGTGTTTCTGCATGAGGGCGGCCACTTTTTGGCGGCCCGTGCGTGCGGCGTGCGCGTCACCGAGTTTTTCTTAGGCCTACCGTGCCGCTTTGACATTCATCGTACGTCGCGTCGCATCGGTACCAAGTTTGGCGTGACGCCGCTGCTGCTGGGTGGCTATGCCGCTATCTGCGGTATGGACCCGACCGATGTCTCGTGCGCCGACCGTGTGCTTGCGGCGATCTATCGTCATGGTCGCGTTTCGGTTGCAGACCTTTCCGTCGAGCTGGAACTGCCCGAGGAGGATGTTCTCGAGGCTTGTGCCTTGCTTTTGGGCTGGGGTTCCATTGCGCCTTGGTACGAGGAAGGGGAGAAGCCTTCACCCAGCTATTATCCGGTTAGGTACCAGACGCTGCCGCGCGATGCTGCAGGATATACCACCTTTGACGGCCGCAAGTTCGATCGAGAGCATGCGACTGCCGAGGGCGATGTGTGGGAGCTGCCGGTCACTGCTTCGGAGTTCTTCGAGCAGGAGCGTTCGCATACCTATCTGGGCCAGGGTTTTCTCAAGCGTGCCTTTATGCTGCTCGCGGGCATTCTCGTCAATATCCTGACGGGCTTTTTGCTGCTTATGAGCATCTACTCTATCGCCGGCGTATCGGTGCCGGTCGATAGCAATGTGATCGGTCAGGTTGAAGAAGGCTCTATAGCCGCCAAGGCGGGCATTGAGGCCGGCGACGCTATTCTTAGTGTCGATGGCGTGTCCTGCTCCAGCTGGATGGATGTGTATGATGCCATCGGCAAGGCTGCCGGTCAGGACGATATCGCCATTGAGTACCAGCGCGACGGTAAGAAACTTTCGACCTCGGTCGCGCTCAGGGAGGGCGAGCGTTTGGGCGTTTATGCCTCCACGCAAGTGGTCCATTTGGACCCTATCACCTCGGCGCGCCTGTCGTTCTCCTATGTTCAGCAGACTGCCGAGGGCGTTATGCGCCTGCTGCAACCGCAGCATACGATGGAGATACTCGATCAGTCCAGCTCGATTGTTGGCATCAGCGTCATGTCTTCTCAGGCGGCTGCCGCCGGTCCCGCGACATTCTTAACGTTTGCCGCGCTCATCTCGTTCTCGCTGGGCTTTATGAACCTGCTGCCCATTCCGCCGCTCGACGGGGGAAAGCTGGTTATCGAGATCATTCAAAAGGTCGCCGGTCGCGAGCTGCCACTCAAGGTGCAGACAATCGTCAGTTATGTCGGCATCGCGCTCTTTGCGCTGCTGTTTGTCTATATGCTTCGTTCCGACGTCCTTCGATTTATTTTGTAGGGGAGTGTTTGGATTGTCTTTGTCCCATCCTTTGCCGCGCGAGCTGACGCGCCCCGTGTTTGTGGGCGACGTGCAGATAGGCGGCGGCGCTCCGGTGGTGGTTCAGTCCATGACCTGCACCGATACCGCCGACGCCCAGGCAACGCTTGCTCAAGTGCGTGCGCTTGCCCAGGCGGGTTGCGATGTTGTGCGCGTGAGCGTGCCCACTGAGGTTGCGCTCGAGGGCTTTCGCACGATTTGTGCGGAGTCTCCGGTGCCGATCGTTGCCGATATCCACTTTAACCATAAGCTCGCCATTGGCGCCGTGGAGGCCGGTGCCGCTAAGCTCCGCATCAATCCCGGCAACATTGGCGATTGGGCCAAGGTCGATGCCGTGATCGATGCCGCGGGCGCCGCTGGGTGCGCGATTCGCATTGGCGTGAACGCCGGCTCGCTTGAGCAGGATATCGCCGAGCGCGATGACCTTACGCAGCCCGAAAAGCTTGTGATGTCGAGCGAGCGTTTCGTCAAACATTTTGAGGATCGCGGCTTTACCAATATCGTGCTTTCCGCCAAGGCTCATAGCGTGTCCACGACGCTTGACACCTATCGTGCCCTGTCGCGCGAAATCCCCCATGTTCCGCTTCATTTGGGCGTGACTGAGGCCGGAACCAAGCTCCAGGGCACCATTAAGAGCTCTGTGGGCCTGGGAATTTTGCTTTCCGAGGGCATTGGCGACACCATGCGCGTCTCGCTCACGGCCGATCCGGTCGAGGAGCCGCCGGTCGCCTGGGGTATCCTGCAGTCGCTGGGTCTTCGCCGCCGTGGCCCCGAGATCGTATCGTGCCCCACGTGCGCTCGCTGCCAGGTTAACCTCATTCCTATCGCCGAGGAGGTCACCGAGCGGCTTAAGAACTACTCCGCGCCGCTTTCGATTGCCGTGATGGGCTGTGCGGTCAATGGCCCCGGCGAGGCCTCTGACGCCGACTTGGGTGTTGCCTGCGGACGAGGTCAGGGCCTGCTCTTTTCGCACGGCCAGATCATTGGTAAAGTAGCTGAGGACCAAATTGTCGACGCGCTAATGGCCGAGGTCGACAAGCTTATTGAGGAGAAATAAATGACTCGAGCAATGTATATGTCTAAGCTTTATGCTCCGACGCTCAAAGAGGATCCGGCCGACGCCGAGCTTGCGAGCCATCGCCTGCTGCTTCGTGCCGGCATGATTCGCAAGGAGGCCGCCGGTCTCTATTCCTATCTGCCGCTTGCTTGGCGCTCGATTCGCAAGATCGAGAACATCGTGCGCGACGAGATGGATGCTGCCGGCGCCCAGGAGCTCATGATGCCCATCATGGTCGATGCCGAGCTGTGGCGTGAGTCCGGCCGTATCGATGCCTATGGCAAGGAGCTCGTGCGCTTTGATGACCGCCACGGCCGCGAGTTCGTGCTCGGCCCCACGCACGAGGAGACCGTGACCGCCTTGGTGCGCAATGAACTGCGTTCCTACAAGCAGCTGCCGGTGAATCTCTATCACATCCAGGATAAGTTCCGCGACGAATTCCGTCCCCGCTTTGGCCTGATGCGCGGTCGCGAGTTCATCATGAAGGACGCCTACAGCTTCTCTGCCACGCAGGAGAGCCTGCAGGAGGAGTACGACAAGATGAAGCAGGCCTACGCCAATATCTGCGAGCGCTGCTACATCAAGGCCCTGCCCGTCGTCGCCGATTCCGGCGAGATCGGCGGTGACACCTCCGTCGAGTATATGGCGCTGGCCGAGGCCGGCGAGGCTTCGCTGGTCTACTGCGACGATTGCGGCTTTGCTGCCGACGACGAGGCGGCAAGCACCAAGGTCGTTGTGACCGAGGGTCCCGGCGACGGTACGCTCACCAAGGTCGAGACTCCGGGCATGGGCACCATCGAGGCCGTTGCCAAGTTCTTTGGGTTCCCCGAGAACGGCACGCGCAAGTCCCTGGCGCTGATCGATGCCGAGGGTAAGCCCGTTGTGGCCATCGTTCCGGGCGATCACGAGCTCAACGACTGCAAGGCCGAGCACGTCTTTGGCAGGGGCTATCGCATGATGACCGACGAGGAGCTCCAGACCTACGGTCTGCATAAGGGCTTTATCGGACCGGTTAACCTTCCCGAGGGCATTCGTCTGGTCTGCGACGAGAGCCTGCGTGAGTCCAAGCAGTGGGCCTGCGGTGCCAACGAGGTCGACTATCACTTTACCGGTGCCTGCCCCGAGCGCGATTTTACCGTCGACGAGTGGGCCGATCTGGTCACCGTCGTTGCCGGCGATCCCTGCCCGCACTGCGGCAAGCCGCTCTCCGCTGCCCGCGGTATCGAGGTCTCCCAGGTCTTCCAGCTGGGCACCAAGTATTCCGAGGCCATGGGTGCCACCTTTATGGACGAGGATGGCAAGGAAAAGCCGCTTATCATGGGCTGCTACGGCGTTGGCGTGTCCCGCTCGCTTGCTGCGGTCGTGGAGCAGCACAACGACGAGCACGGTATCGTCTGGCCGGTCTCCGTTGCCCCGTACGAGGTCGCGGTGATTCCGCTCGATCCCAAGAAGGAGGAGTGCGCTACCGTCTGCGACCAAATCGTTGAGGGTCTGTGCGCCGAGGGTATCGAGGTTGTCGTGGATGACCGCGACGAGCGCCCCGGCTTTAAGTTTGCCGACAACGACCTTATGGGCTTCCCGTATCAGGTAGTGCTCGGCAAGCGCGGTCTTAAGAACGGCACTGTCGAGCTCAAGGACCGTGCCACGGGCGAGCGCGAGGACGTGGCGATCGATGAGGTCGTCGCCAAGGTTGCCGAGCTTGTGAAGGCAGCACGCCGTTAATCGACATTTCTGCAAGTAGATGTAATTGCAGGCCTGCTCCGCATCTCTCTTAGGATGAGATGCGGAGCAGTCTTTTTTGTTGCGTGAATAAGCTCGACGGGTAAAGGAAAACCCCACAGCCCAAATGAGCTGCGGGGTTTTCCTTTGTGCCTCCGATGCGAAATAAATCGCTCAGATACTACTGATAATCGACGACGTCGATCCAGTTCTTAAGGAACTCATCGTTCACGTTGCGCTTACGAGCGAGCTCGGAAGCGGCGACGATGC
>CAUFWM010000015.1 GCA_959596505.1 uncultured Collinsella sp.
ATTAATGGATGGAAACGGATGTTCTATCGGGACACACATTTTGTCCTATAAGCCCGTTTTGTTTCCCAACCCGTATACAGCCACAAAAAAGGAGCCCGCAGGTGCGAGCTCCTCTTAAGGACACTAGATTGTAGCTCTGATGCTAGTCCAGGTCGTCGGCAGCAAAGTTGTCGATCGGGGCGAAGGGGTCAGCCACGGGAACAACCGGATCAGCGACAGGCAGCGGCTCGGCGGCGGGAACGGTCACTGCAGGAGAAGCCGCAGAACCGACCGGCGTGGAGGCCATAAGGTCGGACGGGAAGGAATTCTGCGCATCGTCCATGAAGTGCTGGATGAGCTTGAGGTACTCGGCTTTGAACTCCTCACGGGAAGCCTTCAGACGGTCGATCTCCTCGAGCTCGGCCTGCTTCTCGGTCAGAGCCTGGCGGATGACCTCGCGGGCCTTAGCGTCGGCCTCGTTGCGGATGCGGTCAGCGTTCTCATTGGCATCGCTGACGATGCTCTCGGCGGTCTGCTGGGCAGCGATGAGAGCAGCGGAGATCTGACGCTCCTGAGCAGAGAAGTCGGGGGCGGGAGCAGCGACCGGGGCAGCAGGGACGGCCTGAGCGGCAGCATCCTGAGCCTGAGCGAGCTGGGCCTGCGTGTCGGCGAGCTGCTGCTCGGTGGCGGTCAGGCGACCCTTAAGATCGACAATCTTGGCGAGCATGGCGTCGACCTCAGAGGACAGGGTCTCCAGGAAGACGTCGACCTCGGCGGGATCGTAGCCGCGCTTGGCCTCAGAGAAGGTCTGAGCCTGAATGTCAGCAGGGGTAATAGCCATAACAAGTTCTCCTTTATCTTCGCCTTGGCGCCGTGCGCCCGACGTGAGTTACTAAGCCAGTCTTATATGAGTATACCTATAAGAAGTTGCAGAACCAGCTTCTGCACCAACTGCAACGCAATAATCGCAACGACCGGCGAAAAATCGACGCCGCCCATCGGCGGGATAAACCGACGGAACAGATTGAGCCACGGGCCACACACGCTATCGAGGACTGCGGCGATATCCTGCAGCAATCCGCCCTGCTTCATGGGAATCCACGTCATAAGGCAGTAGACCACGATGAGTGTGGAGTAAAAGTTGAACAGCGTATTGACCAGCTGGACAATGGTGTAGATGTTGATGAGAATCTCCTCGTCTTGTCTTTACTTAAGGTAGCCGTCGGCACGGAGCTTCTTGAGGTCGGAATCCTTGACCTCGCAGCCGGCGGGCAGCACCATAAACACGCGGTCGCCCACCTCTTTGACCGTGGCGCCCAGGCCGCAGGCAAAGCCATAAGAGAAGTCCAGGACGCGCTTGGCGACCTCGGTACGCACGCCCACAAAGATCAGCGCCACGGGCTGCTTAGTGCGTACGCGACGCACCACGGTCTCAACGTCGTCGTAGCTCTCGGGGCGAAGAACGTATGCCGGCAGCTGAGGCGTGGCGTTGATGATGTTGTTCGCATAGGTCGAAGCATCGCTCGGTGAGGGAGCAGGCGCGGGAGCGGCAGCGCGAACGCGGGTGTTCTCGGCGTAGCTCGACGGCGTGTCGTAGGCACCGGGGCGATAACCGCCAGCGGCCGTCTCCTGCGAACGAGAAGGCGGGTTGTAGGTCGTAGCGTGACGGGAATCATCGCCCACCAGCTGACCGGAACGCGTGTACACGGCAACCGACTCGGCCTCGCCGCGGCGCGTCTGACCCAGAAGACCGTTGCTCGGCTCATCCTGGGTGTAGAAGCCCTCGCCCGAGGCACCGCTGTAGCCGTTGTTCTGGTAGCCATCGTCGTAGCCGTCATCGTAACCGTAGTCGTCATCTTGGCCATAACCCTGGTCGTAACCCTGCTGGCCCAGGTGCATTTTATTTTTAATCTCGTCAAGGAAGCCCATGGTTGTGTCCTCTCGCGGTTTAGTGCAGGCGCTCCGATAATCATTGCGCACTTCAAAGCATTATTTTACTTCAAACTCCGGGCTAAATACCACCCTGCCTAGGCGAACAAGCGTTGAGCCCTCCTCAAGGGCAGGCTCAAAGTCCTCGCTCATGCCGCAGGAAAGCTCGGGCAGTTCAAGATCGGGATATGCCGCCTCAAGCTCATCCCTCAGCTCGCGCAGCCCGGCAAAGGTGCGGCGCGCCACATCCTTATTCCCCCGGGGTGCCATGGTCATAAGCCCCTGCACACAAATTCCCTCAAGCTCCGCAAGCTCGCCGGCGGAGGCGCGAATCTCGTCGGGCGAAAAGCCGCCCTTTGACTCTTCGCCACTCACATTGACCTCGATCAGCACATGCTGAGGGCCGACAAGCTCGCCCGCCTCAATCTTGCGGACCGCGCGACTCGAAACGGCCTGCGCCAAATGCAGCGATCCCACCGAATGAATCAGCTCGGCCGAACCCAACACCGCATTGATCTTGTTAGTCTGAAGGTTGCCAATCATGTCAAAACGCACCGCAGGCAGCTCTGGATGTTCAGCCAAGCCCGCAAGCTTGCGAACAAGCTCCTGCGGACGGTTCTCGGCAAAATGACGATACCCTGCCTGGATGGCGGCAACGGTCTCATCGACGCCAACGGTCTTGGAGACGGCAATCAGACGTGCGGCATCGTGAGAACGACCCGCGCGATCGAGTGCGGCATAAAAGCGTTCGAGAATCTGCTCGCGGCGAGCGCGCATCAAGTCCAAATAATTATCCATTGCCAATCGCCTCCGCTAACAGCCATACAAGTAGTCCCATGCTAACGCAAGAGCGCGGCCCTGCATGTGCAAGGCCGCGCTCACTTAGGTATTTACAATCTTTCGACGAACGAAGCTGCCCTACTCCTCGTCGTCCTCGCCATCATCCTCGTCCTCAAGATGATTCAGCAAGTAGCGAAGACCCTCGCTCACCTCGTTAGCGGGCACCTTGGCAACATAGTGCGCATCGACGGCGGGCCTCATAATGACGCCCTCGCCCGAAGGTACGCGCATGCTCTCGAGCTCATCCTCGTCCGTGCGGGCGATATCGCCGGCGTTCATGCGCTGGCCGGTCAAAAGGAAGGTCAGACGACAGGCGGCATCGATGGAAATCGAGGCGATGCGATCGAGATAGCGCGAAACCATGATGGCGCGGCGCAGGTCGTCGTAGTTGCTATCATCATCCATAAACTCGCCCGCGTCCATGCGGTTGAAGGTACGGAAGAACTTCTCGTAGGCCGCGTGCACCGGCTCGTCCTCGACGGCCAGGTTGCAGATGATGGACATGTCGTTGGTGACGAGCGCGGAAAGCGACGAGCCCAGCACCTGGTATACGGCTTCGGCCTCGGCCTCAACTGTACCGACAAGCTCCTGAGGCAGCGAGATATCGGCCTTGACCATGTGACGCGTGGCGCGGCAGATCTGGCGAACCTTATCGGTCATGCGCTGCAGGTTAAAGTCGACGTAGATGATTGTCTGCAGCAAGCGGAAGTCGGAAGCGACCGGCGACTGCGTTGCAATCAGGTTGTAGCACACGGCCTCCAAGTTGGCGCAGCGCGCGTCAATCGAAAGCGTGCGCCTCTTGGTCTTGGTGGCAAGCTTGCGGTCATCGGTCACATAGGCCTTCACGGCGTCGTGAAGCGCCAGATCGACGGCCTCGTAGATGCTCAGCATCTCATGACGGGCCTCGATGAGCTGACGGGAAAACAGTTTGCGCATGGTTCACTCCAATCAGTTGGGTGCGGTCATGCCGCCCGCACAGTGAATACGCACCGGACCAGGTCCGATCGACTTGGGACTAGTCGCACCGATCAGCCAAAGCGGCCGGTGATATAGTCTTCCGTCCGCGAATCCACCGGGCTGGTAAAGATCGCGTCGGTTTGACCATACTCGATGAGCGTGGCGGGCTCGCCGGCAACTTCCTGCAAGAAAAATGCGGTGTAGTCGCTAATTCGAGCTGCCTGCTGCATTGAATGCGTGACGATGATGATCGTCATCTCGGGCGCCAGCTCGGCCATCAGATCCTCGACCTTAGAGACGGACGTGGGGTCGATGGCGGAGCAGGGCTCGTCCATCAGAAGGACATCGGGCTGCACCGCAAGCACACGCGCGATGCACAGACGCTGCTGCTGACCGCCCGAGAGCGCCAAACCATCCTTGTTGAGCTGATTGGATACCTCTTTCCAGAGGTTGGCGCGCTTGAGCGATTCTTCCACGATGTCATCGAGGTCGCTTTTGCTAGTCACGCCCTGCAGACGAGGGCCAAAAGCGACATTCTCGTAGATGGATTTAGGGAACGGGTTGGGCTGCTGAAAGATCATGCCCACGCGACGGCGAAGGTCGACCGGATCGACGCCCTCGGCATAGATATCGTTGCCGTCAAGCGTCATGGTGCCCTCGACGCGCGTACCCTCGATCAGGTCGTTCATGCGGTTGATGCAGCGCAAAAACGTCGACTTGCCGCAGCCCGAAGGGCCAATAAACGAGGTGATGGCGTTCTTGGCGATGTTGAGGTCGAGCCCCGTCAGCGCATGAAAGTCACCGTACCAAAAGTTGAAATCCTTGGCCGTGATGGCCGCTTGCTCCAGCGTGGGAGCGGACTGATAGACGGACATGGGACTCCTTAACTAGCGGCGCTTGCGCGACAGGAAGCGCGCAAACAGGTTGAAAGCCAAAATGATCACCATCAACAGGAGCGCGGTGCCATAGGCTGCGTTCATGTTGATGCCGTCGTTGGCAAGCAGGTACAGGTGGACCGTCATGGGGCGGCCGGAATCGAGTGGCGAGATAGGCAGGTTGATGGCCTGACCCATGGTGTAGAGCACCACCGCAGTCTCGCCGATGGCACGGCCGATGGCAAGGACGATACCGGTGGCGATGCGGCCAAAGGCAGAAGGAAGCACGATCTTGGAAACGACCTGCCACTTGGTGGCGCCCAGGCCGTACGCACCCCAACGGATATAGCGCGGCACGGCGCGAATGGCCTCCTCGGTGGTGCGCATGACGATGGGAAGCATCAAGAGCGCGAGCGCCAAAGCGGCCGAGACCATCGAAAGACCCAAGCCCATGGCCTCGACAAACAAGGCGTAGCCAAACAGGCCCATAACGATGGAGGGCACCGAGGCCAAAGCGTCGGCAGCATAGCGAATGAGCTCGACGACCTTACCCTGCTTGGCGTATTCGGCAAGATAGACGGCCGCCAGCACGGCAATCGGCGTGCAGATGAGCATGGCAAGCACCGTCACGTAGATGGTCGAGACGATCGTGGGCCAAATACCGCCTTCGGCGTTGACGCCCTGGGGCCAACCAAAGATAAAGTCGAGCGAGATATGCGGCAAGCCGTTGATGACCACGTAGGCGATAATGGCGACCAACACCAGCGTAGTGATATAGGCCGCAACGCGGAACACGCCGAGCATGAGTTTGTTGGACAGGTCCTTGTTGATGCGGCCCTTCTTGCCGTGGGAAAGGGCACGCTTGATGCGCTCGCGCGACGAGGTCGTATCGACCGTCGTGTCAACGGAATCGGACATAGCCTACCCCCTCTTCTTCTTGGAAATCAAACGGACAATGCCCACCAGCGCGGCGGAGATGATAAACAGGACCACGCCCATGCCAAAGAGCGCCGAGCGGTGCAAACCCGAGGAGTAGCTCATGTCGAGCGCAATCTGGCTCGTGAGCGTTGAGATGGGGCTCGAGATGCTATCTGGAATGACCGGGGCGTTGCCCACGACCATCAGCACGGCCATGGTCTCACCGATGGCACGCCCCATACCCAAGACAATTGCATCGACAATGCCCAGCTTGGCTGCAGGCAGCACGACCTTGTAGATGGTCTGCCACTTGGTGGCACCCATGGCATAGGACGCCTCGCGAATGCCCATGGGGATGGAATTGAGGGCATCGATCGTGAGCGTGGTAATGGTGGGAACGATCATGATGGCAAGCACAAACCACGCCGTCAGCGCGCCAAAGCCAAGACCGCCGGTCAGCTGCGCGATAAACGGACGGATGATGACCATGCCAAAGAAGCCGTAGATGATGGAGGGGATGCCCGCCAGCAGGTCGACGGCGGGGCTGATGAGCCTGCGCACGCGCTTGCTGGCGATCTCGACCAGATACACAGCCGTGCCCACACCCAGGGGCACACCCATGGCGAGCGCACCGACAGTCACCAGACCAGAACCCGCCAGCAGCGACATAATGCCGTAGTGGCCCTCAGAGGGTGCCCATGTAAAGCTAAAGAAGTCCGCCAGGCCGATGTCGGTAAAGACCGGCAGCGCCGAGTACGTGGTAAAGACAAAAATCAGGATGACGGTGACGACCGCCAAGAACGCGCAGGCAAAGAAGATCCACTGCAGCGCCTTCTCCTTAAGATAGGTGCTGCGCGACACCAACGCCAACTCACGCTTTTTGGGCACCCGGGTCTCCTGCTCAATCTGGGGGGTTTCCTGTGCTTCCACGCTACTCACTCCCCTTTCCGTCGTTGGTGACGGGAATAAAGCCCGCCTCGCGAATCTGCTTGTCCATCTTTTCGGACGTCACATAGTCAATGTAGTCCTGCGCCTGCTGCGGAGGCGTCCCCTTCACAAAGAAGTAAAGGTCACGCGAGATGGGATAGCCGCCACTTGCGACCGTCTTCTCGGATGCCTCGACATGGTTGACCGAAACGGCCTTGACCGAGGTCTTGGCGTTGAGGCTCTCGACAAAACCCAGCGAGATGTAGCCAATGGCGCCACGCGAGCGAGACACGACATCGCGCACCTGGCCCGTGCCCGAAAGAACAGCCGAGCGGCGATCGAATGGCGTGCCGTCCATCACGATAGTGCGGAAGGCCTCGCGCGTACCGGACGCCTCGTCGCGGTTGATAACCTGAATCTTCAGGTCCTCTCCGCCGACTTCCTTCCAGTTGGTGATCTTGCCGGCGTAAATATCGCGGAGCTGCTCGGTCGAGAGATTGTCGACCGGGTTGTCGTCGTTCACGATGACTGCGATGCCGTCGTGCGCGATTACGATCGGGGTCAGGCCAAGGTCTTGTTCGTCGGCATTGAGGCCACGAGACGAGCTGGCGATGTCGGCCGTGCCGTTGCTGACGGCCTCGATACCCGCAGAGGAGCCAAGGCCGGAGACGAGCACATCGGTGCCGGCCTCTTCCTTAAAGCCCTCGGCGGCAATCTCGGCAATGGGAAGGCACGTCGTAGAGCCGGCAACGGTAATGGAAGAGGCAGAAGATCCCGAGGAACAGGCGCACAGCGTGAGCGTGAGCACTGCTGCACTCAGGACCGATGCGATCTTTCTCATAGCATCACGCCGATCGCAGCATGGCGCCCACAGGTGCCGCCCTCGTTGCGGTAGGAATAAAAGCGGTCGTTCTGACGAACGGTGGAAAGCTTGGTGTCCACAATGCTGCTCGCCTCGACGCCGGCGTCCATCAGCGCCTCGCGAATGGCGGCGGAAAGATCGAGCATACGAGAAGCAGAGGCATCGATGCACGCGAACTCGGCGGCAAAGCGATCCATAAGTTCTTGGGACACCTCGTACTCGTCGCCCAGGATATGGGGCCCAATGTAGGCAGAGATGTCGTCCGGCTTGCAGCCAGCCGCCTCGCAGAGCGCTTGGCACGCCTTGGCGGAAATGCGCGCAATCGTGCCCTTCCAGCCAGAGTGCACCACGGCAAAGCCGCCGGGAGCCACCAGCACCACGGGAACGCAATCGGCAAAGCAGAGCATCACGGGTACCTCACGGGCCATGCAGACGATGGCATCGCAGCCCTCGGCAATCTGCTCGCGAATGTTCTCGAGATCATCAGCACCGTTCGAGGTCACCGTCACGACATGGTCACCGTGTACTTGATTGGGAACAAGCAGGTTGTGCTCGCACTCGGCGGCACCCAAGGCCTCGAGTGCGCGGCGACGATTTTCTTGAACGGCAAAGGGGTCATCGCCAACATGCGAGCCCAGATTGAGTGAGGAGTACGCATCTTCGGAAACACCGCCGGCGCGTTCGGTAAAAGCAAAGCGAACATCGTGCGTCGCGCCCTCTACCAACGTAACTCCATCATGGTCGACACGCGAAACGCTGTCCGCACGTGCTGCCATACTAAAGCCTCCTAATAACACAAGTATCGCGGCGACGCCGCAGCAGTCCGTGCCACACGGCTGCCATACTTCATCAAAAGGATACCCGCAGCGGTAGGGGCTAAACGTAAGGGGAACGTAAGGAGATTGGAGGCTTTCGTTTACAAAGGCAAAACACAACAAAAAGGGTGCGCCCAATCGGACGCACCCCATACAGGTCGCTGAGAAAAACGAACTAGAAGCTGCCGCGCTTGAGGAAGTCAGGAAGCTCAAACTGGTCGTTGCCAAAGTTGGGGAGCTCGGTACCACCGACGTTGCGAGTCGGGGCAGCCTGAGCCGGGCTCGTGGCAGGAGCGGTGCGCTGCGGCTCGGTAGAAGCAGCGGCCTTGCTCTGGGACTGCTGTGCAGCGAAGAGCTCGTCCTGACGGTTGACGTTGGAGTCGGAGAAGCCCGTAGCGATGACGGTAATACGCACCTGATCGCCCAGGGACTCGTCGACAACGGTACCGAAGATGATGTTGGCCTCGGGGTCGACGGCGTTGGCGACAACGTCGGCAGCGTCGCTGATCTCCTGAATACCCAGGTCCTTGGAACCGGCAATGGAAAGCAGGACGCGCGTAGCGCCATCGATGGAGCTCTCGAGCAGCGGGCTGGAAATAGCCTGCTGGGCAGCGTCGACGGCACGGGTGTCCCCAGAAGCGGTACCGATACCCATCATGGCGGTACCGGCCTGCTTCATGATGGTCTTAACATCGGCGAAGTCCAGGTTGATGATACCGGGGACGGTGATGAGGTCGGTGATGCCCTGGGTGCCCTGGGAAAGGACGCCATCGGCGATTGCGAAGGCCTCAAGCATGGTGGTCTTCTTCTCGGCGATGTCGAGCAGCTTGTCGTTAGGGATAACGATCATGGTGTCGACGCAGTCGGAAAGCGTCTTAATGCCTTCTTCGGCGCTCTTCTTGCGCTTGCGGCCCTCAAACGTAAAGGGCTTGGTCACGACGGCGACGGTCAGCGCGCCGACCTCGTTCATCGCGATATCGGCAACGATGGGGGCAGCGCCGGTACCGGTGCCGCCGCCCTCGCCGCAGGTGATGAACACCATATCGGCGCCAGCGAGCGCCTCGGCGATGTCGTCGCGGGACTCATCGGCGGCCTTACGGCCGACCTCGGGGTTGGCGCCAGCGCCCAGGCCGCGGGTCAGGTCGGTGCCGATGTGCACCTTGATATCGGCATCAGAGATCGCGAGTGCCTGAGCATCGGTGTTGATGGCAACAAACTCGACGCCGCGGATACCCTCTTCGATCATTCGATTGACCGCGTTGGTACCGCCGCCGCCGACGCCGACCACCTTAATGACGGCAAGGTAGTTGTTGATCTCTGTCTCGTGCATGTCGGTCCTCCGAACAAAGGTTATTGCCATAGCATGGGTTGACCCCTGCGCACATTAACCTTCAAGTTGAAAGTAAATGCAAAGGTAAACCGTATTATGTTTGCACATTATGAACGTATCAGTCAAATAATTGACGGTGAAAACCAAACAAACCAGATAAACGGCGCGGTATGCCCCGTCAACAAAGGCGAGAAAACGCTACGAGGTCGGTGCGTTCCTAAACGTATAGTTGCCAGGAGATCGAACGTTGATATACGTCACGCCCTCCACCTGCGAAAGCAGCTTGGTCACGATACGCTCCTTTTTGGCAATGTCGTCCGAATCTCCGAGCGACACCTCGATACCGTTATCGAGATTCGCCGAGATGGCCTCGACCGAGGGCGTGGAAATATCCTTGACCTGGCCCAGGAACTCGCTCGAGAAACCGCGGACGTAATCCAGGCCGGCCTTGACGGCCTTGGAATTTACGGCTTGCCCCGAAACCGGTGCGACATCGGCCGAGACATCGGTCAACAGCACGGCACCGTAATGTTTAGCGAGTGCCAGGGCGGCATCGATACCGTTTAGGGTGTTGGCACCCTCCCCCGTTGTAATGACATTGCCCTGGTCGTCAACATCGACCGAGGTAGACAGTGGTGCAATCCATGTGTCATCGTCCCCGATCGCCCAGGCAAGATCGTCGGAGCTAATGTAGGCGATTGCGATAACTTTGCGTTCCGTCGGCGTGATGATGAGCGTATGGGGAAATTGACGTTGGACATCCACGCCCGAGACCCACGGATTTTGCTTAAGGCCCTCGGTGATCTGGTCGGGATTCACATTGAACAGCGACGTGTTCTCGGGCAGATCGATCAGCTGGATGGCATCGTGCTTGGTCACATGCTCGCTGCCCTGGATCTGAATATCGGTAGCGGCGAACAGGCCAGAGTTAATGACGACGACGGCAACGACTGCAAGCGCTGCCAGAGCGGCAAGGATGCCGCCCACGATTTTGCCCTTGCCCTTAACGGCAGAAGCGGCACCCGCCGCATGATTTGCCAGGGCGCCGATCGATGACAACGGATTAGAGCCCTTTTTGCCCGATTGCGGTTTTGCGGAGGCCGACACCGACGTCAGCATACGTGGCTTAGATGCACCCAGCGCGCGACCGGGACGCGTCACCTTTGCCCCCAACGAGGGCTTGGGCGACGCTATGGGGCGAGAAGGTATGGCGCCCATCGCCGGTTTGGGCGTCACCGAGGGACGTGCCACCGGACGAGCAACATTTTTGGCCGCGGGGCGTCCGCCAAGCTGCGAACCGGCAGTCGAACGCTTGGCAGGCCGCACGGACCCAGCAGGCTTAGAAGGCATAACGGATTTACGTTGAGGCTGAGACGGTGCGCCGGAACGCCCTCCGGCGCGGCGGAAGGTTGGTTTCGATGCTCTAGAAGCCGAGGAATTTAACTTCCGGTCTGAGCTCGATGCCATACGCCTCCCTCACCTTTCCGTGCACATGTCTGATAACCGCGGCCACGTCATCGGCCGAGGCGGTTCCGTTATTAACGATAAAATTAGCGTGTACGGGCGAAACTTCCGCGCCGCCAACCGAAAAACCCTTTAATCCACAATCCTCGATAAGCTTGCCCACGCTCGCATCGGGCGGGTTGCGAAATACCGACCCGCAGGATGCACAGCCCATGGGCTGTGTGCGCTTACGCCGCGTCAGGTACCGCTCCATACGTTCACGGATATCGGCCTTGGGCGCAGGTTTGAGCTTGAGCACGCACTCCAGAATGATCTCGTTACGCGGCAGGCTGCATTCACGGTAGCCCCAAGCGATCTCCGAGCCCGCGTAATGTTTGATGCCGGAGCTCGGGTCAAACGTAACGACATCTTCGACCAGCGAGCCAATCCACTCGGTTCGCGTGCCGGCATTCATGGACACGGCGCCGCCAACGGAGCCGGGAATACCGACCGCAAACTCAAGGCCCGAAAGGCTGCGCGACAGCGCGTCGTTGACTAGGCGAGCGAATATCACGCCCGCACCGACCGTCAGCGTACAACCGTCTTCGGCGACAACCGTACGCTGGAACTCACGCCCCAACGAAATGACGGCGCCGCGATAGCCTGCATCGGCAACAAGCAGATTAGATCCCTTGCCGATAATGACCCACGGCACCTGCTCACGATCGAGCACCGCCACGGCGCGACGCAAGGCATGATAGCTGTGACACGTCACAAAGAGGTCCGCCTTGCCGCCGATACGATAGCTCGTATGGCGCGCGAGGCGTTCATCCTCAATTATGTCCGTATCGATCATGCCCGAAAGCGCCATGACGGCGTTAAACAGACCCATGGGGTTTAAGCGTCTTTCTTGGCAGTCAGATACTCGATGAACTCGGGGCCGACCGTCGTGACGTCGCCGGCGCCCATGGTAAGCAGCAGATCGCCCTCGCCCACCATCTTCTCGAGCTCCTCATTGAGCTCAAGACGGCTCGAGCAGTACACGACCTCCTTGCCGGGATGCTTGGCGCGCACGGTATCGGCAAGCATCTTGGACGTGACGCCCGGGATGGGCATCTCGCCGGCAGAGAACACGTCAATCAACAGCAGCTTGTCAGCATTGGCGAATGCGTCGGCAAAGTCATCGCACAGAGCCTGCAGGCGCGAATAGCGGTGCGGCTGGAACACGACGTCGACATGTTTGTAGCCCAGCGAAGAGGCAGCAGCGAGCGTCGCCTTGATCTCGGTGGGATGATGGCCGTAATCGTCAACCACCGTGATGCCGTCGATATCGCCCACGTGGGTAAAGCGACGGCGGACGCCTTCAAAACTCGAAAGTGCCTTAGCGGCGGCGTCGATATCGAGGCCTAGGACATGGGCGACGGTCAATACGGCCGTGGCGTTGAGCATGTTGTGACGACCGGGGTTGCTCTTAATCTCGACAGCGTGCTCGGTGCCGTCCTCAAAGCGAACGATAAAGTCGCTCTGGATGCCCTTGACATCCGGATGCACGCAGACGATGTCGTTGGTCTCGGCAAAGCCATAGGAAAGCACATGACGGCCCGTCGACTTGGCAAGCTCGACCAGATG
Organism: uncultured Collinsella sp.; assembly: GCA_959596505.1. Taxonomy (GTDB): domain Bacteria; phylum Actinomycetota; class Coriobacteriia; order Coriobacteriales; family Coriobacteriaceae; genus Collinsella. Next base: position 12,505 of record CAUFWM010000015.1, read on the forward strand.
CGGGTCCTCGCCACAGACGATGACCGTGCCGTCCTCGCCCACCAGACTCATAAACTTGGCGAAGGTGGCCTCGATCTCCTCGATACCCGAGTAATGATCGAGATGGTCGGCCTCGACGTTGGTCACGATGACCACATTGGGGTTAAGGAACAGGAAGGAGCTGTCGGACTCATCCGCCTCGGCGACAAAATAGTCGCCCGAGCCGTTCTTGCCGTTGGTATCGTAGCCCTCGACAATGCCACCGATCAGGAAGCTGGGGTCCAGACCCATGCGGTCGAGCATGGTGGCACACATCGAAGAGGTCGTGGTCTTGCCATGAGTACCGGCGACGGCGACGGTGGTGTAGCCGTGGCCCAGAGCCGAGAGCATCTTGGCGCGAGGCCACACGGGAATACCCAGCTCGCGCGCACGGACGAGCTCGGGGTTGGACTCGGGAATAGCGGTAGAGACCACGACGACGTCGGGCTTGACCTCGTCGATGGTGGCGGCCTCATGGCCCACATGCACCTTCACGCCGGCGCGGGTAAGCTGGCGAATATAGCGCGACGTCTTAAGGTCGGAGCCGGTAACGACATAGCCGCGCTCGTGAAGGACGAGGGCGATGCCGCTCATGCCGGCGCCACCGATACCGATAAAATGGGCGCTCTTGAAATCGGGCGCGGAGGTTGCAGTCTGGGAATCAGCCATGTGCTCGTGTACTCCTTGCGTAAACACTGCCTGTAACCCGTCTACTGTACCGCACCTACCGCATCCGCGCGAGGGCGGCCCGCGATATCCCGTCTAACTAACGCAATCCTTCTACCGCGTCTGCCAAAAGGACGGCAGCGCGGTCCTGGGCCAAACCGCGAGCCGCCTGGCGCATGGCATCGCGCGCCTGCGCATCATCGATAAGATGCAGCAGCTCATCGGCAAACGCCTGGGTATCGATATCGGCATCGGCGCAGAGCACGCCAGCACCGGCATCGACCAGATAGCGGGCATTGGTGGTCTGATGATCGGCCGTCGCATGAGGATACGGCACCAGTACCGAAGGTGTGGCAAGGGCCGCGATCTCGGCAACGCTCGAAGCGCCCGAGCGCGAGAGGACCAAATCGGCCGCGGCCAGCATATCGCCCATATTGTCAATGTAGGGCTGGACGCGGTACCGCTTCGCCTCCTCGGGCATCAGGGCAAGAGCACGCTCGGTGTCCTCGAAGCCATCGGCGCCCGTCGAATGCAAAACATAGAGATTATCGCGCGAGAGCAACTCGTTTTTAAGCGAAGCCACGCGCTCATTAAGATGTTGAGCACCAAGTGAGCCGCCAAAAACCAGCAGGAGTGTGGCGTCCTCAGGCACGTCGAGAGCCCTGCGACCGCGAACCCGATCCCCCTCGATCACAGAACGGCGCACGGGGTTGCCGGTCATGAGCACATGGTCAGGATCGCCCTCGCGCTCAAACACGGAACGTGCTGCCGGCACCGAGATGCAAACGCGGGCGGCATGCGAACTCATCATCTTGTTAGCAAGGCCCGGAACGGAGTTCTGTTCGTGCAGCAGATACGGAATGCCCGCGTCTTTGCACCAGTCCAGAAGCGGGACCTCGACATAGGCGCCAAAACCTATAGCGACATCGGGCTTGCAGGCTTTAGAAAAATGGCTGCCGAGCGTGCGCTTCGCCTTATAGACACGCCACAGCGAGCTCAATGCCGTCCAAGGGCGAGAGCGGTCGAAGCCCGTAACCGTAATCGGCACAAAATCGAACCCTGCCTCGGGAACCAGACGACCCTCGAGCTTATGCGACTGACCCACAAACACAACGTGGTGGCCACGGTCACGTAGCTCCTCGGCCAAGGCGAGTGCGGGGTTGATATGTCCCGCCGTGCCGCCGGCTGCGATAGCAACGGTCATCTTATCGGTCATGGTAGTCCCTTCGTACGCGCGGCCCCTGGTCGTCGGTGCGCAAGCGCGCCGACGGGTCCGAATTCAAGTCGATCCGATTATATCCGCCACCCGTATTGCGCGGCGTTGGTCGTTGCGAGCGACTCTGCGGCGCCGAGCGCGGACGGGCATCCGACTCCGAAGCAAAACCGTTCAAGACGGTAAAACCGCCACGCGACGAGCGCTCCCCACGCGTATGGGGAACACCGGCAGTGCTCTCGTCCATAACGGCAAAGCTATCGCGACGACGATCGTATTCATCGCGTCGAGCGCTCTCGTGCGACACGCGCAAAATAAGCCCGGCGAGCATGAGCGACACGATAATCGACGAGCCGCCATAGCTGATAAACGGCAGCGGCTTACCCGTCATAGGAAACACGTTGAGAATACCCAGCGCGTTGATCAAAAACTGCACCGCGAGGATAACCGCAGAGCCCGAAGCCATGAGCGCCCCGCGACGATCGGCGGCCTGCTCGGCAATTCGAAACGCCGAGTAGATCAGCATCGCAAACACCAAGAAAAACAGCAGCGTCCCCAAAAAGCCAACCTCCTCGCCAATGATGGCCAGGATGTAGTCGTTGTGTGCCTCGGGCAAATACGAGTACTTCATGGTTGAGTTGCCGATACCGCGGCCGAACAGTCCGCCCGAAGCAAACGCCATAATGGCGAGCGTTGCCTGATACCCGTCTCCATATTCATCTGCCCAAGGGTTCAAGAGAACCTGAATGCGCACCATACGGTACGGCTCGACGACAAGAGCGATCACGATGATGACGGCGCCAGCAAGAATCGCACCGATAATGTATTTTGGGTCAAGGCCGGCAAAGAGCGCCATGCACATGATCGTCAACAGAATAATCAGGATGGTGCCAAAGTCGGGCTGAATAAAAATCAAGACGAGCGATATGCCCAAATATAAGCCCATGCCCTTAAGGAACTCATTGATGTTACCGCCGGGCGAAAACACGCGATCGAGCATGATGGCAGAATAGGCAATGGCAAACGGCTTGAGAAACTCCGATGGCTGAAACTGAATGCCGGCAATGCTCAGCCAACGCGTAGCGCCACGGCTGCCGCTACCAAAGAGGAACACCGCAAGCAGCAAGATCATCATAGCGATAAGGGCAAGTTTAAGCGCCCCTTCTCCAAACCAGCTATCGGGTGCAACGCGCGCGATGAACTCGAGGGCAGCTACACCGACGACAGTGAACATAAACTGCCGGAACAAAAAGTAGGTCGCGGAGTCGTTCTCGTGAAGCGCCTCGACTGAAGAAGCCGAGTACACCATAAGCAGGCCAAAACAGACCAGCGAGAACAGGCAGGTCAAAAAGACCAGGCGGGGTCGCATGATACGTGCGGGGACGCCGGCGATATAACGTTCGCCGATGCCCTGCGTGCGACGACCGGCGCGCGGCGTGATGCACTGCGAGGAAGCACGGTCCGAGTCGGGCCTCCTCATATTCTGTCGGGGGCTCTCCTCTCTCACCGGCAACCCCTATTCCATTTGCGTATTGGACGCAGCGGCAAGCTGGGCCACATAGTCCTTAAACACGCGACCGCGCTCCTCGTAGCCCGAGAACTCATCGAACGAAGAGCAGGCGGGCGACAGTAAGATCACATCGCCGCGGCTCGAGAGCGAACGGGCAACGTCCACGGCATCGCGCAGGTCGTCGGCCTGGGCGATATCGACATCACCGTCGACATCCGCCTCGTCCATAGCGGCGGTAAAGCGCTCGCGCGCGTCGCCAAAGCAGACCACCGAGCGAACGTTATCCATCACAACGCGGGCAAAGGACTCGAGCGGCGTGCCCTTATCGTGACCGCCGAGCAGCAAGATCACATCGTCATCGGGAAACGCCGTCAGGGCCTTTTCGACCGCATCGGTGTTCGTTGCCTTGGAATCGTTAACATAGCGCACGCCATCGATCTCGCCACAGGGCTCAACGCGGTGCTCCAGCGGCTGGAACGAGACCAGGCCGCGACACACACCTTCAACATCGGCGCCGACCGTCAGGGCCGCCGTGGCAGCACACAGGGCATTGATTACATTGTGATGGCCCGAAATCTTAAGCTCGGACGTATCGACGAGCGGGGTCTCGACGCCCTTCAGGCGAACGACCATCTTGCCATCGCGCACAAATGCGGCGTCCTCGCCCGCAGGCTCGTCAAAAGCAACCTTGCAGATGCGACGGCCCGGAACATAGATGTACTCATCGAACTCGTGGATACCGGCATCCTCGACGTCAACAATCACCAGGTCATCGTCGACCATATTCTCGAAGAGCTTAATCTTGGCGAGCGCATAGTTCTTATGGCTCTTATGCCAGCCCAGATGGTCGGGGGTAATGTTGAGCAGCACCGCCACACGGGGGTGAAGCTCCTGGGTCGTTGCGATCTGATAGCTCGAAAGCTCCGCCACAAACCACTCGTTATGCGCACGGCCATCGATCTCGTTCACCGGAGGCTCGCCAATGTTGCCGACAGCAACGCTCGCCTCGCCCGCTGCCTTAAGCAGGTAATCGGTCAGTGACGTGGTTGTCGTCTTGCCGTTGGTGCCCGTAATGGCAATCCAATTTTGGGGAGACAGACGGTAGGCAAACTCGGGCTCACCCATAATCTGGGCAGCGTGATCACGGCCAGCCTTAAAGAATGCCGAGAACTCCGAGATGCCCGGACACGTCACGCATACATCAAACGCGCCCTCGACCTGCTCGGTTCTGTAGACAAACGATGCCCCGTGCGCCTCGAGCGAGCGCGTGGCATCGTTGGGCTCGGACGTGCCGCCACCGTAAACGGTAACGGCACTCACACGCTCGGGATGTGCAAGCGCCCAGTGAGCGACATCAAGACCGGACTTACCCTGGCCCAAAACGAGCAGGCTAAAGACATCAGCAAGAGGCATGAAAGACCACTATCCCAACTGGAAGAACAACGCGAGGCCCAGGGCTCCGAAGGCCGCGGCGACAATCCAAAAACGGATGACGACCTTGGTCTCGGCCCAGCCCTTCTTTTCGAAATGATGATGAATGGGCGCCATAAGGAAGACGCGCTTGTGCGTAAAGTGGAAATAGACAACCTGGATCATGACCGACAGGGTCTCGACGATAAACAGACCGCCGATGATGAGGGAAACGACTTCGGTGTTGGTCATGATGGAGGTGCAGGCAAAAGCGGCACCCAGGGCAAGCGAGCCGGTATCGCCCATAAAGATGCTCGCCGGATAGCAGTTGAACCACAAAAAGCCCAGGCAGGCGCCGGCGCACGCCGTGCAGAAGATGGACAGGTTCACATCGCCGTGCAAAAACGCCATGGCAGCCATGGCCAGCATGGCGATCATGGAGGTGCCGCCGGCAAGACCGTCCAAGCCGTCGGTGAGGTTTACGGCGTTGGAAAGGCCCGCGATCATCAGCCAGCAAAAGACAAGGTAGAGCCACGGAAAAGAGAGGCCGCAAATGGTGGTCGAGAGCACACCAAGGTCGATCGTCAGGCCACCGGGGAAACGAATCTCGGGGGCGACGCCGCACCAGTTGACAGCAAGCACGGTAAAGGTAACGCAGATGAGGGTAAGGCCAATCATCTTGGCGTGAGGCGTCAGGCCGAGCGAGCGGCCGTGCGTGACAGAAGTCAGGTCGTCGATGAGGCCAAGAACGCCGGTTGCCAGCGTGGCGAGCAGCACAAGCACGAGCTCGGTGGTGAGCTTTCCCATCAAAAGGCAGGTCAGCGAAACGGCAACCAGGATGATGACGCCACCCATGGTGGGCGTGCCCTGCTTAATCAGGTGACGCTTGGGGCCATCGGCGCGAACCTGCTGGCCGATGCCCTCGACCTTCAGGAGCTTAATCCACCACGGCATAAGCAGCATCGCGATGACGGCGGCGATGCCCAACCCCAAAAATGCCTGGTACGTAGGATACGAAGGATTGCCGAACATGGACTAGCACACACCTTCCACAAAGCGATCGAGCTCAACGAAGCGTGAGCCCTTGACCAGCACGACATCATGCTGCTCAAGAGCGCCGCCCATACGGTCGAGCACCTGCTGATAGTCGGAGAACACCTGAATGCGGTCCTCATCCATACCCATCATGCGCGCGGCCTCGGCCATACGCTGGGCAAGCTCACCGCCGACACATGCGAGCATATCGAGCTTCTTGGCCGCCGCATAGGCGCCCACCAGCTCATGCATGCGAGGAGCCTCGTCGCCCATCTCGCCCATCTCGCCCAGAACCGCCATGCGCGAACCCGTGCACGAAAGCGAACACAGCAGGTCGAGGCCGGCTGCCATCGATTCGGCACTGGCGTTATATGAGTCATCGATGACGCGAGCGCCGCTCTTGGCGCGCTTGATTTCCTGGCGATGCCCGGTAATCGTAAGACCCCTAAAGGCGGCATCGATCTGCTCGGGCGTCACGCCAAGACGATAGGCAACCGCCGCGGCCTTGACGGCATTGGGAACGGACTGCGCGCCGGGAATGGCAAGCAGTGTGTCGATAGTCTCGCCCAAGCCAAAATCGAGCGTAAAGACCGGGCGCCCCTCGTCATCAATGCGAATGTCGCACGCACGGACCTCATCGTCGTCCGAGACGCCCGCAAGCATCACGTCGACGCCCGCAGGCGCGGCAAAGGTGTCGCGGATGAACGGAGTAAAGTCGTCCTCACCACCCAAAACCAGCAACGGGAGAAGGTCTCCGGCGGCGCACATGCCGCCAACAATCTCGGATTTGGCACGAGCGATATTCTCGCGACTGCCCAGAATACCGATATGGGAGGTGCCGATCTTGGTCACAATGGCAAGGTTGGGATTGGCGGACTGAGACATGCGCTCAATCTCGTGGAAATGGTTCATGCCCATCTCGAGCACCAGAACCTCGGTGTCGGCAGGGGCCGCCAGCACCGTGAGCGGCATACCGATCAGGTTGTTGTAGTTACCCTTGGTTGCCCAAACGCGATAGCGCTTGGCGAGCACCGCGGCGAGCACGTCCTTGGTCGTTGTCTTGCCGATAGAGCCGGTAATGCCAATTACCAGGCAGCCAAGCTCCAAACGATAAGCGTGAGCCAGGCGCAGCAAAAACTCCTCGGGGTCATCGGTATGCAGGATGGCGCAGCCCTTCTCATGGGCCAGCGAAAGCAGCTCGGCATCGGGCTCGCGCGTCATCACTACGGCGCCGGCACCCGACTCGATGGCACGGGAAGCAAAGTCGTTGCCGTCGACCTTTTCACCCGGGAAGGCGACGAATATCGTGCCCTCCTCAACCTGGCGCGAGTCGATAGCGCAACCGCGGCATACCCGATCGGCTTCTCCCGTCACGGTTCGGGCCCCTGTTGCGGCCGCGAGATTGTTGACGGCGATCTCTATCATTGCAGCTCCCCTGTAAACCTAATAATGCTATCGGCGTATTGTATCCCAGCGCCGCCTACGCGTGGTGCAGGGCGTGTGAACAACCCGGATTAACCGACTGGCCATTTCATAGATAGTAACCCCCTACTTGGTGCGCGGGACACCCAACACGTCAAGCGCACTGGCCATAATGGACTGGAACGGCACTGCGGCGGCATCGGAGCCTGACGGGGTTCCGTCAAGGGTGATATAGCACAGGACCTTGGGCGACTGCGCCGGGGCAAACCCCATAAAAGACGACATGTAGTTCTCTTTGAGGTAGCCGCCGTTCTCATCGGCGCGCTCGGCCGTACCTGTCTTGCCCGCCACGTCGTAGCCGTCCACCGCGCCGCCAACGCCCGTTCCCTCGGCAACGACCGTCTGCATACACGATGTCACCTGCGAGGCGGCCTCCTCGGAAATCGCGCGATCCCCCTCGCCCCAATCCTTTTCATCGCCCTTGCTCGACTTATAGAAGTGCGGAGTCATCATCACGCCGCCGTTCGCGATGCCGCCCACGGCACGTGCGACCTCAATCGGCGAGACGGACAGCGCCTGGCCAAAGCTCATAGCACCCAAGGTGGCACCATCGTACTGGTCGCGCTCCTTGACGATGCCCAGACTCTCACCCGGAAAATCGACACCGGAGCTATGACCGATACCCCACTTGTCCACATAGGTGGCAAAATCATCGGCACCGATCTTGCGCCCCACCAGGACAAAACCGACATTGGACGAACGGCGCATCATCTCGCGTACGTCCATTGTCATGGTGTAGTCACGCTTGTCGGCATCGGTAACGGTATCGTCGCCCACCTTGATACTCGCGGGAACCTCAAACGATGTGCTCGGGCGCACAACGCCCAAATCAAATCCGGCGCCCGCAACCAGCGTCTTAAAGACCGAGCCGGGCTCGTAGGCATCCGTCACCAGACGAAGGTTCATGTCCTCGGTCTTGGCGTTTTCCAAATTGGTCTGGTCGTAGGTCGGATACGAGCAGGCGGCCAGGATCTCTCCAGTCGTCGGGTCGGTCACCAGGGCCGACCCGTTTTTGGCCTTCGTCTTCTCGACCGCCTCGGCCAAGGCATCTTCCGCGGCGCGCTGAATGTTGACGTCGATCGTCGTCACGATATCCACGCCATCAATCGCGGCAACCTTTTTATAGGCACCGCCCGCGATGTAGCCGCCATCTCTTGCGCGCTCGCGCACAAGAGAGCCATTCGTTCCGGTCAGAAGCTCATCGTATTGTTTTTCGAGTCCAGTCAGGCCAGCGTTGTCCACGTTCACGACGCCCAGCACCTGAGAAGCCAGGTTTCCATACGGGTAAACCCGCTTCATCGCCTGCTCAAAGAGCACGCCGGGTAGATTCTTCTTTTCCAGGGCGGCAGCGTCATCCTCGTCGACCTGGCGCTTGATATACACCCAGGAACCATCAGACAGTACCAGCTTGCGACAGGTCTTTTTATCGATACCGGTGGCCTTGACCAGCGCCGAGACCGTCTTGTCGACGTCCTCGACAAGCTGAGGGTTCACGGCGACATTGCGGCATTCGACTGACGACGTCAGCACGTTGCCGTTGCGGTCGTAGATAGTGCCACGTTTGGCATAGAGCGTCTGTGAAAGCAGACGACGCGCGTCCGCGCGCTCGCGCAGCTTGTCAGCATTCACGATCTGGTATTCGGCAAGACGGAAGACGCCCGCGGCAAGGCCAACCCCGATACAGCCCATAACGACATCGCGGCGAGGCAGCGGCGTTCCCGTAACCCATTCAGACGACGACCCCTTGCGCGCGCCCGTATTGCGCACCCGAGGTCCGCCCGAACCACGAAGACGCGACGCAGGGTCGTTGCCATAGGACGGCCCCGCGTTGTAAGATGGCCGACCCGTTCCTTGATAACCAGAACGTCCCCGCGAGGAGGGACGTCCAGACCCGTGGTCCCCGTCGGAACCGCGGCGATAGTCATTTGTCATACTCAGCTACCGTCTTATTTACTGAGCGGCCGCAGTCGAGCTAGCGCCCGCGGCTGCATCCTGCGAAAAGTCAAGCGTAACGCTCTCGCTGGGCTCCACCATGCCATAGGCGCCCGCAAGATCGCGAATACGCGTGTCGGCACCATAGACCGAATGCATGACCTCAAGGTTAGAACTCTCGTCGGTCGCCTTCTCGAGCGTGTTGGTAAGCTCTGCGTTGCCGTTAAGCACCTGGGCCGTAACACCGGCAAGCGCCACGCGCGCGACACCGATCGTCATGAAGACAGCCGCAATGATGCAAACCGTTTTAAGAACGCTCATGAAAACCGGGCTTACCGCCTGGTTTGCCTGACGGCCCGCGCCCGTGTAGACATCAAAACGCGGCGTGCGTTGCTCACGAGGGGCAACGGGCGCCTGCGGTGCCTCGCGGTAGGCGGGCATGGCGTTCATATCATAGGCGAGTGCTGCGTTTGAGGTGTTATAGCCCATGATATGCCGCCTCCCATCCCGAGTACGTTGGTAGTGTGTTTAAGCTTCGTTTATGGTGCGAGCGGGAGGTCCAATTTCGCGCGGTCGCGCCTACAGGCGCTGCGCCACGCGGATTTTGGCTGATCTCGCCCGAGGATTGCGCGCGACCTCATCGGGTTGGGCAACCAAGGGTTTGCGGGTGATGACCTTGAGTATCGGCACGTTGCCGCACACGCACACCGGAATCTCCGGCGGACACGTGCACCCCTGGCTCATCTCCTTAAAGTGGTTCTTTACGATACGGTCCTCGAGCGAGTGATACGAGATGACGCAGATGCGTCCGCCCGGGTTGAGCCACCTGGTGGCGGCGTCAAGCCCCCTCTCGAGCACATCGAGCTCGTGGTTGACCTCGATGCGAATGGCCTGGAAGCTCTTCTTGGCCGGGTGTCCACCATGCCGACGAGCGGCAGCCGGAATGCCAGCCTTGATGATCTCGACAAATTGACCGGTGGTTTCGATCGGTTCTTGCTCGCGACGGCGCACGATCTCGCGCGCAATCTGCGAGGCGAACTTCTCTTCGCCATAGACGCGTAGAATCCGGGCGAGGTCGTGTTCGTTATAGGTGTTGATGACCTCAGCTGCGTTTAGGGTGTTGTTACCCGGATCCATCCGCATGTCCAATGGGGCATCTTCGTTATACGAAAAGCCCCTGCCAGGGATATCGAGTTGCGGTGACGAAACGCCCAAGTCAAACAGGAAGCCATCGACCCCGGGCACCTCGGCCGAGCAAAGCAGCTCGTCCAAGTCGCCGAAGTTGCCCTTCAGCAGCTGGTGCGGGACGCCGGGAACCTCGCGGTCCAGACGGGCGCCAGCGGCCTCGAGGGCCATGTCGTCCTGATCGACGCCGAGCAAAAGGCCCGTCTCCCCCACCTGCGCGGCCATCTTTACCGAATGACCGGCACCGCCAAGGGTGCAATCGCAGACAACGGAGCCGCTCTTGAGCTGCAGCGACTCAAGCACTTCGCCGAGCATGACAGGTTCATGCCGATATTCTTGTGTCAAGATCCCACGCTCCATCCGTTACTCGTGCCTTGCCCTTACGAGAAGAAGAGGTCAAGCAGAGCCTCGTCGTCATCGTCCTCATCGGCCGCGGCGCGGTCCCAAACCTCAAGGTGGTCGTAGTTGCCCACAACCGTGACCTCGCGGTCAAGGTTCGCCTGCTTGCGGAGAGACTCAGAAAGACCGATACGACCGGCGCTGTCCACATCCATCGACGTGGTGCGCTTGTTGATCGCCCTCATGAGCTTCTGGTCGTTGATGTCACGCGGGTTAAAACCCTCGTGGCCCTCACGACCCGCGAAGAGTCCTTCGACCCACTTATCGAAGGCCTCGGCAGAGAACACGTACAGAGCATCGACATCCAGGGCTTTGAACACGCGAACGTGCTCTCCAAGTTCCTCGCGAAGGGGTGCAGGCAGGGACAGACGACCTTTTGCATCGAGATTGCGCTCGTATGCACCAGTCATTCCCATGTGCGCCCTCCCCTCGGTTACTCAGATGGCACGTACGCGGGGAACCACCCCGCCTGTCGACGTCATTAATAATATGGGGAACTGCCCCATTTTTCAACACCTTTCCCCACCCCTTCCCCCACCCTACCCCACCACTCCACCCCCTAACTATTGGGCGCCACCCCCGAGCATATGTTCGAAAACACAATATGTTGTGTTTAACGCAAAGGCGGGATGCCACCTGTAGCACCCCGCCTTTCAACCTCAACCTTCAAGTTGACCTTGAGGCGATTTTTACGTCCCTTTACATCCCGTTCACATCGCCCCCAAACTCTCCCACGCGCGGCATGTGCACCCCGCCGCGCCATTGGCCGGTGGCGCAAAATGGGACGGACCCCCGATTGCCAAAACGTGCGCAACAGCACGTTCCAGCAATCGGGGGTCCGTCCTCGGATAGCATGTAATCGCAGCTCAGCAGCGTATTAGCGATGTGCCAGCGGGTGGGCCGCCAGGTAAACCTCAGTCAGCTGCGTACGATCGACATGCGTGTAGACCTGCGTCGTCGATATATCGGCGTGTCCCAAGATCTCCTGCAGCACGCGAAGGTCCGCGCCGCCCGCGAGCATATGGGTGGCAAAGGAATGGCGCAACGTGTGCGGATGGAGTCCCACCAACCCCACCTGGCGTCCGTAGCGCTCGCATATGACGTGAACACCCTGACGCGACAGACGCCCGCCGTTCTTGTTTAAAAAGACCGCCGGCGTCTCTGTCCCACGAGCATGAGCCGCCAGAAGTCGGCGCCCATCACATATATAGTGCGTCAGGGCACGCGCCGCGCTTCCCACCAAAGGGACCAGACGCTCCTTGGAGCCCTTGCCGCGAACCAGCACAAAGCCGTCATCGGCATGGATATCACTCACATCGAGCCCCACCAGCTCGCTCACGCGCAGGCCGCACCCATACAGCACTTCCAAGATAGCGCGATCGCGCAGACCCATCTCACCATCCGGAAAATCCTGGTCGAGCAATGCCGAAACATCCTCCACCGAAAGGCACTCCGGCAGGCGCTCGGCCTTTTTTGGCAAACGCAACGCCGCCGTAGGATTTTGGGTCACGGCCCCATCGCGCACCAAAAAGGCATGCAGGCCTTTGACGGCAGCGAGCGCGCGCTCCACCGAGGCATCGGAATAGCCCCCATCGCGCCGATCGGCGATAAAGTCCTCAATGACCCGCCGACTCACGTCCTCAAAGGACGCAATGCCCGTCCGCTCCAGATAGGCACAGTAGGTCGTCAGGTCTCGGCGATAGGCGGCAATCGTGTTACGCGCCAAGCCCCGCTCGACTGCAAGGTAATCAAGAAACTCCCCCGCCGCCACAGCGAGCGGCGAAGGAGCTTCTCCGATATGTTCCCGGTTCGCCGGCAACCTTAGTCCATCGAACGATTCATGGGCGTCACCTGCAGGCGATCGACGCCCTCATGCTGGCCAATCGAGGCACGCACGAACTCTCGGAATAGCGGCTGAGGATTGGTGGGGCGGCTCTTAAACTCGGGGTGAGCCTGGGTGGCCACGAACCACGGGTGCACATCGCGCGGCAGCTCGACCATCTCGACCAGACGCTCATCAGGCGAAAGACCCGAGATGACAAGACCGGCGTCCTCGAGCTGATCGCGGAAGGCATTGTTGAACTCAAAACGGTGACGGTGGCGCTCGTAGACAAGCTCCTCGCCATACGCCTCACGCGCGAGGGTATCGGCAGCGAGCTTGCACGGATAGGCGCCCAGGCGCATGGTGCCGCCCTTCTCGGTCACGTCCTCCTGCGAGCTCATCAGGTCGATTACGCTAAACGGACCGTCCGGATCAAACTCGGAGGAGCTGGCACCGGCAAGGCCGACAACGTTGCGGGCGAACTCGCACACGGCAACCTGCATACCCAGGCAAATGCCCAGATACGGAATCTTGTGCTCGCGAGCAAACTCGGCAGCAAGGATCTTGCCCTCCAGGGCGCGCTTGCCAAAGCCGCCGGGAACCAGGATGCCCGATGCGTCGCCCAGAACCTCATTGACGTTTTCGGCATCGAGGCTCTCACCATCGACCAGCTGCACATCTACGTGACGATCGTAGAAAACGCCCGCGTGATGCAGGGCCTCGATAACCGACAGATATGCATCGGGAAGCTGGGTGTACTTTCCCACGACGGCAACCTTAACCTTATCGGCGTGATGGTTGGCATGGTTTTGCTTGCGCAGGAACTCATTCCATGCGCTCATATCGCGCTCGCGCGGATCGAGGCCAAGGCGCTCGCAAATGCGCAGGTCAAAGTCCTGCTCCGCGAGCAGCTGCGGCACGTCGTAAATGCTCGCGCAATCCTCGTTGGTAAAGACACAGTCGGTGTCGACGTCGCAGAAACTCGCGATCTTGCCGCGGATAGCGTCATCAATATGGTGATCGGAGCGCAGCACAATGATGTCCGGCTGGATACCAAAGCTGCGCAGCTCCTTGACGGAGTGCTGCGTGGGCTTGGTCTTAACCTCGTGGGCGGCGGCGATATAGGGAACGAGCGATACGTGGATGTAGCAGACGTTCTCGGGACCGGCCTCCTTGCGGTACTGGCGGATAGCCTCCACGAACGGCTGCGACTCGATGTCGCCGATCGTGCCACCCAGCTCGGTAATGACAACGTCGGAGCCAGTCTGCTCCTCAATGCGGCGGAATTTGTCCTTGATAGCATTGGTGACATGCGGGATCACCTGGACGGTACCGCCCAAAAAGTCACCGCGACGCTCGCGGGCAATCAGGCTCTTGTAAATGGCGCCCGTCGTAAAGTTAGAATCGCGGGTCAGGTTCTCGTCAATAAAACGCTCGTAGTGGCCCAGGTCCAGATCGGACTCGTAGCCGTCCTCGGTCACAAAGACCTCACCATGCTGGAACGGGCTCATGGTACCGGGGTCGACGTTCAGATACGGGTCGGCCTTCTGCATCGTCACCTTGTAGCCGCGCGACTTGAGCAAACGGCCCAGCGATGCCGCGGTAATGCCCTTGCCCAAAGACGAAACCACGCCGCCGGTCACAAACACATGCTTAGTCATATTGAATTACCTGCGCTTCCCGTAGAAGTTGTCCATACACATCTTACGGGTCTTCATTGTAATACTCGAGAAAGAAGCAGTTCGCCATTTTTCACCAAAGTGCTTGCATTTCTCCATCTCGAAACAAAACGCCGCCCGGGACCCGAGCGGCGTAGCAACAACTTAGGCGGCAGATCGCTACCGATCGGCAAGCTCGTCCCTGAGCATATCCCGAACGAGCATACCCGCGCGGATGCCTTTCAGATACCACCCGCCACGCTCGGTAAGGCAAATACCATTTGCAAGCTGGCCGCCATCCTCGCTATAACGCGAAACGACCTCGATCAAACCGTCAGAATCCAAGCGCTCAATTGCGGCGCGGGCTCGATACGGAGACACCCCAACGTGCTCCGCAAGCGTTTTGCGCGAGAAGCCATATGTCCCGCCACTTTCGGATTGCTGGGCAATCTCCATCAACACCAGCACTTCGACACGCTTCATATCGTTGACACTCGCACGACCCTTGCCCGCCATGGCAGCCTCCTCTAACCGAGCACGAGCATCCAGCGCGCCGTGCACGACCGACACACCTCACGATGGCAGGTAATATCCATCATGCGGCATCCCGCTAAGGATGAAACAGTTACGATTATTGTATACCGCCCAAATTGTTTTTAGGCAGGTAAACGGCTATTTTTCGCCGAAATAGACGCTTTATTGATCAAAAAGCCGTACCGGGCGCTAACCCGATACGGCCAAAAGGCGATGCAATTACCGCGGTACTTCAAACTTAGCGATGGAAGAAACCACGACGCTCAAACTTGGGCTCGCAGCACACGTTGATGCCCAGTTTACGCAACACCGTCTCGTCCGTCGGCGAGATAATCACGCTAAAGAAGGCATCGCAACCGCGCAGCTGCTCCAGGCCCGAAAGGACACGAGCGGCCGTCTCGCTCGTAGCCGAGGTGATCGACAGCGCCATAAGCGTCTCGTCGGTGTGAAGGCGCGGGTTTTTGCTGCCCAGGAAATGCGTCTTGAGCTTGCTGATGGGCTCGATCGCCTCGTCGCTGATGACTTCAAGCTCAAGGTCGACGCCCGAAACATGCTTGAGAGCGTTCATAATGAGCGAACTTGCGGCGCCCAGGCGCGTGGAGGTCTTACCGGTCACCACGGAACCGTCCGGCATGACCATGGCGCCCACGGGACCACCCGTCAGTTGCTCCCTGGTTAAGGCCGCCGAGCGCGCCGGTGAGTAGTTCTTATCGATGCCGGCCTTCTTCATAATAATCTTGAGGCGGTCGACTTGCTCATCGCCCACGCCGGTACGGCGCACATTTTCGACCGCGGTAAAGTAGCGGCGGACGATCTCCATCTTGGAAGCGTCGCGGCAGGCATCGTCATCGGTGATGGCAAAGCCGACCATATTGACGCCCATGTCCGTGGGACTCTGGTAGGGGCTCTTGCCTAGGATCTTTTCCATCAGGGCACGGACCACCGGGAAGGCCTCGACGTCGCGGTTGTAGTTGACCGTGGTCTTGTTGTAGGCCTCAAGGTGAAAGGAATCGATGATGTTGGCATCGTCGAGGTCCGCCGTGGCGGCCTCGTAGGCAATATTGACCGGATGCGTCAGGGGAAGATTCCAGACCGGGAAGGTCTCAAACTTGGCATAACCGGCGGCGGTGCCGTGCTTATGCTCGTGATACAGCTGTGAGAGGCAGGTGGCGAGCTTGCCCGAGCCAGGGCCGGGCGCCGTCACGACAACGAGCGGACGCGTGGTCTCGACGAACTCGTTCTTGCCGTAGCCTTCGTCAGAAACGATCAGATCGACGTCGTGCGGATAGCCCTCAATGGGATAGTGCAGCTTGGCGGGAATGCCGAGTGCATTCAGACGATTGCGGAAGACGTCGGCAGCGGGCTGACCGGCATACTGCGTGATAACCACGGCCGCGACAGCAAAACCGTTGCCGCGGAACAGGTCGACCAGGCGCAAGACGTCCTCGTCATAGGTAATGCCCAGGTCGCCACGGGCCTTGTTCTTCTCGATATGGTTTGCATTGATTGCGATGATGACCTCGACGTCGTCGGCAATGCTCTTGAGCATGCGGAACTTGCTGTCCGGCTCAAAACCCGGCAGCACGCGACTCGCATGATAGTCGTCAAACAGCTTGCCGCCAAACTCCAAATAGAGCTTGCCACCAAACTGCGAGATGCGCTCCTTAATGTGAGCAGCCTGCAGCTCGATGTACTTCGCATTGTCGAAACCCTGGCGCATGTGTGGCTCCCGTCCCGTTTCCATTTAATGTCCTAGGCGATTATAACGGAGCCCGCCCTCCCCGATACCCAGACCATCAACAGGCACCAACCAAACACGCTCACCACAACCACCGGGGACCCGGGGCAGCTCGTTTGGAACGGGGAACAAGTCACTCAGCACCAACAATGAAAACGTCGCAGGCAGAGCTGAAGCCAGCGAACGGGCACCAGAGCGAGCAAGCTTCCCCCTGCACCAACAAGGGGAACGTCGCAGGTGGAGCATAAGTCAGCGAAAGCCCGTCAGAGCGAGCAAGGTGACGTAAAAGAGGAGGGCATAGGCCTTTTGGCCATGCCCGACGATTGAACGTCAGATTGCCGCTCTGGCGGGTTTGCAGCGTCGACCGGTTCCGCGGTTTGGTAAAACCGCGGAACAAAAAAGCGCCCCCTCCCGCGCACGGAACGGGAGGGGGCTAAAGGTAGGAGTCTACCGGTGGGTTGACCCCACCGGACAGACGATGACCAGGTGATCCTTTACAGGATCGTCAAGGTTTCCGTGGGGTACCCGTTGGGTACTTAGAGCATCACGCAAGCGACGGTCAGGATGATGGCGCAGACGACGGAGAGAGCGACGATGAGCTTAAGGGCAAACTTGAGCCAGGTCGTCCACTCGATCTTGGCCAGGGCGAGACCGCCCATGATGGCGCCGGAGGTCGGGGTGAACAGGTTCACAACGCCGATGGCAGAGGAGAAGATCATGACCATGACCTCGGGCGAGAAGCCGAGCTTAACAGCCAGCGGTCCCATGATAGGCATGGAGACGGTAGCCATACCAGAGGTCGAGGGGATCAGGAAGGACAGGCCGAAGTAGACCAGGAAGCTCATGGGAGCGAAGATCACGCCGGACAGGCCAGCCAGAGCATTGGCGGCAGCGTCGAGGACGTAGACGTCGAGGCCGGTGTTAGCCATGAGGACGGAGATACCACGGGCGAGGGCGATGACGAGAACAACGGACATCATGTCGGCAGCGCCGGTGATGAAGGTGTTAACGATCTGCTTCTCGGACAGGCCACCGATGATACCGATCAGGACGGCCATGAGGAAGAACCAGGTGGAAGCCTCGTCGAAGTACCACTGACCAATGGGCAGGCCGGTGATCAGGGCAGACCAGCCCTGGACGACGGCGTTACCGTCGGCGTCGTAGACAGCGCCAGCGTCGAAGAAGTTGGCGACGCCCTCGTTGAGGTCGGCCAGCGGAATGAAGCCGACGATCATGACGACGAAGGTGAAGGCAAAGGCGATCAGAACACCCTTCTGACGACCAGTGAGCTTGACCTCATTGTGAACCTCGGAAGCAGCCTTGCCGTGAGCCTCTTCGGCGTCCTTGAGCTCCTGCATCGACAGGATGGTGGAACCCTTGTCAGCCTTGACCTTCTTGGCATAGCTCATGACGAAGAAGATGGACATGGCAGTGGTAACAATCCACAGGACGGCACCGAGGCCGATGATGATGGACTGGTTGACCTCAATGCCAACGCCGGTCAGAGCGTCGACGGCAGCGCCGACGGCGAACGGGTTAACCGTGGAGCCCAGGCAGCCGCAGCCAGCGCCGAGCAGGACGGTGGCGGCACCGACCATCGGGTCGAAGCCAGCGGCCATCATGGTAGCGGCAAGCAGGGCGTAGAAGGGAACGGTCTCCTCGCACATACCATAGGTGGTACCACCGA
>CAUFWM010000016.1 GCA_959596505.1 uncultured Collinsella sp.
GCAGCGCAAGCTCGCGGTCGTCGGCATAGGCGAGCGCCAAGCGCAGGTCCTTGATGAAGTGCTCGACCATAAAGCCGGGCTTGTAGTCGCCGTCGAGCGCTTTGGGGGCCAGGCTCTCCATGGCGCCGGACTTGCCGGTGCCGCCCAAGATCATCTGGCGGGTCTTCTCCAGGTCAAGGCCGCTCAGCTCGGCAAATGCCATGGCGTCTGCCATGCCAACCATGCAGGCGCCCAGCGACACCTGGTTGGCGAGCTTGGCAGCCTGGCCCTTGCCAGCGCCGTCAAAGCAGCAGATGGTTGCCGCAAAGGTGGAAAGGATATCGCGGACCGGGGCGATGTCGTTCTCGGTAGCGCCCACGATAGCCGTGAGCGTGCCGGCGATCGCGCCCGACTCGCCACCGGTGACAGGGCAGTCAAACGCCATGCGACCAGAAACCTGGGCGGCCTCGGCAATGTCACGGGCGAGCTCGGGCGAGCTCGTAGTGAGGTCGATCAGCACCGCGCCGGGCTTAGTGCACGCGAGCAGGCCGTCGCCCGCCAGGTAGAGTTCCTCGACCTCGGAGGGATAACCCACCATGGTAAAGACGACATCGGCGTTAGCCACGGCGTCGGCCGGCGTTTCGGCCCAGACGGCACCGCGCTCGATAAGCGCGGCAGCCTTGGACTTGGTGCGGTTGTTGACCGTGACGGGATAGCCGGCATCCAGGATGTGACCGGCGATGGGGGCACCCATGATTCCGGTGCCGATAAATGCGACGGAGAGCTTGTTTGCCATGAAACCTTTCCTTTTGGGTTGGGTGTTGTTACCAGGTTGAATACTCAGTGCCAGCGTTTGGGCCGTGACTTGAGGGCGCTTGCAACCGCAGCGCCCGCCTACTCGCCGCGCACGCGACGCGCGATGCGGTCGGAAAGCGAGGCTTTCTCGGCGCGATTCTTGCCCCAAAACGCGCAGGCCACCATGCCGGGGCCCACGTGCGAGCCGATGGTAGGACCGACGGAGCTGCGAATGATCGTGACGTCGGCGCAGCCCTCCTCCTTGCGGATGGCGGCCTCGAGCCAGTCACCATCCTTTTCGGCATCGGCCGTCATGATGGCGATGGGCATGGTGCGATCGGGCACGTAGTTCTCGCGGAACGACTTGAGGATGGACTTGAGCGCCTTCTTGCGGCCGCGGTTGACGCCGATCAGCGACAGCGAGCCGGCCAGGTCGTAGGAGAGCTCGGGCTTGACGTCGAGCTTTGCCGTGAGCTGCGCCGCCGCGGGAGGAATGCGGCCGCCGGCAGCCAGTGCGTCGAAGCTCTCGAGCGTAAAGTAGCCGTGCACGTAGGTCTTTGCCTCGTTTGCCCAATCGACCAGCTGCTTGGCGGTCAGTCCCGCCGAACGCTGGCGCACGGCCTCGAGCGCCAAGAGCGCACCGGTCGCGCAGGGCAGAGCGTTGTCGACCACGTAGAGCTCAAAGTTGGGATACTCGGCGCGCACGACATCTGCCGCCTGGCACGCGGAGTTGTAGCTCGACGACAGCGCCGAGGTAAAGCACAGGTAGACCGTGGGCGTGCCCTCTTTGGCGCACTCGGTAAAAAACTCGATATAGCGACCGAGCGACACAGCCGAGGTGGACACGCGGGCACCGGCGCGCATGCGGTCGTAGAACTCCTTAGGGCTCATGCTCGACCAGATGTCGTCTGTGCGCTCCTCGCCATCGATAATGAAAGGGAAACCCAGGATATCGACATCGAGGTTCGCGGCGACCTCGGGGCTAAAGTCGCAGCAGGTATCGACGACGATGCGGCAACGGTTCGAATGACCGGCGGATGCGGCCTTGTCCATCAAAGCGACTCCTTACGTAAAAAGGCGGCCACCCGCATGGGATGGCCGCCAACCGTTAACTCATGCAAGTTAACGTATTTTACTCGTCAAGTGTTTCGATGCGGGGCTTGATGATGCCATATCCACCATTCTTACGGTGATACACCACATTGATGAGACCGGTCGTCGCGTTCTCGAACACGTAGAAGTCGTGGCCCAGCAAATCGGTCTGCACCAGCGCCTGCTCCTCGGTCATCGGGGTGACATCGATGACCTTCTCGCGGACGAGCAGGTCGTCGTCCTCCTCGGGCAGCAGCAGGTCGGCCAGATCCTCAACGCGCTCGACCGGCGCGACATCCGCGGCACTGGCACCACCCTGGCGGTTGTCCACGACCTTGGTCTTGAACTTGCGCAGCTGGCGGGTGACCTTATCGGCGGAGAGGTCGATGGCAGCATACATATCTGCGCCGTGCTCGGCAACGCGAATCACCGAACCGCGGGCACGAGCCGTGACCTCGACGATTGCCGGGTTGGGGTTCGAGGGGTTCTTCTCATAACGAAGCACGACGTCGACTGTCATGGGCTCGATGTCGAAAACCTTGAGCGCCTCGCCGATTTTCTCATCCACATGCGCACGCAGAGCATCGGTTACCGTCGTCTTGCGTCCAGAAACCTTGATATCCATACGTGGCTCCAATCTGCCTCGGGGACTTACTGTACTGGCTATGTACCCATTGCCGTGCATTTAATCACGCGAATTCCCAAAGACCCGAATAACGACTGCTTGATACCGCATACCGAAGTCTCGCACTTTTCCGTGACAAAGTGCGCTATAGGAGGGCGTCGACAAAGCTAGTTTTTTTCCTGGAAATCAGCTTTTACCTGCCGTTTTTACCAAAATAGAAAAGCCGGGCTCCCTTATTGGGGAGACCCGGCCATGCGTGTTGAAACCGTGAAGAAGCGCCTTGTTCAGCGTGTGGCAGGCGCCACCCCTACCAATAACTAGCTATTGAGCTTGTTGATGTCATCGTCGGTGATGGTGCCCTCCTGGCTAGACGACGGGCCGTCGCTGTTGTTATCAGAGGCGTCGTCATCGGAGGACTCGGTCTCGTTGGACGTGGAGTCGGATGCCTGCACATTGGCCCCCGAAACGGTCTTGGCGGTAAGGTCATAGGGCATCTGTCCGTACCAGACGCAGTGGACTGCCTCGAGCGTGCCATCGACCGTGATGCCATCGAGGGCATCGCTCACGGCACGGCACAGCTCATCATTAGAGCTAAGACCTGCGACGCCAAGCGTGGAGGGCGCCTCGAGCGTACCGACATAGGAGATCTGGCTCATCAGACGCGCGAGGTAGCCACCAGCCGTGGAATCACAGATCACGTAATCGACCTCGCCCGACTCGAGCGCCTCAAAGCACTCATTGATGTTGGAAAAGGTCTTTTGGTTGGCGGTGATGCTTTGCTTGGCGAGCGCCTCCTGCGAGGCCGAGGAGGTCTGAACGCCCAGGGTAGCGGTGTTAAGCGTTTCGGTGGAAACGCTCAGCGACTCGCCGTCACTGCTCTTGCCGAATACGGCGGCGGCATCGTACAGACAGGTGCCAAGCGAGCTGATGTCGCCGCCCGCAGACTTGATGTCGCCAATGAAGATGTCCGCCTTTTTATCGCTGAGCGCGGAATCGGCCGAGGACGCATCGACAAAGGCGACCTTGAGACCCATGCGGCATGCGAGGGCACGAGCGGCATCGACCGCATAGCCCGTGAGGTTTCCGTCGGCATCCTGCATGGCCTGCGGTGCATCGGACGTATCGAGGGCGACCGTCAGGGTTCCCGGCGTGACCAGGGCATCGTCCGATACCGTGGGGGTAACGGTCTCGCGCTCGATCTGGTCGATCGTGGGCGTCGTGAACGTGGACAGTGGATTGAACGCGCATCCGCTCAGGCCCAAAACGGCAATGACCGCCGCGGCCCCAGCACCTAACCGAGCCGCATGCATCAAGCTGCCCCTCACCATGTCCACTACCCTGCCTTCTGTGTCGTATACGATCCGTGCCCCGCACGGAATATCGGGTTGTTCCCACCAGCTGACCTGGTATTTGACCCCACACTTGCGCACCGGGGCGTTTGCTCGGGAGGCCGCAGCCACCTTCACGACTGGCCCGCTCGCCCGCGAGGCGGTATTGCCCCAAAGAAAGTAGAACGGACGGTGCGGCTTACATCTAGGACGCGCCATGATCGCGCCGCGCGCACGCGGTCGCTTACGTGGATCCCTTTGACCGCGTCTGTCTTGGACTAGGATGGGCATTTCGTCCGTCCGCAACCACAGCCTGGCAGGAACGTAGCGCATTATAGCTAAGTTCAAGCTATAGTTTAAGGTTAGGGACGTTATTCGCATCGCGAGCACAGATTTCGCAGGTCGGGGCGGACCATTCGTGCCCCCATGAAGCCCGGAGCTCCCCCACGGGGAGCCCCGGGGCACCCGTCTCAGGGTGCCGTGTGCAAAAAACGGCAAATATGAGTACTGCTACCAATTTAGTAGCAGCGTATTTCCGCCCCACGAGCCCTTTTTGAGTTCCGCACAGCCCGCTTGGCGCCAAGATATTCCACATTCGTTTATTATCTCTTCGCTGAATCCAGTTTTTCGGCCCAAGTTTCTTTATTTTTGCTGTCACTAATCTAGTAACAGTACTCATATTTGCCGTTTTTTGCACATGGCATATAAACAGACCCCCTATAAAGCCATAGTTTTACGCCGGCTTGAGCCCAAAGCACGCTCGGAGCGTATTCAGCAGAGCATCTTGCCTCTTTCGACGAGCCTCTACACGATTCTGATATCGTTTACCCATACGCTGGTGGATGCGCCATGCGAGCGCTTCCATCGCTTCCATGTCGCAGAGCATCTCGTTGTTGACCGTCGCGACCTCGATTCCCATGGACGCCAAACCCGTATTGCGTTTTTCATCGTGAATGCGCCCGCCGCGAGACGAATGGCCCTGCTCACCGTTGTATTCCAGGTCAAACCGAGCTGCTTCCTGATAGGCATCGCAAACCGCATACGGCATCCCCGAGATCGCCTGCGCACGGTCGTTGAACTCGATCTTGTGGTCGGTCTTAAAGGGACCGCAGGCAAATCCGCCATAAGAAAACGGAAGCGAAAACATGGCAAGCATGATGCATTCCATGGGTGAGCGCAGGTTTTCCGACAGAAAGGGGCACAGCCGCCGCAGCTGCTTGGCCGCGCTCCCCTTGCATGCCGCAAGGTAATCTGCCAGGCGATCGGGCGTCAGCACTGGCTCGACCTCAAAGTAGCCCACATCTGACGGCTGGTCCTTATCCTTTGCAAGCCTGTTCACGGTAGGCGAGCTGTAAGGGGGCAGATACTGCCCGCGATCGCTCAGCGAAATCTTGGAGCACAGCTCCTGGGCCAGGGCAAATGCCTGGATACAGCCGACTTCGCGCGCAACGGCGGCACAGAGGGCCTCGGGAGACAAGCTGTACACTCCCGGCTCCACCTCCAAAATCGAGGCGTCCGGCAGGTCTGTAGAACAAACGGACCAGCTTGCACCAGGCATGCGGCGACGCTGCTTCGCCGACCCCACCAGCAGGCACAAGTCTTCTTGGACCTCGCCACTCACGGCCCCGATCCGCACCAAATCGGGAAGATAAATGTCCTCGGCCGAGGGAGACGATGTATGCAGCACACGGCGCTCTTCATCGGGATCGAGGTCTCTCCAGCTGATGTAACCCATTTGTCGGCGCTCGGCGCGCATCATGCGCAGCGCCGAGGCACCGGTCAGGACTACGGAGGCCGCCAGTTGCTCGCTTGTCGGCTCGATGCGCCGCGCTATCTTCACTGCCACAAAACCACCCCCTACCAAACGCGTGCGATAGCGAGGCCATCGACTGCTGCGGCGCCGGCACGCTTGAGCTCCGCCGAGGCTGCTGCCATGGTCGCGCCCGTGGTAATGACATCATCGATGAGCAGCAGACGGCGGCCGCGCACATCCTCGACCGTCTCGTACATGCCCCGGGCATGCTCCCGGCGCTCATCGCGGCCGAGCTCTCGCTGGTCACCATGACCGTATTTGACCAGGGCGTCCAGCAACGGGACACCCGAAAGATCGCAAAACGAGCGCGCGATTGCTTCCATATGGTCGAATCCACGCCGCCGAAACGCCGCCGCAGTCGCGGGCACAAACACCACCGCGTCCGCACCGGACAACACACCGCCGTGGCGATCGGATGCTGCCACCTGGGCATGCAAGGCGGTGTCGTAGAGTAGCTCCGCCAGATACGGTGCCAGGCGGCGCTCGCCCGCATCCTTGTACGCCTTGATGATGCGCGGCAGCGGATGTGCGTAGACGGCACACGCCAGACAGCGATCGAGCGCCTCGGCCATTGCCGAAGACGCGCCCTCGACCGAGCACTCGGTGCACAGCAAATCCCCAAACGGGGCACCACATCGGATGCAGCTATGGCACGGGTCGATGAGCGCGAGCGATGCCAGACAATCCTGGCAGATCAGCGCACCGGAGCGCTCGCAGCCGGCGCATCGCGTGGGCGACAACGCCTCGAGCGCCTCGTATGTCACGTGCTCGGCAAGCGGTAGCAATTCGTCCGCAAACGGTAGGACACCTGCGCCCTGCAAGCGAGTCAATACGTTCAGATGTCTCTTCATGACACAACCCTCCCTACGCGAAGGCGAAGGGAGGGTTGTCGGTGTAGAGCCATGATACCCAGAGGTGCTGGGGTCAGACAGGTTGCATCCGTTTACGGGCGCTATTCGCCGGTAGGCGGTTGCGGTGCGGACGAGGTGCGGGTCGAGCCTTCGCCGCCGTCCTGGCGCGGCTTGCGGGAGCGACGGCGGCGACGGCGCTTTTGACCCTGGTCGGCCGAGCCCTCGCCACCGCGATCCTCGCGCGGCTCGCGCTCGTCGCGAGCGGCGCCACGCGAAGCCTTGGCAGCCGCTCCCCCGCCATCCCCGGGACGACGGCGCGTGACCTTGACTTCGCCATCCGAAACCTGATCGGCCACAGAAGGAACCGAGGGCTTCTGCTGCGTGCCCGAGGAATGGCAACGACGCGGACGTGGCATGCGCTCCTCCTCACCACGCGGCTTGCCGCCCTTGTCGGCAGGCGCGTCGGAACCCGAGCCACCCTTGGGAGCGGCACCGGCCTCGCGAGCGGCTGCGGCGCGGAAGGCGTCCTCGCGCTCCTCGCTCGACAGGTGACGGCGGCGACGACGCGTGGGGTTCATGCCACCGCCGCGATTTTGCTGCTGGGGCTGCTGAGCCTCGCGCTCGCGGGAAGCGTTCTTACCCGCGGCCTCGCCATTGTCGACGGACGCCGTGCGCTTGCGGCGGCGACGGCCATCGGCTGCTCCCTCGGTCTCGAGCGCCTCGGCCTTGCCGCGGCCCTTTCCACGGCCACGGCCCTCGCCCTGGCCCTGAGCGGTGCGAGCATCGGATTCGGCATCGCGACGACGGCGCTTGGGCATCGATGTGCCGGCCAGACGATCGGCGCTCGACAGGCCATCGCCCACGTCGACGCCGTTTTCGCGATCGAGTTCCATGAGCGCCAGACGCATCTCGGGCGACTCGATGCGCTCGAGCACGTCGCGCGTCACGCAGTCGGGGCGGCAGTTGCAGCCCTGCTCGGCGGCCTTCTTTTTGCAACCCTCCGAGCACGTCATATCGGCCAGGTTGACCTTAAAGACTTTGCCGTTCTCCAGGCGCAGCACCAGCTGCTCACGCGGCGTGTCATATTCCTGGATGCGCGCCTTGCCAAGCGGCGTATCGATAAGCGTCTTCTTTTTGGGCGCGCGGCTCTTAAAGTCCTTGTACGCCTCGAACTCGTAGCGCAGGCAGCACATCAGGCGGCCGCAGACGCCACTAATCTTGGACGAGTTGAGCGGCAGGTCCTGCTCCTTTGCCATGCGGATCGAAACCGGCTCAAACTGTCCGCCAAAGCGCGTGCAGCAGAGCTCCTGGCCGCACTGGGCATAGCCGCCCACCAGGCGGGTCTCGTCGCGCACGCCGATCTGGCGCATGTCGACGCGAATGTGCAGCGTCGAGGACAGGTCCTTGACGAGCTGGCGAAAATCGACGCGCTCCTCGGCCGCAAAGTAGAACACGGCCTTCTCGCCGCCAAACAGGTACTCGACGCCGACCGGCTTCATCTCGAGGTCGAGCTCTTTGACCAGACGACGGAAATCGACCATGGCCTCGTCGCCCTGGATGGCCAGGTCGTCGGCAAGCTGCAGGTCGATGTCGCTCGCCACGCGCAGCACGGGCTTGAGCGGCTGGCCGATCTCATCTTGCGGCACCTCGAAGGGATCGGCCGTGACCAGGCCGATCTCGGTTCCGCGCTCGGTGGAGCAAATGGCATAATCGGCCTCGAGGATATCCAGATCCTGCGGGTCAAACCACAGGTCGCGCGAGGCGTAGGTAAACTTAACGGGTACGACTAACGGCATTTCAGTGCCTTCCTGATATCGAACAGCATGACCTCGATGGCCAGCTGGGGAGTAACGTTTCTGGCGATGTTGCGCTCGGCGGTCGCGACCGCCTCGAGCGCCCGGGTGGCACCCGCAACATTCGTCGCGGCGGCAAGCCGCCCGATCGTGTCGCGCACGTCTTCGTTCACGACGTCGGCCGCCTCGTCCTGAAGTGTCAGCAGCACGTCGCGCATGAGCGTCCGCGCGCTCGCCAGCGCTTCCATGATACCCGAACGCTCGCGCGCGTTGAGTTCGCGCTTGTTGCGGTCCTCAAGCTGCTTCAATGCTCCACGCGACAGGTAGTCGGCGTTTTGCTCGAGCACCTTTTCCTGTGTGGACTTGACCTCGGCGAGCGGCGCCTTAACGGCGACGATGAGCGACTTGGCGCGGCTGAGCACATCAGCCTCGTCGGCAGCGATGAGCGAATCGATGGCGCGGACCATTTGGCGGCGAGCATCCTGGCGCTCGGCACTCTTAAGGAACTCGATGCCGCGTGTGGGGCTTCCCGCCACGGCGACCGCCATGCGGCAACGCGCGAGATCCTGACCCGTCGCGCGGCTCACGGCCTGCGCGGCCACGGTGGGCGACACCAGCCGAAACGGCACGCACTGACAGCGGCTCACGATGGTGGGCAACATCACGTCTGCCGAGGTGCCCAACAAGATGAACATAACGCCCTCGGGCGGCTCCTCGAGTGTCTTGAGCAGCGCGTTGGCGGTGTTAGCGCGCAGTTGCTCGGCACGATCGATGATGTAGACCTTGGCCTTGGCACGGATGGGCGCCAGCGGCACGTCATCGAGCAGCTCGCGGGTCTGGGCAATGAGGTAGCCTGTGGCGCTCTCGGGCGTGTAATAGTGCACGTCAGGATGCGTATGCCGAGCAACGCGTACGCAGCTGTCGCATGCTCCGCAGCCGTCCTGCTCGCACAGGAAGGCCTGGGCGAGCGCCCATGCGGCATCGAGCTTGCCGGCACCGGGAGCGCCCAAAAACAGGTAGGCGTGCGATGCGCGGCCGCTGGCGACGGCGTTGGTCAAAAAATCGCGAACGCGCTCTTGGGTGTCGAGCTTGGCCAGCAGGCTTGCCTGAGCGGGGGCCACGTTACTCGGCCTCCTTGGCAAGCGCGGCGGCGACAGCATCTTGCGAAATGTCGAGACCGTACGCGCGAATCTGCTCGACCGTCTTCTCGAAGACTTCCTCGACGGTCGCAGTGGCGTCGATGAGCTTTACGCGGTTTGGCTCCTCGGCAGCAATGGCGCAAAATCCCTGGTAAACGCGCTCTTGGAAGGCTATGCCTTTTGCTTCCATGCGATCTGCCGCACCACGAGCTGCCATGCGCAGCGCCGCCTGCTCGGGCGTGATGTGGTAGACGAGCGTGAGCGCCGGATGCGTACCGGCGACAGCCAGGTTGTTGGCATCGCGTACCATCTGACGGTCGAGGCCATCGGCAAACGCCTGGTAGCAG
Organism: uncultured Collinsella sp.; assembly: GCA_959596505.1. Classification (GTDB taxonomy): domain Bacteria; phylum Actinomycetota; class Coriobacteriia; order Coriobacteriales; family Coriobacteriaceae; genus Collinsella. Next base: position 9,763 of record CAUFWM010000016.1, read on the forward strand.
GTCGTGGAGTCGTAGAAGCGATCGCACAGGACTACCTTGCCGGCCGCGAGGGCGGGAGCTATGACCTCGTGCACCAACTGGGCACGCGCCGCCTCGTAGAGCAGCAACTCGCAGGTGTCTCCCATCGCCGTATTGGCGGGGTCGAGCAGCAGAGCACGGATCTTTTCGCTGATGGCGGTACCGCCCGGCTCGCGCAGGCTCACAACCTGGTAGCCAGCGAGTTCGAGCGCGCGGGCAAGCAGACGCGCCTGCGTGGACTTGCCGGCGCCGTCGACGCCCTCGAGCGTGATAAAGCTATGTTGAGCGGGCTCAAAAGCCATGGGCGCAGCCCCTTCCTACAAGGCGCGTAAATGCAGATATATCAACCAAGCCATGATACCCCAGGGGCAGGCGCGCCCCCAATGGCTAAAGGTGTCTTTCCAAAGTTGCGGTGAAATAGGGACTGATTGAAGCTCTGAGACCGCCAAACAGTCCCTATTTCACCGCAACTTATGATGGGGACTTTTGGACGCTGGGTATAATCGTCGTATTAATTTGAAATGTGGCGAAAGGAGTGGCAATGTCTCGGTATTGCGCCTCGTGCGGCAAGCTTCTTGCAGATGATGCCAAGTTCTGCACCTCGTGCGGTGCACCCGTTGAGCAGACAACCGCAAGCAATGGCCAACCCGCGTTTGAGAAGACCGGCTCCCTCGATACGCCGCAAGCTAAGCCGGACGACCCCCTCGCCTATCGCCCCGACCCCGCCGCCGGCCCTGCAGCGGTCGAAACGACGCAGCGCATACCCGTCGCGGACACCCCGCCCCAACAGCAACCGGCGTCTACATACGCGTCTGGTTCACCGCAGGCCCCCGCCGCCAAAAAGAGCAGCACCAAGGCGCTTATCGCCGTTATCGTTGTGCTGGTGGCAATCATCATCGCCTTGGTCATCTTTTTTGTGATCAAGCCGTTCGACAACTCCGCTACGCAGACGACTGCCGAGGTAGCTAAGCTGCACCATGACGTCGACGACGATGATCTAAAGCCTCTCGGCAATCCCAACAGCCTGTACGACGATGATGACGATGACGACGAGGATGGCGGCGAAGCAAGCCTCTCCGAACAGAACCTCTACCGTCGCCTGAGTGAATACTACGACCTGCTGGAAGATCTCGATAGCCAGGTCCGTGCCTGCGCAGAGACGTTTAATGGCAGCTATCTGGAAGAGGATCGTACCACCCGTCAAAATCTCGCTGACGTCGCCGAGCGCACGGAGGACACCATCGAGCAGTATTACGACATTGTCGAGGACCTGGACGTCCCCACAAGCTCTAAGAACTACAGCTCGTGGAAGGACATCATTGCTCTGTACGACGACCTGGATCACCGCATCGATGCGATCTGCGATGCCTGGGAGATCAGCTTAAAGTACGCAAAGCCCGCGGACCATAAGAACGAGATCGTGGCGCCGCTGTCGCGCGACAACGTGGCGGGCACCAATGACAATAAGTACCGCCTAGACTTTGAGGAGCGCTATCCCGGCGCCAAACCCGTCGAAGTGAACTAACGCCTTGTCGTTTCCGAGCCGGCAGTTAGGGACGTTCCTAAACTGCCGGCAGAAAAAGGAATGTCCCTAACTGCCGGTCAAAAAACGAGCGAGGATCATGGGACCCTCGCTCGTTTTTTGGGCAATGTTTCGACTGCGCCGTTACTTGTCGGCGGCTGCTTTCTTGGCAGTCGACTTCTTCGCGGTCGTCTTCTTGGCGGCAGTGGCTTTCTTAGCCGTCGTCTTCTTCGCAGTCGAGGTCTTCTTCGCCGTGCTCGCCTTGGTCGCAGTCTTGCGGCCGCGGGCGGGCTTCTTCTCCTTGGTCGGGCAGTCCATGTTGACGCAGATACGCCACGGACCGCGCGCCGTGTTGACCACCACGATGGGAGCGCCGCACTCGGGACAGGTCTCGCCCGTCGCCTCGAGCTTGCCACGCGCCGGCAGCGGATAGCTCACGCCGCAGTCGTCATAGTTGGTGCAGCGGATAAAGCGCTTGCCGCTCTTCTCGCTCTTGTGTGCGATCAGGTCGCCATGGCGTCCTGCCTCGGCGCACACCTTGCACTCGCCCACCTTAAGGTCAGGCTCGTAGTTGGTGGGGCATGTGGGGTTCACGCAAATCTCGAAAGCCTTTTGGCGGAACGGCTGGCACTTAATGCGCGGCGCACCGCATTCGGGGCACACAGCAGCCTCGCCCTCGAGCGGGCTCACCTTGACGCCGCTCGGCACCGGATAGGTCACGTCGCAGTCGGGCCAGCCCATGCAGCCGATAAAGCTGCCGCGGGTCTTGGCGCTCGTCTTCATAACCAGGTCCTTGCCGCACTTGGGGCAGGCGCCCACGCGCGCATCGGCCGTGACGGCGTCGCTGATAGCATCGCCCAGTTCCTGCGTATGCTTGAGCAGCTCGTCGAGCACACCGGCCAGCAGCGCGCGCGAGTGCGTCACGACATGCTCTTCGGTGTCCTCGCCGCGCTCCACGCGGGTCATATCGCCATCGAGCTCGCTGGTCATATCGGGGCTCGTGATGCGCGGGGCAAACTGCGACAGTGCATCGATGATGGCGATGCCCAGCTTGCTCGGCTCCACGGGATCGTTTTTGAGATAGCGCACGGCGTACAGGCGCTCGATGATGCTCGCGCGCGTGGACTTGGTGCCCAGGCCGCGCTTTTCCATCTCCTGCACGAGCTTGCCCTGGCTGTAGCGTGCGGGCGGCTCGGTCTGCTTGGCCTCGAGCTTAATGTCGAACACGTCGACCGTATCGCCCTGCTCCAGCGGCGGCATCTGCTCGTCGCGCTTGAGTCCATACGGATACGCCTCGCGGAAACCCGGGGTCACGAGCACATCGCCCGAGGCCACGAACGGCTCACCATTGACGTCGAGCTCGAGCTTGGTGTTCTCGATGGTCGCGGGACCCATGAGCGTTGCCAGGAAGCGACGGGCGATGAGGTCGTAGAGCTTGCGCTGGCCACCGTCGAGCGCGGACGGATCGCCCTCGCCCGTGGGATAGATAGGCGGGTGGTCGGTGGTTTCGACTTTGCCGCGCGTGGGCTTCATGGGGCCGGCGAGCACCTTTTTGCACACGGGCGCCAGCGCCGGGTTGATCTTTGCAAGGTCGCTCACCACGGCGCCCAGATCGAGCGTCGCAGGGTACACGGTATTGTCGACACGCGGGTAGCTGATGAGACCGGCCATGTAGAGGGACTCGGCGATGCGCATGGTACGCGCAGGCGAGATGCCCTCGGCCGCGGCGGCAGCCTGCAGCGAGGTGGTCGCAAACGGCGTGGGCGGCTGCTGCTTGCGCGAACGCTTGGTCACCGCGGCGACGGTTGCCGTCGCGACGCCGTCAACATGGCCGTACGCCGTCTCAGCAGCATCCTTGTCGGTAAAGCGTGCCGTCTTGTGCGCAATCTTAAAGCGGTCGTCCTCGGCGGCACCCTGCGCGGCGCCCATGCCGCGGATCTGCCAATAGTCCTCGGGCACAAACGCCATGCGTTCGCGCTCGCGCTCGACCACCAGGGCAAGCGTCGGCGTCTGCACGCGGCCGGCAGAACGCACGTTGCCAAAGCCACCAAACTTGGCGAGCGTCAGATAGCGCGTGAGCACCGCACCCCAAATGAGGTCGATGTGCTGGCGGCTCTCGCCGGCGTCGGCCAGATTCTGGTCGAGCGAGACGAGATTATCGAAGGCCTGCGTGATCTCGGCCTTGGTAAACGAAGAGTACTGGGCGCGGGCAACCGGCAAGTCCGGCGCCACCTCGCGCACCTTGTTAAGGGCGTCCGAACCGATTAGCTCGCCCTCGCGATCGAAGTCCGTGGCGATAATGACGCTGTCAGACTTTTTAGCGAGGTTCTTGAGCGAACGAATGAGTTCCTTCTCGGCCGGTAGCTTAATGACGGGCGCCCAGGTGAGGTAAGGCAGGCTCTCGAGTTTCCAGCCCTTGATTGAGATGCCATCGGCAAGAAACGGCTTGCGCTTGGTGTCGTAGGGCGGACGCGCCAGGCCATCGGGTATGTCGGCCGGCAGCATCTCGCCGTCCTCGGTGACCGAATACCAGCCCAGCTTTTTATCGAACAGCACGCTGTCGCAAAAATCGGGCGCTAGGATGTGACCGGCAAGGCCGATGGTCACGCACTCCTCGCCCTTCCACTCAAAACGGTAGATGGCGGTGTTGTACACCTTGTCCTTTTTGGGCTTGCCCGTGGACAGACGCTCGGCAATCTGACGCGCGGCGTCGTTTTTCTCGGCGATGATGAGCTTCAAAAGAGGCTCCTATCTCGTATCTCTGCGGCTACGCCCGCCCGTATGGCGGCCGACTTACGCCCTTGCTTGCTCAATCTGCCCGATGAGCCAATCGCACCAGGCATCCATGCCCTCGCCCTTGCGCGCGCTCACGGCAAACCGCGGCGCCTGCGGATTGAGGTCATCGAGTGTCTTAGTATACCTATCCATGTCAAAATCGAAAGCCGGGGCCACGTCGACCTTATTGAGCAGCTGCGCGCCGGCGTGCTGGAAGATGCCCGGGTACTTGATGGGCTTGTCGTCGCCCTCGGGCACCGAGAGGATCATGATGGACAGGTTCTCACCCAGGTCAAAGTCGACTGGGCAGACCAGGTTACCCACGTTTTCGATAAAGATGACATCGATGTTATCGAGCCCAACGGCCTGGTCGAACGCGTCAACGGCCTCCATGATCATATTGCCCTCAAGGTGGCACAGGCCGCCCGTGTTGATCTGGATGGCGGGCATGCCGGCTTCCTTCATGGTAATGGCATCGACATCCGAGGCGATGTCGCCCTCGATGACGGCGCAGCGCAAGCCGGCCTTGTCGCGCAGGCGCTCGTTGGTGCCCAGAATCGTAGTGGTCTTGCCCGAGCCAGGGCTCGACAACACATTGATCACATAGGTGCCTGTCTCATCAAATCGCTGACGTAGCTGATCTGCCAGGCGCTCGTTGCGCGACAGGATCGGCGACGCGATATCAATCGTTTTCTCAGCCATACTTAGCGCTCCTTAATTTGGCCCCTTTATACCCCATCACCAGATGGCTAGCGGGCTAATCGTCGGGGGTTTCGATTTCGATACTTGCGATGTCGAGCTCGCGGCCGTGCAGCAGGCGCACGTTGGCGCCGCCACATTGGGGGCAGCGGCAATGGAAACGGTCGTGATCGAAGACCTCTCCGCAGTCCAGGCACTCGCTTTGTGGATGGACTTCCTCCACGGCAAGCTCGCAGCCGCGCGTGAGCGGGTCCTCGTCGCGAAACGTCTCCCACGCAAAGTCGAGCGCCTCGCGCACGACCTCGGTCATATCCCCGATACGCAGCGTTACCAAAACGGCGCGCGAGGCCCCCGCCCCACGCGCCGCGCGAATCACTGTATCGAGTATGCCGTTGACAATGCCAACCTCGTGCATACCGATTTACTCCTCGCTGTCCTCTTCGTCGTCCGAGAACAGGTCCAGACGACTCACGAACAAGCCCTCCTTGCCCTCGCGCGCGGTAATGACCACGCGAGCGATGGCGAGCGAAATCTCGTAGAGCGAGAGCAGGGCGCCATACATGAGGCCCAGCGTAACGGGCGAGCCGTCGGGCGTAATCACAGCCGAGCCCACAAGCAGACCAACGTATACGTAACGCCAGGCACTGCGGAAGGCCGCATAGGACACGATATGGAAGACGGACAGATAAAAGATAATGAGCGGCAGCTCAAACGCCACACCAAAGCCGATCATAAAGAGCAGCTCCATGTTGACGTAGTTCTCCAGATCGGGCAGCGCCGTGGCGACGGCCGAGGTCTCGCCGATGAGCCACTCAAAGCCTGCAGGGATGATGATGAAGTAGCAAAAGATTGCGCCCAGGAAGAACAGCACCGTCGAGGCGAGCACCGTAGGCACGACCCACTTGCGCTCGTTAGGGCGAAGCGCCGGCAGGAAAAACGCCAGAATCTGCCAGATGATCATGGGCGTGCACATGACAACAGCCATCTTGATGGCCAACGAAAAGCGCAGACCAAAGCCGCCGAGCGTGGTGGTGATGTAGAACTTACCGTCCGGCACAAAGGAGCGGATGGGGTCTTCCAGGATATCGAGCACCACGGGCGTGGCGAAATACAGCACGATAGCGGCGGCAAAGACCGACACGACCACGATGGTCAGGCGGCGACGGAGCTCTCCCAGGTGATCGAAGAGCGGCATTCGCGCAGGTCCGATAGGCATTACTCATCGCCTCCCTTCGGGGCGTCAGCGGCAGCGGCGTCGTCCTCGGCCTCGAGCTCGCGAGCGAGCTGGTCGACGACGGCCTTGCGCTTGCGGGGACGACGGGCGTAGAGGTCAGCCGTCGTGGGCTCTGCCGGCTCGGGCTCGGGCTCCGGCTCTGCAGCAGGCTCGGGCTCGGCGGCGGCAGCAGCAGGCTCGGCCTTGGCAGGCTCGGCGCTCTCGGCCTCATCAGCAGCGCCTTCGCCCTCGGTGGCACCCTCGCTTGCAGCCTTCTCGGCGGCAAGGCGGGCACGGCGCTCGGCAAAGGTCTCCTTCTTTGCGGGCGCGGCCGTCTCGACGGCATCCTCGTCCGCATCGGAATCGTCATCGACGGCAGCCTTCTTGGGCTTGACCGGAGCCGACGCGGCCTCGCTTACCGGATCGATGATCTCGGACTGAACAACGGCCGTCATCTTTTCCTGCGTCTCGCGGAACTGACGGATGGCACGGCCGATCGTGCGGCCCATCTGCGGGAGCTTATCCGGGCCAAACAGCAAAAAGCCGAAGACCACGATGATCGCGAGCTCACCCTCTCCAATACCAAACACACATACCTCCAAGGCTCGATGTGAGTCGAGCCCGCACCGCGCCATTCGGCCGGAACTCGTCTATTCATTCGGTCAAGTATAGCGCCCGGACGCCAAAACGTCCGAGCGCATCACAAACATATGCCAAACGGCACACCCTTTTTGGGGGCAAAGATTATGCCGCCGTGATCGAAATCTCCTGGTCGACGCCCAGCAGCTGAACCACGCGCATCACCTGGGGCTGCACATTAGTGCAGCTAAAGCGCTTACCGTGGTCGACCGCGTGGTGCGCGGCGCCCACGAGCACGCCAATGCCCGTCGAATCGATGTAGCTCACCTGGGCAAAATCGAGCTCAACGGCCTCAGTGGGCTGCTCGAGCGCCAGGTCGATAGCATTGCGCAGGCTATCGGCGTTAGAGATATCGATCTCGCCGGTTACCTTAATGGTGTAGATCTCCGGTGTGGGGTTGGTGGAAATACCCAAATCCATGTATACGCTCCTTTACGTATCGAAAGTGCGGATAGTACTGGGCGCGGACTTGCGGGGCCCTAGGCGTTAGGCGCGCTCGGCACGAGCAAGCTCGGCAGCGACAAGCTTAACGGCCAGCACCAGCACGTCGAGCGCGGCCTCCAGGTCATCGACCGTGGGATAGCTCGGCGCGATGCGGATGTTGGTGTCGCGCGGATCCTTGCCATAAGGCCAGGTAGCACCAGCCGGCGTGAGCTTGACGCCCAGGTCGGCACAAAGCGCTGCGACCTTTTGGGCCGAGCCCTCGGGACCATCAAAGCTCACAAAGTAGCCGCCGCGGGGATGCGTCCAAGTGGCGCAGCCCGTGTCGCCCAAACCCTCGGTGAGCTTGCGCTCGACGGCCTCAAAGCGTGGGCGCAAGAACTCGGCATGCTTTTTCATGTGCTCCCTGACCGCCTCGATGGTGGGAAGGAAGCGCACGTGACGCAGCTGGTTGAGCTTGTCGGCGCTGATGAGGCCGGCCTTCAGGCGCTTGGAGAACTCGGCGATAACCGCGGGGCTCGCACCAATAAAGCCGATGCCGGCGCCCGGGAAGGTGATCTTGGACGTCGAGGCAAAGGCCACCACGCGGTCCTCGGTGCCCGCCGCGCGAGCGAGGTCAAAGATGTTTGCGAGCTCGTCGGTCTCGTCGTACAGGTCGTGCACGCAGTAGGCGTTGTCCCAGAAGATGCGGAAATCGGGCGCGGCCGTGGGCATCTCGACCAGGCGACGCACGGTGTCCTCGCTAAAGGTGATGCCCGTGGGGTTGGAATACTTGGGCACGCACCAGATACCCTTGATGGAATCGTCGGCGGCAACGAGGCACTCGATCTCGTCCATGTCGGGACCATTGTCGGTCATCGCGACGGGAACGTTCTCGATGCCCAGGTCGGCGGTGATGCCAAAGTGACGGTCGTAGCCGGGAACAGGGCACAGGAATTTGACCTTCTTGCCGTCGTGCGCGGCCTCGTAAGCCTCCCAGGGCTCGCTGCCGCACGAGCCGCAGCGCCAAAACATGCCGGCGATATCGTGCTCGATCAGAAGGCTCGACGAACCCAGTACGAGCGTCTGCTCGGCAGGGCAACCCAGGAACTCCCCCGCCAGCTTGCGTGCCGAGGGAATGCCCTCAAAGCAGCCGTAGTTGGAGCAGTCGACGTTGCCGTCGTGCAGATCGGCGTCGGCATTGAGAATATCGAGCATGGGTCGAGAGATGTCCACCTGGGAGGGCGACGGCTTGCCGCGGGCCATGTCGAGCGCCAGGCCCTTGGCCTTGACCTCGGCGACCTCGGCTTTGAGCGCCTCGATGGCGGCATCGAGTTCGGTGGTTTCCATCTTCTGGTAGATCGTCTGCATGGGTGCGACCTTTCGCGAAGCGGGACGTTGCAGTTCTTCTAAGTATAGACCGCCACCGCCGCAACGGCATGAAGCCGTGATAGATTAAGTTCATCGCAATGATTTACGAATCGCCGCGCATGCCGGCGTGGGGCGCCCAAGGAGGCACTATGGAGTACGGATCGTTTCAGGCCGAGGAATTCGGCGACCTGCAGCGCCTGGTCGACGGACTGTTTTACGACCGCCACGCCATCGACCGCCTGGATCTGATCGTACAAGCCGAAATCTTGGACCTGGCGCCCAATCTCATGGAAATCGTCAACCTGCTACCGCCCGGCTATTACGACCGCCAGTCACTTTGCGACCAGCTCAACTCCGCCTTGGCCGCCCACGGCTGGGGCGCCGTCTACGGCACCGTGGAATAAACCTAGTCATTTAAGAACGTCCCCATTGACTAAAACGCCGCTTGTGATGGTGTCCACAGGCGGCGTTTTCAAACTTGTATATGCTTTTACTTGTCTTTGGGCGCGGGGTGTTTGCAGACCACGCTCATGTAGATCATACCGAGCACGGCAGCGGTGACCGAACCGGCAAGGATGGCGGCCTTGGCAGCCAGAACCTCAAACTGGGCCGTCGGGAAGGCAAGGCCGCTGATGAGGATCGACATGGTGAAGCCGATGCCGCCCAGAATGCCCACACCGGCAATCATGTGCCAGTTAACGTTATGCGGCAGCTCGCAGACCCTAAACTTAACCAGGGCAAACGTCATGCCAAAGATGCCGATCGGCTTGCCCAGCAGCATGCCAAAGTACACGCCGAGCGTCACCGGGTCGGTGAGCAGCGTGCTCATGTCCACGCCCACTAGGCGAACCTGTGCGTTCACGAACGCAAAGATCGGCAGAATCACAAAGTTGACCGGCGTGGAGATCAGACGCTCCATGCGGATGAGCGGCGGGGTCACGCGGTGCATGACGCGCTCGACCCTGGTGGTCGAGACGGTAAAGTCATGCTGGCCCAAGATGTGCGCCTCGTCGTCGTAGCGGTCATCGAGCAGCGGCAGGCACTCGCCCAACCAATCGGTGAGGCTATCGAGCTTGACGCCGCACTTGGCCGGAATGGTAAAGGCCAAGATGACGCCAGCAAGCGTGGCATGTACACCGCTCTTGAACATGCAGAACCACAACAGCAGGCCCAGTACCGAATACGGGGCAAGGCGGTAATGCTGCGTCTTGTTGAGCCACACGAGCGCGCAGGTCACAAGCGCGGCGGCGCCCAACCAAAACGGATTGGGGCTCTGACCGTAGAAGATGGCGATGGCGGCGATGGAGATAAGGTCGTCGGCGATGGCGAGCGTCGAGAAGAACACGCGCACGCCGTTGGGCACGCGGTTGCCCAAAAGCGACAGCACGCCCAGCGCAAAGGCAATATCGGTTGCCATGGGGATGGCCCAACCGTTGCGGGCGCCGGCATGGTTAAAGATCAGGTAGATGCAGGCGGGAACGACGACGCCGCCCACGGCCGCCAGCATGGGAAGCATGGCCTGACGCGGATTCTTGAGCTCGCCGACCGTCATCTCGTACTTAAGCTCAATGCCCACCAACAAAAAGAAAATTGCCATGAGGAAGTCGTTGACGAAAAGTTCAACGGTAAGACCGGCCGTAAGGTTGCCCAGACCCACATACAGCGGGGTCTCCAAAAAGTGATGGATGGCCTCGTAGGCATCGGTATTGGCGCAAATGACGGCGGCGATGGCGGCGAAGACCATGACGGTGGCGGAAATCGTGCCGTTCTCGGCGATGCGCTCCCAAATGTCGTGACGTTCAAAGCGCTTGCGCTCACGAACGTTGAACAGCTGCTCAGTTGCTGCCATGGGCGGCTCCTTTCACGGGAAAGCTCCCGTCTTAAAAAAGCACGGCCCGCCCAAGTGGCGGCGCCGCGCTCTAACGTATTACGCTTGCATCTAGCCTACCCTGCACGACAAGCACGCAGGCGTGGCCGAAAAGCGGAACCACAGGTTGAACATTATTTGCTCAACGGCACGGGCACGCCTGTCCAAGAGACGACGCGGCGCATGCACAAAAAACGACCGGAGCGCGGGGCGTCCGCGATCCGGTCGTGGCGTTCGGTCAACTAAACCTAGCAGGCGGCCATGATGGGGGCAGCGACCTGCTTCTTACGGGAGAGGACGCCCGGCATCCAGACGCCGTCGTGCTCGTCGGCAATGCCCAGGCCCTTCTGAGCAGCCTCGGTCTCGCCCTCGAGCAGGACCTGCGAGCCCTCCTCCATGATGTCGGTGATGCACAGGACAATGCCGTCGGCACCCTTCTCGGCGGCGTAGGCGCGCATGGCCTCGCGGATCTCGTCAATCATGCCAAGCGCACGGCTCTTGTCGACGGTCTCGTACTGGCCGATGAGCAGCTTCTTGCCGGCGGGCTCGAACATCTTGATGTCGTTGCCGACCATCTCGGCAGCGGTGAAGGAGCCGGACGGGCGGGTAAGGAAGACCTCCATGCCAAACTTGACCGGGTCGACGCCCACCTGCTCGCCGAGCTTGGCGGCGACGGCGCGGTCGACATCGGTGGTGGTGGGGCTCTTGAGCATGAGCGTGTCGGTCATCATGGCCGAGAGCAGCAGCTTGGCCTGGACGTCGGAAAGCTCAACGCCGAGCACGTCGGCGAGCTTGGTGACGATGGTGCAGCTGGAGCCCCAGGGCAGGCAGATGTAGTGCAGCGGGCCGGCGGTCTCGAAGTCGCCGATGCGGTGATGGTCGACGACACCAAAGACCGTGGCGTCCTTAAGGCCGGCGACGGACTGGGCGGACTCGTTGTGGTCGGTAAGGACGACGAGCTGACCGGCCTCGACGGACTCGATCACGCGGGGCTCGGCGATGCCGGCGTCGGCGAGCAGCTTGGCGGACTCTGCCGGAAGCTGACCAAGGGCGCAGGCCTCGTAGGTGTTGCCGGCATACTCAACCTGGTTGAGCAGCTGGGACAGGACGACGGCGCTCATGATGGCGTCGTTATCGGGGTTCTGGTGACCAAAGACAAGAACGTTTGCCATGGATATCCTCCACTTGATATGTGTACTTGGACGTAGCTATGGTAGCACGCCGATGCCGAGCCTTCGCAGACGGAAGGGCCACGGCATATTTTGGAGCAAGCATGGGGACCAAGCCCGCCCCCCCCCTGCACCAGCTATTTGCCAGCGGCGCGCAGGGCCACGTAGGCGGCACCGATGATACCGGCGTCGTTTCCGAGCGAAGCAACCTTAATGGGCGTCTCGCGCGAGGCGGAGAGCGCGTACTGCTTAAAGTGCTCGCGAACCTTGTCGAGGTAAACATCGGCCGAGGCGGAGGCGCCGCCGCCGATGAGGAACATCTCGGGGTCGACCACGTTGGCGATAAGTGCCAGGGCGCGACCGAGATAGTCGGCCATGGTATCGGCCGCGGCCAGCGCGAGCTTGTCGCCCTCGCGGCAGGCCTGGAACACGTCCTTGGAATCTGAGGGGCCGGTGAGCTCGATGGGCTCGACGCCAGCCTTCTTGCACTCGGCAAGGTAGTTGCTCACCACGCCGGTAGCGCTGGAATACTGCTCCAGGTGGCCATGGCCGCCACAGCCACAGGTGCGCTCCTCGGCCGGGTTCAGGCACATGTGGCCAATCTCGCCGCCGGCGCCCACAACACCCGATACCACGTCGCCGTTAACGATAACGCCGCCGCCCACGCCGGTACCGATGGTGACCATCACCACGTTCTGTACGCCCTTGGCAGAGCCGAGCCAGGCCTCGCCCATGGCAGCGGCGTTGGCATCGTTCTCGTATTTAACGACCGCGTCGGGGCAGTGCTTCTGAATGGCGATCCTCAGTTCGGGCAGGTTAATGGCAATGTTGGCCTTGACCTTGGCATCGCCCGACGCCGGGATAGGACACGGAACGGCCAGGCCAATGCCCGCCACAAAGGCACGCGGAATCTGTGCCTTGGCGACCACCTGGTCGATAGCCTCGGTCACCGCGGCAAAGCCCGCAGCGTCAACGATAGGAGGCGTAGGCACGCTGGCCTTGGCCAGCAGGTTGCCGTCCTCGTCGAACAGACCCTCCTTAACCGAAGTGCCGCCGACGTCGATGCCGATGTAATACTGCTTAGGTTCCATGGGAGCCCACCTTTCTCGTTTAAACATTGCCTGTATGGTACCGCTCCCAAGGCAAAAACCTACCAAAAAGGGACAGGTTTGTTTTGACAGGTTTTATCTGGGGAAACGCAGGGCATGGGATTCGGTTTGCTGGGTGGTAAAACGACTCGCCCCGGTCCGCGGACCAATCAATTTGTTCAACGCGACATTATTCGCATGTATATCCGTTTAGAGCGCTCTAGTTTTATATGCGGAGCGGCTTTTAGCATAATCCTTCTCGAACTTTTCAAAACGCAATAGGGATACCTAGGCGTTGACTATACTTTCTTTTATATTCAATCAAGCCGGAAAGGGGGTTCCATGATTCCCAAATACGAAACGATCGCTGCAGATATTCGTCGAAGCATCGAGGATGGCACTCTTAAACCGGGCGACAAGCTTCCCACCGTCGTTGAGTTCTGCGAGCTCTATAGCGTTTCCAAAATCACCGTCAAACGAGCTATCGAGCAAATCACCGAGGAAGGTCTTATTACCAGCCGACGCGGATCGGGTACCTACGTTAAGGACACGGCGGGACTTCCCGGCCAGGCGTTTTTCCAGGGCAAAAACGACCGTGCCCAGGGCTTTTCGTATGAGCACCGCGGGGAGAAGGTGACCTCGGTGGTCTACGATTTCTCGATTGTTAATCCACCAGCGGACATCGCAGCCCAGCTGGGAATTGCCGAGGATGACTTTGCCTATCACATCGTGCGCGTGCGTCAGGCCGATGAGAAGCCCATCGTTATCGAGTACACCTACATGCCCCTCGAGCTGATTCCAAGCCTTAAAAAGAAGGACCTGTACGGATCGGTCTACCACTTCATCCGCGAGCAATGTGGGCTGAAGATTTCGAGCTTCCACCGTACCATTCGCGCCGTGGCAGCAACCGAGGAAGAAGCCGAGCGCTTGGACACCAAGCCTGGCTCTCCCCTGCTCGAGCTCACCCAGATTGGCTTTTTGGACAGCGGCGCCGCCTTTGAGTATTCGGTCTCGCGCAACGTTGGCGACCGCTTTGAGTTGCACAACGTAACGTTGGCATAGGTTTTTGTAGTCATCCGGGCGCTCGCTTTGAGCTGTTTTGTGCAGCGCCCGCGCAACACAATGGGGGTATGAACATGTCCGATTTGATTAAGCTGACGCCGATCTTCCACGAGAAGATCTGGGGCGGTCGCCAGCTCGAAACCGTATTTGGCTACGACATTCCCGATGGCCCCATCGGTGAGTGCTGGGCCATCTCGGCCCACCCCAACGGCGACTGCCAGATTGCGGAGGGCCCGTATGCCGGCCACACGCTGTCGTGGCTGTGGGCCGAGCATCGCGAGCTCTTTGGCAACTGCGAGGGCAAGGAGTTCCCGCTGCTCATTAAGATTCTGGACGCCAAGGACGACCTTTCGATCCAGATTCATCCCAACGACGAGTACGCTGCCGAGCACGAGAACGGTAGCCTGGGCAAAACCGAGTGTTGGTATGTGCTGGACTGCGAGCCCGACGCCACGATCATCGTCGGCCAGCGTGCCAAGGACCGCGCCGAGGCCGCACAAATGATCGAGGAAGGACGTTGGGACGACATGCTCAACGTGTTGCCGATTCACAAGGGCGACTTTTTCCAGATTGATTCCGGTACCGTGCACGCCATCAAGACCGGCACGCTCATTTTGGAGACGCAGCAGTCGAGCGACGTGACGTATCGTCTGTACGACTACGACCGTCCCGGCACCGACGGCAACCTGCGCCCGCTGCACATTGAGCAGAGCCTCGACTGCATCGACTTTGATGCCCAGGCTCCGACCGACGGCACGGTGACCGCGCCCGAGGTGAACGGCGTGACCGAGCTCGAGTCTAACTCCTGCTACACCGTCGATCGTGTGCGCGTCGACGGCAGCAAAACCCTCGACCAGCGCTGGCCCTTCATGTGTCTGTCGGTCATCGACGGCGAAGGCACCGTCTGCGGCGACCCCGTCCACAAGGGAAGCCACCTGCTGGCCCCGAGCACCGTCAGCTCCATCGACCTCGAAGGCAAGATGGAACTGATCATCAGCCACCTGTAGGCCACCGGTCCCCAAGCGCTCGCCGGGACGGGGCGCGGGGTTTGGTCGCCTGCTCGGACAGTCCTGCTCGCACGGAGAGCACATTAAGTGCTCTCCGGCTCGTGCGGAACTCGCGATCGACCAAACCCCGCGTCCCGTCCCGGCGAGCCTCTGGCTAGTTACGACAATCAAAAAGCAACAAGGGGCTCCCCCGCTCATCAAACGGGAGAGCCCCTCACCATACATAACGAATCAAGGTGCCTATAGGTAGACCTTTTCGAGAAACGATAATGTGTCCTGAAGACGCGCTCTCTCTTTACGATCGGTCTGCCGATTTACATAAGAAGAAAAGTCCGCAAAGAAGTCTCCGGCGTCAGCCCTCATTTGCTCTATTAGCTCCAAGCGAGCCGAAGGCGGCAACAAACCCGCAAGTCGAACAATATCCGAGCGATGCTTTCGTCGATCTTTATCGTTGCAATGGCGCCCTTCTTCATAGCTCCTATTGATATCAATGTGTGCACGCATCTTGAGGGGAATGATATGGAGCGCATCGAGCAACGTAATGCCCTCTACGTTCGTTGCGTTGTCGCGAATAAATTCGTAGTAGCCATCGTCGAGAATAATTGCCGAAAGACTTGATACGGCCCCGTCAAAGGAAAGAGGTGCCACTTCGCTCGTTTCATCTTCGAGCACAAAATCAGGATGTCGGGCGAATAGCTCAATTTGGCCGGGATAGTCTAGGACTTGCCTTGATCCTTCGGGCAAACAGAACCGATAGTAAGTGCACTTTCCATCGCCGACCTTCCCAGTCTCATATCCGACAGCTTTGATAAATGCCCACAATGCAGTGGCGAATTCAACGCCTTCCCCATCAACAATTACGACGATATCCAAGTCTTCAGTAGCTCTAAACGAATCGCCCTCATTGTCAAATAGAACGCTGCAGGCCCCTCCACCAATAAGGACGTAACCGCCTTTACAGCCGCTCATGGCATCGGCAAATCGCTCTATTCCCCTCACTTTTGACATATCGTCCTCCTGAGCTGTTCGACCGCATCGAGCAGACGATCTTCTTTGTAATCTGCTTTTGCGCAAGCAACGTATAAGGAAAACGGGTCGACACACTGCAAATCCGTCGCGTCAAAACTAATATCGGACGGCGCGTCCACGGGATACGACCAGACCTCAATCACAACTGCCGCCGGTTCGTACCACTGAGCCTCCAGCCATCTGTCGCCCATATGCTCTTTCAAGGCCTCTAGCTGATATT
This sequence comes from uncultured Collinsella sp., assembly GCA_959596505.1. Taxonomy (GTDB): domain Bacteria; phylum Actinomycetota; class Coriobacteriia; order Coriobacteriales; family Coriobacteriaceae; genus Collinsella. The sequence continues at coordinate 25,862 of CAUFWM010000016.1, forward strand.
TTTCGAGAGCAATGGTTGGAGCAGAGTCTTCATGGGCAAGGTCGGACATATAGCTAAGGGCAGACACACCGGAAAGCAGCGCATCAACGGCACGTAGCTCTGTTCTCTCGATAACCTTCTTGAGCCGGATTCGCTCTAAAACTGGCGTGCGAAGATAGTCCTCAAACCCATCTAGCAACGTCTCGGTCGACAGCCCGGCGTCGCACAATATACGCTTTTTGCCGTCCCGCATAATCAACCCAGGAGCTATAGCGGCGATTTCCGAAAGATAGCCGCTGACGCTTGCCGCGCTTTTGCCACACAGACGCGCTAGGTCGCCGGCGGAGCAGTCAACCCATCGTCCCGCAATGAGATTTAGGACGATTCGTTGAGATTGGGGCGAAAGCGGAGCAGCGGGAGAAGCACCCAGCACCTCATCGGAAATAACGGCTCCGATAAACGGCAGGAACGCATTTCGCTCATCTCGGATATATGCGATTCCCTCCGAAGAAAGCGCGCGCATAAAACCTAAATCCATAGCATCCCAGCAAATTACCACCGGGTGAACATCTAACTTGCGCACCGCACTGACGAGATTTCGCGCCGAAATGACACTGGGCGGTTCCTTTGGTTCCGCAACAATAAAACGGCCCTGTTTAGACATGCCGAGCCGTGCCAAGCGAAGCGAATACCGCTCAAGATACATGCGAGGAATCTGCATCTCAACTGGCTCCGGGTCGATAGCGAGCTCTAAAGAGAAGAGTCTTTTTGGGAGGCAGTTTATCAGCATGTACAATCACCGTTTTCATTTCTGTTATATTTTAGCGTCTATCTGAAATTATACTGAATCGTATAAAATCATCAATCATCAAAGCCAAGCGCACCATTCAAAACGCAACAAGGGGCTCCCCCGTTCTTTAACGGGGGAGCCCCTTGCCATGTCTAAGTATTCAGCCCACCCGGCCCTCCAGACCAAAAAGCGAACGGGCAAAGCGACGTTCGCAAGCAACGTTATCTAAGGACCTGGGCGGGCGTATGGGGCAACATCGATCGCGAGTTCCGCACGAGCCGGAGAGCACTTAATGTGCTCTCCGTGCGAGCAGGACTGCCCGAGCAGGCGATGTTGCCCCATACGCCCGCCCAGGTCCGCCGGGATTATGACAGCTTGACGATCGGAGCGAATCCCTTCATGAGCTTTTTGGTCTGGCCGGTCTTTTCGAACTGGACCTCGATCATGTCTCCGGCGACCGAGATCACGGTACCCGTGCCAAAGGTCTTATGGCTCACGGTATCGCCCGCGGCAAAGTCCTGCGATGCGCTGGCGCGATCGACCTTGCGCTCCACCGTCGGGGACACCTTGGACGACGGCTTTTTGGCTCGCGGCGCGCCCGAGCCAAAGGTCGAGGCAACACGGCCGGCGTCGGGCGAGACCCCACGATGGCGCTCGGTCCCGTAGCTGCTGCCACCAAAGAAATCGTCAAAGCTCGATCCGCCGCGCGAACCGGAACCGCCAGTCGAGCGCGTATGCGAACCAAATACCTTGCCGCCGTACATATCCGAACCCATGCCCGAGCCAAAGGTGCCGTGACGGTCGCCGCGCTTCTCCCAACCCGTGCCTTCAAAACCGGCAGAACCGATACCGCTAAACTCGATATCCTCAAACGGAATCTCGTTGAGGAAGCGCGAGCGCGGGTTGGCAGAGGTCGAGCCGTAGGTGCGACGCGTGGCCGCATAGGTCAGGAACAGGCGCTTACGGGCACGCGTGATGGCGACGTAGGCCAGGCGACGCTCCTCCTCGAGCTTACCCGGGTCATCGCTGCCGCCAAAGTCGTGCACGTGCGGGAAGATGCCCTCCTCCATGCCGGCCACGAACACCGCCGGGAACTCCAGGCCCTTGGCGGAGTGGATGGTCATCATGGTAATGGCATGCGTCTCGCCGGCCAGGGAATCCAAGTCGGAGCGCAGGGCCAGCCACTCCATGAGTGCCGGTAGCGCCTTACAGGTGAGCGGACCATAGGTGCGCTCAATCTCGTCGGCATGCACGGCACCCGCCGGCATCCCCGTCGGCGCGGCATACGCGTTGCCCGCGATGGCGGCGGCCAGGGCATCCTGCGGCGAGAGCGCCGGGGCGGCTAGGCTATCGAGCGGATTGGAACCTGCGGCATCGCGCGCGCCGACGAGTGCCTCAAACGAGGATGCCGGGGCAAATGGCCCCGGTTCGGGCGCGGGCGCGCTCACCACGACGGGCTCGGCGCCGGCAGGCACGTCGGCAACACCAGCTGCGCGCAGCTCTTCCAAGCTCTCGAGCGTACCCTCGATGTCCTCGTGCGTCTCCTCAAATTCGGCAGCGACGCCCAGGAATTCCTGGATGTTCTCGGCACGGCTCTCAGACTCCATGGTGCCCTCGGCGCGAAACGCCTGCAGCAGACCCGTCTTATCGACAATCATCTCGACGACGTCCTTGAGCTCGCCGTCCATGCGGCGGCCCTCGCGCACCAGCGACACAAAGCTTGACAGGCCATTGCGGACCTTGGCGCTAAACATGCCGGTTTCGGCACACGCAATCTCGCAAGCCTGGAAGAACGAGCAACGGTTGTCGCGCGCCAGCTGCTCGATTTTTTGGATCGAGGTGGAGCCGATGCCACGGCGCGGTGTGTTGATGACGCGCTTGACGCTCATCTCGTCGGCCGGGTTCACGATCATCTTAAGGTAGGCCATGACATCACGGATCTCGGCACGGTCGAAGAATCGCGTGCCGCCCACGATCTTGTAGGGCACGCCCGCGCGCAGGAACATATCTTCGAGGATACGCGACTGGGCGTTGGTGCGATAGAACACGGCAATGTCGTCGTAGCTCGTGCCTTTGGCATGCAGCTTCTCGATCTCGCCGGCAATCCAGCGGCCCTCGTCGCGCTCGTCGCTCGCCTGGAAGGCCTGGATCTTCTCGCCATCGCCCTCGGCCGTAAACAGGCGCTTGTCCTTGCGCTGCGAGTTGTGGCGTACCACGGCGTTGGCGGCGTTCAGGATATGACCCGTGGAACGATAGTTCTGCTCCAGCTTGACGGTCTTGCAGTTTTTAAAATCCTTCTCAAAGTCCAGGATATTGGTGATGTCGGCGCCACGCCAGCTGTAAATGGACTGGTCATCGTCGCCCACGACCATGAGGTTTTGGTACTTGGCGGCCAGCAGGTTGGCGATTTCGTACTGGACGTGGTTGGTGTCCTGATACTCGTCGACGCTAATGTAGCGGAAGCGCTCTTGGTACTTATCGAGCACCTCGGGGCGGGTGCGCAGCAGCTCAAGCGCGCGCACGAGCAGGTCGTCGAAGTCCATCGCATTGGCGGCGCGCAAGCGACGCTCCAGCTCCAAGTAGACCTGTGCGGCCTTTTTATCGTTGGGGCTATTGGCGCTCTTGAGCATGTCCTCGGGGCCGATCATGGCGTTTTTGGCCGAGCTGATCTTGCTGCGGATCATGTTGATGGGGAACTGCTTTTGCTCGATGCCGAGCGCCTGCATAATGTCGCGCACCATGCGCTTTGAGTCATCGTCATCGTAGATGGTGAACTGGCCGGTGTAGCCCAGCAGGTCGGCGTCCTCGCGCAGCATGCGCACGCACATGGCATGGAAGGTGCACACCCACATGCCGCGGGTACCGCTGGGAATGAGCGCCGCCAGACGCTCGCGCATCTCGGCCGCGGCCTTGTTGGTAAACGTGATGGCAAGAACCTGCCAAGGCTTAACACCCAGGTCGCCGAGCATATGTGCGATGCGGAAGGTCAAGACGCGGGTCTTGCCCGAGCCGGCGCCGGCGAGCACCAGCAACGGACCCTCGGTGGACAGGACCGCCTCGCGCTGGGCGGGATTAAGGCTGTCAATGTCGACGAGCGGCTTGGCGGGCTTGGGCGCCGGCGCGGGAGCGTCGTAGATGTCGAGCGGGACGAGCTCGGGCTCCGGCGCTGCAGGGGCGGTGTATGCATCGAGCGGCACGGGTTCCGGCGCGGGCGGCACGGGTACCGCGGCGTTCTTTTCCCAGGGCAGGGGCTGGGTCATGGGCGACTCCTCATCTGACGGACGGCGCGCCTGCGGGCAGCGC
>CAUFWM010000017.1 GCA_959596505.1 uncultured Collinsella sp.
CATGGTCGTGGGCATCATCGGCGCGTTCTTCGGCGTGCTGGCGTAAGGGCCCGGCTGCATAGATTTTCGTTGCAACCTGGAAAGGGGATGGAGCAGGCCTATGCCCTCCATCCCCTTTTTGTATAGAAGGAGTTCGTATGTTCGCGAAGGATCGCGAAGCAATGCGCCTGACGCCGGCAGAGGTCAGGCTGATTCTTATTGAGTCCCTGCAGTGGTGCGCCAACAACGCGGTCTACTTTTTGGGGCTTATCGGTGCGGCCACGTATGATCTGGCTGGCACGGCCTTTTTGGTTGCCGCCATTACGCTCGTGCGCAATCTTATGACGTCGGTGGGCAATATGGTGTCGGGCTCGGTCATCGATCGCTTTGGACCGCGCCGGACGTCGTTTGTGACGTGCGTGATTACGGCAGTGCTATCGCTTGGCGTGGGGTTGGCGCCGTTGTCTGTCCCCGGGCTTGTGTTTGCCGCGTGCGTCTTGGGACTTGCGGGCGGCTTTATCAACACCTGCACGCATGCGTTTCCGGGATACCTGGAGTCGACCACCGAGGGCCGTACCCGCGTGAACGGCCTCATGGTGTTCTACAGCAATATCGCCTATACCGCTGGCCCGCTGCTCGGCGGTGCCATCGTGAGCTGTTTTGCCACGCAATCGGTCTATCTGCTCATGGCGGGCATGATGGGTGTGGCGGCCGTGCTCTCCTTGGGCTGTCACGAGTGTGTTGCTCCCGCAAAAGGGGAGAAGCCGAAGGGCGGTATTTTGGGCGGCATGGCCGAGGGTGCGCGACTTACGTTTCGCGACCACGACCTGCGCCTCATCTTTATCTCGGGCTTTTTGGGTTTCTTTGCGTTTGGCGCGTTCGATTCGCTGGAGTCGTTGTTCTATCGCGATGTGCTCAACGTGGATATCGTCTGGCTGGGCTGGCTGTCCTCGGTCGTGGGCCTCACTTCCTCGGTGGGCGCGTTCATCCTGACCAAGCTTTCTGCCCGCCATGTCAACCTGCGATTGCTGCTCGGCGCGCTCATGGCCGTGGGCATTGGGTCCATGGTGTACGTGGGCACCGATATGCTGGGGGTCGCGATTATCGGTCAGGCGATTAACGGTCTGGCCTGGGGATTCCTGGAACCGCTGCAGATGATCTTGATTCAGGAGCGCGCCGACATCAAATACCTGGGGCGCATTACCGGCTTTGTGCGTTTTGGCCTGATGAGCGCCGGCGTGCTGCCGCTGCTGGCGGCTCCGTTTTTGGCGGAGGCTTTGGGCGTTCAGGCGGTGCTGTTTGGGGCATCGACCATTATTGCGCTGGTAGGAACGCTGTTCTTTGTCACACAAGGGAGGCGCCAGAGGCGTTAGCTATACATTCAATTCTAATTTAATACCACTCACCAGAGAATTTCGACCGTTCACCGAGGATTGGAGCAGATTGATAAGTGGTATTAAAAACACATTAGGTGTATGTCTATAATTGGTATCGAAAAGAAACGCGATGTATAGAGTTGCGTGCAGGACAGAAAGGAAAAGCCATGAAGGAAACCGAGAAGATCGAGATCATGCACTTTAGCCAGGAGGGCTACGTCGAGGACGGCAAGAACGTCTACGAGGCCGGCAAGAAGATGACCGCGCTCGCCGACAAGGTCGCCGACGAGGGCTACGACGCCGTGTTCCTGATGGGCGTCGGCGGCACCTGGGACGAGCTCATGCAGCTCGAGTACCTCATGAACAAGTTCGGCGACCGCGACCTCGAGGTCTACCTGATCCACGCCGCCGAGTGGAACGTCATGGGCCACAAGCGCATGACCGAGAAGTCCGTCGTGCTCACCGCCTCCGAGTCCGGCACCACCCCCGAGGTCCTCGAGGCCGTCAAGAAGATGAAGGGCATGGGCGTGCGCGTCTACGCCATGACCAAGCCCGAGGGCCCCATCGGCCAGGCTGTCGGCGCCGAGAACTGCGTCGCCATGGCTTCTGACCATGGTTCGGGCGGCTGCGAGAAGGGCTACTACCTCGCCGACTGCTTCGGCCTGCGCCTGCTCAACCGCCGCGGCTGCTTCCCCAAGTTCGATCTGTTTATCGAGCAGACCAAGGACATCTGGAAGGACATGCTCGATATCCGCAAGCGCTTCGAGCCGCGCGCCGAGGAGCTCGCCAAGAAGTACGCCCTGGCCCCCTACACCATGTTCATCGGCTCCGGCGCCCTGTGGGGCGAGACGATCCTGTTCTCGATGTGCATCCTGGAGGAGATGCAGTGGAAGCGCACCCGCTACATCACCTCGGCCGACTTCTTCCACGGCACCCTCGAGCTCGTGGAGCCCGGCGTCCCCGTGTTCCTGTTCATGGGCGAGGACGAGAACCGCAAGCTCGACGAGCGCGTCCGCGCGTTCCTCAACCGCGGCGTGACCGGCGACACCGACATCAACATCATCGACACCGCCGAGTTCGCGATCCCCGGCCTTGACGACGAGTTCCGCGTCATCGTGTCTCCGTGGATCCTTTCCTCGCTGATCACCGATCGCCTTGCCGCTTACTACGAGACGGTCACCAAGCACAACCTCAACTACCGTCGCTACTATCACCAGTTCGACTACTAATAGTTGACCACTCATTTAAGAAGCACCCTGCCCGGGCGCATGCGTCCGGGCATTTTTATGCCGAAATTCGCTAGGAAGGGGATCGAATGAGGCAGTTTATCGTGGCGTCCCATGCTCATTTCGCGTCTGGAATCGTCGAGAGCATCGGCCTGCTTTCCGGTGAGCGCGAAAACGTCCATGCGCTCTCTATGTATGTCGACGGAAACGAGGACCTGTCCAAGGAGGCTGCAGCGATTCTGGACGGCTTTGCCGCGGACGACGAAGTTGTCGTGTGCACTGACCTCTTTGGCGGCAGCGTCAACAACGAGTTCACCAAGATCGTCCAGACGCGTCCCAACACGCACCTCGTGACCAATATGAACTTGCCACTCCTTATTCAGCTGCTGTTCGTACCCGATTCCACTCCGATCGACGAGGCCATTCGCCAGATCGTCGAGGCGGACGACACTAAGGTCAAGTACGTCAACGACCTGCTGGGGCAGGCCGAACTCGATGAGTTTTAATCGTTAGGAGCACATCATGATTCAGATGATTCGTGTAGATTATCGACTGCTTCACGGCCAGGTTGCCGTTAGCTGGACCTCGGCTCTGGGTGCCGACTGCATCCTGTTAGTGAGCGACACGGTCCTCAATGACAAGCTTCGTCTGCAGGCCCTGTCCCTTGCAAAGCCCGAAGGATGCAAGGTCGTCGTCAAAAACACCGAGGATGCTGTCAAGGCGCTCCAGAGCGGTGTGACCGATAAGTACAAACTCTTCGTGGTTTGCGAGACGATTCAGCAGGCCGGTGCCGTCGCCAAGGCGATGGGAGTCAAGAAGATCAACCTCGGCAACGTTGCCTTTAGCGAGAATGCCCGCCAGGTCTCGACGAGCGTGTTCCTCACGCCCGAGAACGAGGCCTACGTGAAGGAGCTGCTCGGCGAGGGCTATGAACTGTTCATTCAGATGATTCCGGCAGATGCGAAGACTGACGCCGCGAAGGTCATCGGTTAGGGGCCGTCATGGTTATCAAGACAATCCTGATTTTCCTTATTGCCCTTTTGGGTTATTCCGAGTGGCTGACGGGCACGAGCTACCTCCAGCGCCCGATCGTGCTCGGACCTCTGGTTGGCCTTGTCATGGGCGACATGGTGACCGGCACGATCATGGGCGCCACGATGGAGCTTGCCATGGTCGGCGCCATCTCGGTCGGCGCCTATAACCCGCCCGATACGATTTCCGGCACTATCCTGGGCGTATCTCTTGCCATGCAGGCCGGCGCGGACGCTTCGGCGGCCCTGACCCTGGGTATTCCTATCGCCACGATCGTCCTGGCGCTCGACACGGCCCTGGGCCAACCGGTCATGCTGCTGCTGGTGCACCGTATCGACAAAAACGTCGAGGACGGAGACACCAAGGCCATCACGCGCAACATGCTCATCGCCGGTTACGCGCAGAGCTGGTGCGGCCTGCTGATTATTCCCCTGGCATTCTTCTTTGGTGCCGATGCTGTTGCCAGCCTGCTCAACATCATCCCCGATTTCGTTCAGACCGGCATGGATGTCGCCGCCGCCTTCTTGCCCGCACTCGGCTTTGCGATGCTGGCGCAGATGATTATGAACAAAACAGTGGCTCCGTTCTTCTTCGCTGGCTTCTTCCTCGTCGCCTACTTTGGCATTAGCACGACGGGTGTGGCGATCTTTGCCGCGATCATCGTCGTCGCGATGACGGTTTTGGGTGATAAGAAAAAAGCGGAGCAGCCCGCAGCGGCAACCGAGGATCCTGCGATTGGGAGTGGGTTCGATGAGTTTTAAGTTTGAGTCTTCTTACGACGGGCTGATTTCCCGCGCAGACCTTAAGAAGCTGTTCTGGCGCTCGATTCCCTATGAGCATTCCTGGAACTACGAGCGTATGGGCCATATCGGCTTTATGTGGGCCCTTATGCCGATCCTTCGCAAGCTGTATCCGCAGGATGCGGACTTTAAGGCCGCCCTTAAGCGCCATATGGAGCTCTATAACGTCACGCCGTACATCTCGACGCTTCCCATGTCCATCGCCGCTGCAATGGAGGAGGTCAACGCTACTGACGATAGCTTTGACACGAGCGCGATCTCTAATGTCAAGCTTGCTTTGATGGGGCCGCTGTCCGGCGTGGGCGATGCTTTCTACTGGGGCACGCTGCGAATTTTGGCAACGGGTGTCGGCACGTCGCTGGCGCTGCAGGGCTCTATTCTTGGCCCGATTTTGTTCCTGCTCGTGTTCAACGTTCCTCACTACATCATCCGTTACCTGCTGACGTTTGTGGGATATCGCTTTGGCTCGGACATGATCAGCAAGGTCCAGGAATCGGGCATTATGGACACGATCGTCAAGATGGCCTCTATCATGGGCGCCATGGTGATCGGTGCTATGACCATGGAGATGGTCACCGTGGACATTCCGCTCATGGTCGGTGCGGGCGATGGTGCTCAGACGCTCGCCGAGCTGCTCAACGGAATCTTCCCGGGCTTTGTCACGATGGGGCTGTTTGGAATTGTCTATCTCATGCTCAAGAAGAAGATGAATCCGCTGCTCATCATGCTTGTGATCCTGCTCGTGAGTATCGCTGGCGCGTTCTTTGGAGTGCTTGGTGTCCAGTAGGGTATCCGTCAGTATCCGTCATAATGAAAACAATGTAAGAGGGGGCGTCGCGCACACTGTGCTGCGGCGCCCTTTTGCCGAAAGGTGGACAAGATGGAGTATCCGCAGCTTGCCGTCATGAATATCAGCCATCGTTATTTTGACCTTGAGGAATTCTTTTCTTCGGCAGCGGCCTCGGGCTATACGTGTTGCGAGCTTTGGACCGGGGCGATGCATCTGTATGTCGATTGCCATGGATACGATTCGCTCGAGCGGGTACGGGAGCTGTCGCAGCGGTATGGGGTTCGGATTGTGGGGCTTTGTCCCGAACAGAACAACCCCAAGCCGTGGAATATCGCGGCGCGCGGGAATGAGGCGCGTGCCCGCACGCTCGCGTACTTTAAGAACGTTGTAGATATCGCGGCGGAACTTGGAGCCGAGCAGGTCATGGTCTCGAGCGGCTGGGCATTTTTGAACGAGCCGATCGAGGACGCGTGGGGTCGCAGCGCCTCGATGCTGCGTGCGATTGCCGAGCATGCGGGAGAGCGCGGCGTGCGACTGGTGCTCGAGGCCCTACAGCCGGTTGAGTCGATGATCGTGAACTCGGCGGCCGATACGAAGCGCATGATCGAGGCAGTTGATCATCCGGCACTTAAGGCGTGTCTGGATTTGGGCGCTATGGCGGTGGCGGGGGATACCATCGACGATTATTTTGATCTGCTTGGCGATGATGTCGCCCACGTGCATTTTGTCGATGTTGCGGCAGATGGCACGACGCATCTTGCTTGGGGTGACGGCGACCGCGATATGCGCGCCGACCTGGATAGGCTGGTGGCGCGCGGCTATCGCGGAGTTGTTTCGGCCGAGACCTATGATTGGCGCTATTTCGCCAATCCCGCGGCAGCCGACGCTCAGGTTATGGCGGAGTACCGACGCGCGATTGGCGCCTAAGTGGGACAGGGCGCCGAGTTGGCGTTTGACGCTTTTTGAGAAACGGGACGTGCTTTCCGCTTGAGGCTTCTGGCGGAAAGCACGTCCCAGAACAGGCGCTCAGAATGGGACACACTTTCCGCTGAGGACCTCAACCGGAAACCGCATCCCAGTTTTTGGCTGGCGGGCGGGACGCGCTTTCCCCTATGTTTCCAAATGAATACGCTGTGAGCCGAGAGAGACGATTTTCCCCGCAAGCACTCTAGTATGCTAAAGTACCCAGAAGACCGGCGGAGCTATGCCGGTCTTCTGCTCTATATGAAACACAGCATGAGGAGGCTCACCAGATGACGGCCACACCGTGGGGATTCCGGGACATATTGCCCGAGGAGGCTCAGGCGCGCGAGGAGATTGCGCTGACGGTGAAGGGCTGCTTCAGGGAGCATCATTACCTTCCGGTCGAAACGCCGCTGCTCGAGGACAAGGGTTCACTCGAGGAAGGCGGCCGCATCGCGGACACGCCGTTTAAGCTTTTTGACGATGATGGCCGTCTGCTGGTGGTCCGTCCCGACAACACATTGCCGATCGTGCGTCTGGTCTCGACCCGCATGCGCGCGGCCGACCTGCCCCTGCGCCTGCGCTATGAGGCGCCGGTGGTTCGCGAGTGCCAGCGCAATGCCGGTGGCTCGCGTCAGTTTACGCAGCTGGGCTTTGAGCTTATCGGTGCGGGCGACACCGCGGGCGATGTCGAGATTGTCTCGCTCGTGGCCGAGGCGGTGCGCAAGCTGGCGCTGCCCGCTGCGCGCATTATCGCAGGTAGCGTGCGTCCGTTTAAGGAGCTGCTCGCGGCGTGCGAGGATCGCGAGCTGGCTGCCGAGGCCCTGCGCTGCGTGCACGCCAACGACTTTGTGGGCCTCGATGCCCGCGTGGCGGCAAGCGCCGAGTCCGATGCCGTCAAGGTTGCCATTAGCGAGCTGCCGCGCTTGCACGGCGGCGCCGAGGTACTCGACCGCGTCGATGTGCTTCTGGCGGCGGCGGGCATTGTCGCGCCGCTCACGCGCGAGCTGCGCGCCCTGGTCGAGGGCCTGGCTCCCGAGGACGCCCAGGTGCTGTCGTTCGACTTCTCCATCATGAACTCGTTCGATTACTACACGGGTCTGGTCTTTAAGGCCTATGCCGGTGGCTTGCCCGATCCGGTCGGTTCGGGTGGACGCTACGACTCCATCTTTACCGGCGCATTTGGCGACGGCATCGAGGTACCGGCGGCGGGTTTCGCCTTTTCGCTCGAGCGTCTGGAGGCTGCGCACACCTCGGCCGAGGACGCTGCTTCCGATGGCGATCACGCCGCGGGCCGTGGCGCCGAGGGCCCGCTGCGCATCGCCGTGCCCAAGGGCTCGCTCAAGGCCGATACGCTCGACGTGCTCGAAGCCGCGGGCCTGGACGTCTCTGAGTTGCGCGATCCGGGCCGTCACCTAATCGTGCGCGGCCGCGACACGCGTGCCGGTGAGGGCGCGGTCGGAGATATCGAGTTTGTCATCGTGCGCCCCAGCGATGCGCCCGCCTTTGTGGGCTGCGGCGGTGCCGATTGCGGCATCTGCGGTTGGGACTCGCTTATCGAGGCCGACCTCAACCTGCTGCAGCTGGTCGATCTGGGCTACGGCCTGTGCACTTTCATTGAGGCGGAGCCCGCGTGGCGCGCCGGCCAGGCCGAGCGCAACTATGCCCGCCGCGGGTCGCTTCGCGTGGCCACCAAGTATCCGCGCATCGCGAGCGCCTGGTATGCCGAGCGCGGTGTGAACGCCGATATCGTCTCGCTGCACGGTAACATTGAGCTGGGTCCCATCGTCGGCATGACCGATCGCATCGTGGATATTACCGCCACGGGCGCCACGCTGCGCGATAACGACCTCGTTATTACTGGTCGCATTATGGACTGCACGGCCCGCTTCTTTGTCAATCCGGGTGCCGCACGTCTGGATCCGCGCGTACGCAATCTGGCAGATCGCTTGGCGGCAGCCGTGAAGGACAAGCATTTTGAGCCCGTTGCGGGCTCGGCACAATAGCGCGAGCACGCACGGGCGCCCCAACGTCCGGGCGGCGGGCCGACTGGCGCCGCCGCCCGGTCTCTCGTTTTTCGAACACAACCTCGACCGATAGGGGATACCGAAATGAAGACCATCAAGCTTGCTCCCGGTGAGCGCCTCGTTACCAACCAGCTCAACCGTAAGGGCGTGCTGCCGCAAAACATCGTCGACGCCGCTCGCGATATCGTGGCCAACGTGCGTGCCAACGGCGATGCCGCGGTGCGCGATTACTGCCAGCGTTTTGACGGTGTTGAGCTGCAGAGCTTCCGTCTTCCGCAGGAGCAGATCGATGCCGCGCTCGAAGGCCTCGATCCGGCCTTTGTCGCCGCGCTCGAAAAGGCTGCGCGCCAGATTCGCGAGTTCCACCAGCGCGAGGTCGAGCAGAGCTGGTTTACCACGCGCCCGGACGGCACGATGCTCGGCGTTAAGGTGACCCCGCTTGCTGCGGCCGGCATCTACGTGCCGGGCGGTCGCGCGCAGTACCCTTCCACCGTGCTCATGAACGCCATTCCCGCCAAGGTGGCCGGCGTCAAACGCGTGGTTATGGTGACGCCGCCGCAAAAGGATGACCTGATCAGCCCCTACACGCTCGCCGCGGCAAAGCTCGGCGGCGTGGACGAAATCTATATGGTGGGCGGCGCCCAGGCCGTGGCCGCGCTGGCGTACGGCACCGAGACCATTCCGCGCGTCGACAAGATCACCGGTCCGGGCAATGCCTTTGTCGCCGCGGCCAAGCAGATCGTCTCGGGTGATGTGGGAATCGATATGGTCGCCGGTCCCTCCGAGGTCTGTGTGCTGGCTGATGCCACGGCAAAGCCCATGGTGGTCGCGGCCGACCTGATGGCCCAGGCCGAGCACGATCCGCTGGCAGCCTGCTATCTGGTGACCTGCGACGAGCAGTTTGCGCGCGAGGTCGAGGCGGGTATCAACATTCTGGTGGCGCAGTCCCCACGCGCCGAGATCACGCGCGCTTCGCTCGATAACGAGGGCACCATCGTGGTTGCCGCCGACATGGCTGCCGCCGTCGAGGCTGTGAACACCGTGGCACCCGAACACCTTGAGCTGCACTGCAAGGACGCGATGGGCCTGCTCGGCGGCATTCGCAACGCCGGCGCCATCTTTGTGGGCGCTTGGAGTTCCGAGCCGCTCGGCGATTACGTCGCCGGCCCCAACCACACGCTGCCGACCGGCGGTACGGCCATGTTCTCCAACCCGCTTTCGGTCGAAGAGTTCGTTAAGCGCTCGAGTGTCATTTGCTATACGCCCGAAGGCCTGCTCTCCGACGCTCCCGCCACGCAGCGCCTGGCCGAGGCCGAGGGCCTGTGGGCACACGCGCTTTCCGCCGCTCTGCGTCGCCGTGTGCTGGAGCAGGGCGAGGATGCCGTGAGTGCCGAGTCGCTGGCCGCGGCCGACCTGACCAAGGTCGCCTGGCCGGGCGACGCCGTGGCGACGGTTGCCGAGGGCGTGGACCTGGCGGCTGCAGGCGCGGATGGCGCCGGTGCGACCGGCGGGGAGGCCTAATATGGCCGAGCTGACGCCCCGCATGAAGGAGCTTGTCCAGCCTTACCTGGCCGGTATTGAGCCCTACGATCCTAACTTTACGCCCACGCGCATCAATCTTTCGGCCAACGAGAACACCTATCCCGTGCCCGCCGGCGTGCGCGAGGCGGTTGATGCGGCCCTGGCCGCCATGCCGCTCAACCGCTATCCCGATCCCATGTCCAACGACCTGCGCGACGAGCTTGCTGCCTGGCATGGCGTGACGCGCGAGAATATCTGCGTGGGCAACGGCGGTGACGAGCTGCTCTATAACTGCCTGCTGGCGTTTGGCGGCGCGGGGAGGACCCTGCTCAACTGCCCGCCGTGCTTTAGCGAGTATGCGTTCTTTGCGTCTCTGTGCCAGACTGAAGTGCGCGATGTGTGGCGCGACCCGGCGACCTTTGAGCTCGACCAAGCGGCTGTGCTCGCAGCGGCGCCCGAGTGCAACCTGGCAATCGTGACCTCGCCCAATAATCCCACGGGCGATGTGGTGCCGCTCGACTTTGTCGCGGCCCTGTGCGATGCATGCCCCGGCATGGTGATGGTCGACGAGGCCTATGTTGAGTTTGCCGACGATTCGTTTGGCGCGGCAACCACGGCGCAAGGCCTTATCGCCGAGCATCCCAACCTGGTGATTCTGCACACGCTGTCCAAGGCGTTCGGCGCCGCCGGCACGCGTCTGGGCTATGTGATCGCGGCGCCCGAGGTCATCGATGTGTTCGCGGCGATTCGCCAGATCTATTCGGTCAATGTGCTGAGCCAGGCCGCCGCGCTTGCCTGCGTGCGTGCCCGCGATGCGTACGCGCCCGTGGTGGCACAGGTTGCATCCGAGCGCGAGCGCGAACTGTGTGCCCTGCGCGCAATGGCTGCCGAGGGTCTGCCCGTGGAGGCGTGGCCGAGTGCAGCGAATTTTGTGCTCGTGCGCACGCCGCATGCCACGCGCGTGCGCGAGCGCCTGCGCGACGAGTATTCAATTTTGGTGCGCGACTTTAGCTACGCGCCGGGGCTCGCGGACTGTCTGCGCATTACCGTGGGTACCCCGCAGGAAAACGACGAGGTGCTGGCTGCGTTTGACGCGCTGGTGAAGGAGGAGATGTAGATGGACCGTTATGCCGAGGTAACCCGCAAGACGGGCGAGACCGACATTGTCGTAAAGCTCGACTTGGACGGAAGCGGCGTGTGCGATATCTCGACCGGCGTGCCGTTTTTCGACCACATGCTCAACGCTTTTGGCCGCCATGGTCTGTTCGACCTGACGGTGCACGCGGTGGGCGACGTGGAGGTCGATGCGCATCACACCGTCGAGGACGCGGGTATTGTGCTGGGCGAGGCGTTTTGCCAGGCTCTGGGCGACAAGGCGGGCATTACGCGCTTTGCCGACGCGGCGATCGCCATGGACGAGACGCTTGTGATGGCCGCCGTGGACATTTCGGGTCGCGGGCAGGCCTACTGCGAGCTGCCCGTGCCGACCGAGCGCGTGGGCAGCTTCGATACCGAGCTGGCGGTCGAGTTCTTCTACGCCTTCGCGCGCGATGCCAAGCTCACGCTGCATGTGCGCGAGCTGGCGGGCGGCAACTCGCATCACATTATCGAGGCCGCCTTTAAGGCCGTGGGCCGCACGATGCGCCACGCCTGTGAGCTCGATTCCCGCGTGCAGGGCATCCCCAGCACCAAGGGCTCGCTGTAACCTGCCAAAAAGGGACAGGTTTATTTTGGCAGGTTTTATCTGCGGGAATGCTGTCTCATGTGGTGGGTGAACGTTTAACCGACCAAAATAAACCTGTCCCTTTTTGGCAGGTTTTGAATGGGAAAAGGGAGGGTCGCGTGGGCGAACCGAAGATCGTGGTGGTCGACTACCACAAGGGCAACTTGTCGAGCGTCGTGCGCGGGCTCGCGCGCGCCGGTGCTGCCGCCTGCACGTCGGACGATCCGGAGCAGATCCGCAACGCCGACGGCCTGGTCATCCCGGGCGTGGGCGCGTTCTATGACGCGATTGTCTTTATGCGCCAAAGCGGCGAGGCGGCGGCCGTGCTCGACGCCGTTGCCGCCGGAACTCCGCTGCTCGGCATCTGCCTGGGCCTTCAGCTGTTTTTTGAGCGTGGCGACGAGGGCGTGCCGGCGGACGAGGGTGCGGACGCGGACGACGATGCCTCCGAGCAGGTCGGTGGCCCCTGGGTCGATGGCCTGGGCATTATGCGCGGCTCGTGCACGCGCCTGGAGTCGAGCCGCCTGAAGGTGCCGCACGTGGGCTGGGACCAGGTGCACATGACGCCCGCCGGTGCGGCCGATCCGCTGCTCGCCGGTTTTGCCGAGGGCGCCAATATGTACTTCACCCACAGTTATGCGGTGGCCGACGACGTCGATGTCGCCGATGTGTTGGCGCGCACGCACTATACACGGAGCTTCCCGTGCATCGTACGCCACGGCAACGTGTGGGGCTGCCAGTTCCATCCCGAGAAATCCTCCGCGCTGGGTCAGCGCATCCTTAAGAACTTCGTCAATATCGTCGAGGAGGCCGGCCGATGATCCTGTTCCCCGCAATCGATCTGATCGGCGGCAAGGTCGTGCGCCTGGAGCGCGGCGACCGCAACCGCTGCAAGGTATATTCCGACGACCCCGTTGCCGTTGCCCGCTCGTTTGCCGGGCAGGGCGCAAGCTGGGTGCACGTCGTAGACCTGTCTTCTGCCTTTGGCGAGGACGAGGACACATGCGCTGCCAACTCGGCGGCGATCGAGGCCATCTGCGGCGTCGATGGCCTGTCCGTGGACGTGGGCGGCGGCGTCCGCTCGCTCGCACGCATTGACGAGCTGGCCGGCTATGGTGCGCGCCGCATCGCGCTGGGGACCGTGCTGGTGACCGAGCCGGGTTTTGCCGAGGTGGCAGCGCACGGCTTTGGCGAGCTGCTGGTGGCAGACATCGCCGCCCGTGACGGCCAGGTCAAGGTGAACGGTTGGCGCGATGGCGCGGGCGTGGCACTCGATGATGCCGTGGCGCAGCTTTCCGAGCTGGGCTTTAAGCATCTGGTGTACACCGACATCGCGCGCGATGGCATGCAGACGGGCATCGATGTAGCGGCGTATCGCCATGTGGCCGAGGTCGCGGGTTTTCCCGTCGTGGCTTCGGGTGGCATCTCGACGCTCGACGACATCCGTGCGCTGGCCGCGGTGGGTGAGGGCGCGATTGAAGGTGCCATCACCGGTCGCGCGCTCTACGAGGGAAACTTTACGCTGGTTCAGGCGCTCGCCGCCACCCGAGGGGAGGAGTAGTCCATGCTTACCAAACGCGTAATTCCCTGCCTGGACGTCAAGGACGGCCGTGTGGTCAAGGGCGTCAACTTTGTGAGCTTGCGCGATGCGGGCGATCCGGTGGAGCTGGCGCGTGCCTACGACCGCGAGGGTGCGGACGAGGTTGTATTTTTGGATATTACCGCGACGAGTGACAACCGTGCGACGACCATCGAGATGGCGGCGCACGCGGCCGAGGAGCTCACTATTCCCTATACCGTGGGCGGCGGCTTTCGCGACTTGGCGGGCATGCGGACCATGGTTGCCGCCGGTGCCGACAAGGTGTCGCTCAACTCGGCGGCCGTGCGTGACCCGTCGCTGATTAGCCAGGCTACCGCGGCTTTTGGCAGTCAGGCCGTGGTCGTGGCGATCGATGCCAAGCGCGTCGGTTTGCCCGGAGAGCCGGGTGCTGACAAGTGGGAGGTCTTCACGGCGGGCGGCCGCAACGCCACGGGTATCGACGCGGTGGCGTGGGCCGAGGAAGCGGCTCGTCGCGGCGCCGGTGAGATCTTGCTGACCAGTATGGATCGCGACGGCACCAAGGCCGGCTTTGACCTGGCGCTCACCCGCGCCGTGGCCCGCGCGGTGCCAATCCCCGTCATCGCGAGCGGCGGCGTTGGTACACTCGAGCATTTTGCCGAGGGCGTGATCGAGGGCGAGGCCGATGCCGTGCTGGCGGCGAGCGTCTTTCACTTTGGAACCTTCAGCATTCGCGAAGTCAAAGAATACATGGCCAGCCAGGGAATACCTGTGAGATTGGATTTTTAAATGGAGCAAGTGACAACTGCGTCCGAGCTCAAATACGACGCCCGCGGGCTGATTCCTTGTGTGGTTCAGCAATATGACACCGGCGAGGTGCTTATGGTTGCTTGGATGAACGAGGAATCGGTGGGGCTGACGCTCAAGACCGGCACCACGTGGTTTTGGAGCCGCAGCCGCCAGGAGCTCTGGAACAAGGGCGCGACGAGCGGCAATATGCAGGAGGTCAAGGAGCTCTGGGCCGACTGCGATAGCGATACGCTGCTGGTAAAGGTCGACTCGCCGGGTCCGGCCTGCCATACCGGCAACCGTACCTGCTTCTTTAAGCGCGTGGAAGGGGGAGTGCAATGAAGGTCGTGACGCCGTTCGAGGTCGCCGACTGCAACACCGAGCTCCTCCGCGCGGGCGTGCCGTGCCGCGTGCACCTGACCGATGCCTGCGGGGCGCAGTCGTTTTGGCTCGAGGCCGAGAAGGAAAGGCTCGATGAGGCCCATGCCGTCATCGTTGAGTTCTTTGAGAAAAAGGGCGCAAAGCTTCGGTTCGATGAGACCGGTACTTACTTTACGCTGCAGTAACGAGAGGAAATAACCATGGGAGTCAGAACAGCTAACGTGCAGCTGGGAAACATCGGCGAGACGCTGACGGGACTGGCCGAGGTGATTCACGGTCGTCGCGACGCGTCGCCGGAGGAGAGCTATACCGCCCGCCTGCTGACCGATGTCGAGGACGAGCTGCTCAAGAAGCTTGCCGAGGAGGCGAGCGAGGTGATCATGGCCTGCAAGGATGACGACCACGACCACATTCGCTACGAGGCGGGCGACCTGATTTACCACCTGCTCGTGACGCTCGAGCGCTACGGCATCACCCTCGACGAACTGGCCGGCGAACTCAACGCCCGCCGCCACTAGTCATTGGGGACGTTCTTAAACGACTAGTTAGGCGAGGGGTGTGGATTCCCATTCGCCGGTGGGGTGGGGGATGTCGAAGGTTCGATAACCGCAGTCGTAGGCGTGGGCCTGAGCCTCGCGGATGTTCCAGCAGATGTCGCAGGCGCGGTGTGCGTCCGAGCCAAAGGTAATGGGCACCTCGGCATGGGCAAAGCAGCGCAAAAGGCCGGTCGCGGGGTAGTAATCGTCGAGACCCTTGCGTGGTGCGGCGGTCGAGACCTCAACGCGGTGGCCCGTATCGTGGGCACATTCGGCCATCTGCTTCCAGAACGGCGCGGGGTCAAAGTCGGGCGCAAAGCCCTCCTTCGAAAAGCGCATGACCAGGTCGGGGTGAGCCATTACATCAAAGTTGAGCGGGCTCTCGCAGGCGCGGCACCAGTCGTCGACGTAGCGCTCCCACACGCCGCGTACCCCCAGGTTTTCCCAAACGTGCAGGTTGGTGTCGTCGTCGATCCAACCGCAAAGGGAATCGGGTGTATCGGGACGAGCGACGTCCTCCGTCCCCGCCGTGCCCGCAGCACCTGCCGCAATATCGCCTGGGTTACCAATCCAATGCACACTGCCCAGGCGCACGACGGCGCCTCGGGACCAGCGCTCGACCAAAGGCTCGCAGCCCTCGTACCAGTCGCATTCAAAGCCATAGATAAAGCTGAGCTCCGGCGCCATCTGCGCGGCAAGCTTGCGAGCATCCTCAAAAGCCAGACGATGTGCCGGCAGGTCGCCCTCGACAACCTGCACTTCGCAGTTGGCGTCCATGCTGGCAGGCAGGGTGAGGTGGTCGGTCGAGACCATGACACGGCAGCTGGCGGCGGCAGCAGCGCGGACGTTGTCCTCAAACGAGGCATGGCCGTCCGAAAACGAAGTATGGGTGTGGCAATCGACCAGCGGGCAGGCGGGCATGGCGACTCCTTTGCATTTGGTGAATCCGCTCCATTGTAATGGCGCAGCCTCGGCGCGGCGGGAACGCTGCAAGTCGAAACCGACTGGAAAGGGCAGGCGGCGCGTGCCGGCGCCGGCGACTACTTGCTTCGTGCCGCCGCTCGTTTGGACTGCACGGTTATAATCGCGTGCCGCACGGCGGTGATGGGGCGATAGCGGATCATACGCGGTCCCGACCAGCGCATGACCTCGCGGATCATCTCGCGCATGGCAGGACGGTAACAATGCGAAGGACAGGCCGAGCAAAATGTCTTGGTGCCCATGTGCGGGCAGTGCTCAATGCGCGCGATGGCGTATTTCTGCAGCTCGGCGCATTCGGGGCAGAGCGTAATGGTCCGAAGGCCGAGCTTCACGCGCACGGGCTCATCGTCGCCAGCCTGTTCGACCGCATGCCCGCCGCGATGATGCCCGCGGCACCACAGTGCAATCATCTGCGACACCATCTGGGCCTCGCGTGCACGTTTGCGCGCCAGCTCCGGCGTGTCGACCGGGCGCGCCATTAGCTCAGCCTCCCGTGCTCGACCGAAAGCGAGCAATCGGCAAACGCGCAGGTGCTGGCACGGTGGCTTACGAGCACAATGGTCTTGCCGCGGCGCTTGAGCTCGTCGATTGCCTGCATCACGGACGCCTCGTTGAGAGCATCGAGCGCGCTGGTGGGCTCGTCGAGCAAGATGAAGGGTGCGTCGTTGAGGAAGATGCGCGCAAGGCCGATGCGCTGGCGCTCGCCGCCCGAAAGCGAGTCGCCCAGCTCGGCAACGGGCGTGTCGAGACCCTGCGGCAGGCGGTCGATGAGGGCGGTAAGCGAAGCGGAGCGGCAAGCGTCGAGCAGCTCGGCATCGGTGGCGCTGGCGTGCGCAACCAGCAGATTCTCGCGTACGGTGCCGCAGAACAGATGTGTGTCCTGGGTCATATAGGCCTCGTGGCTGCGCAGGCTCGCCGTGTTGATGTGGCGGGCATCGATGCCGCTCACCGTGATGGTGCCAGCTGCGGGGTCCCAAAAACGCATGAGCAGCTTAAGCAGCGTCGACTTGCCCGAGCCCGAGCGCCCCATGATGCAGGTCATGGTGCCGGGCGCAAAGGTGCAGGTCACGTCGTCGAGGATGAGACTCGCAGCGGTGTCGTTCGCGGCCTGCTCTGTGGCGCCCGCACCGCCCGCGTCCACGCCGCCCGCATAGCTAAAGCTCACATGCTCGGCTGCGGCGCCGGCAAACTCAACGTTCTGTCCATCGGCGACCTCGGCGCACTGGGGCTGCTCGTCGAGCAAATCGAGCACGCGTGCGCCCGAGGCGAGCGTCTCCTGCAGTGAGGCGCCCAGGCGGCTCACGGCCATCACCGAGCCAAACGACGACACAAAGGTAAAGACGGCGACAAACGCTGCGGCAAAGTCAATCGTTCCCGCAGCCACCAGCTGCAGCGCACGCCCGAGCATCACCAGATTAGCCACAAGAATAAGCGCATCGGCTGCGGCCTCGCTGACCGCCTGGCGGCGCTTGAGGCGCGCGTCCACGGCGCCGACTTGCTCGGTCAGCTTGCCCAGGGCACGGCTGCGATCGGTGCCACCGGCAAACTGGATGGTCTCGCCCGCGCCGCGCAGACTGTCGAGTACAAAGGCGCCCAGCTTACCGGCGCCCTCGCGGCTCTGGCGGCCGGTGGTGCCGCATGCCTTGGCCGAGGTCAGGGGCAGCAGCACGCCCAGGACCGCGTAGGCCACGAGCGCGATGCCCGCGAGCTCGGGGCTCACAGCCAGCAAAAAGCCCTCAAACACAACGGTGCAGACCAGAGCTATAGCAATGGGCGAGATGGTGTGCGCGTAGAAGACCTCGAGCAGCTCGATATCCGAGGTGACCAGGCTCACGAGTTCGCCCTTGCCGCGGCCCTTGAGCTTGGCGGGGGCGAGCTGGCGCAGGGCGCCAAACACCAGGTCGCGAATGTGTGCGAGCAGACGGAATGCGATGTAATGGTTGCAGAGCTGCTCGCCGTAGTGGAGCGGCCCGCGCGCGATGCCGCAGGCGGCGCAGGCCGCGCATGCTGCGATAAGACCAAGCCCCAAGGCGTTGCGGCCCAGCGCGGCCATAAGGCCAAGGGCGCCAAAGGCCGGCACGAACGCGGCGGTGAGCATGCCGATGCTGCCCAGCGCGACGGCTAGCACAAGCCAGCCGGCAAGCGGTCGGACGAGCCCCATCATGCGCCACATGATGGACGGCGCCGAGCGACGGGCGCGGCCGGAGTCAGGCGCCGCGGCAGCGGAAGACGAACTAGTACCGTTGAGGCCATCGGCACAGGCGGCGCTGCCGTCAACAGCCTCAACCGCGCCGGCATCCTCAGCATCACCCTCTGCATACGCATATGCCGAGAGCTGCTCCTGGCTGTTCCACATGCGCGCATAGGCGCCCGCGGCGGCCAAGAGCTCGCCGTGAGTCCCGTGCTCGGCAATGCGGCCGCGTTCCAGCACCAGGATCTGATCGGCGTCCACGATCGTCGACAGGCGGTGTGCCACCACAATTACAGTGTGCCCGCCGGCAAGCGACGCGATGACCTCGCCGATCGCGGCCTCGCTTGCGGCATCGACGTTGCTCGTAGCCTCGTCAAACACATAGATCGGCGAGTCGTGCAGCAGGGCGCGGGCCATGCACACGCGCTGGCGCTGGCCGCCCGAAAGGTTGGTGCCACCCTCGTTAATCACCATGTCGAGCCCGCCGTTGGCCCGCACAAAGGCCGCCACGCGCGTGCGGTCGAGCGCGCGCAAAAGCTCGGTGTCGGTGGCGTTGGGCTGGGCGAGCAGCAGGTTGTCGCGCAGGGTGCCGGCAAACAGGTAGCCGTTGGTGGGCACCAGCGTGACGGCGCGCATGAGTGAGGCGGCCGTGACATCGCGCAGCTCGACGCCGCCAATGCGCACGCTGCCGCGGTAGGCGTCCTTGCGGCCCGCGATAATCCCCGCGAGCGTGGACTTGCCGCCGCCGCTTTCGCCCACGAGTGCCACGAGCGAGCCGTGCGCAATGGTCGCGCTGGCGCTGTCCAGCACGGTGCGGTCGCCGTAGGCATAGCTCACGCCTGCGAGCTCGATATCGCCGCGACCATCAAGCTCAACATCGCCGCGCTCGGGCCCGGGCGTATCCAAAATGCCAAACATGCGGCGCGAGGCGGCCATGCCGTTCATGGCCGTGTGGAACAGCGATCCCAGGCGGCGCATAGGCAAAAAGAACTCCTGTGACAGAAAGACGATGAGGAAGGTAGCCTCAAAGCCGATCTTGCCCGTGGCGAGCTGCAGTGCGGCCACGATAATGCCGAGCGCGGCGCCCATATAGACGACCAGGTCCATAACGCAAATGGAGCGCAGCTGCATCACCAGCAGGTGCATGGTCGCTGTGCGGAAACGCTCGGACTCGGCGTTGATGCGCTCGTGCCAGCTTCGATCGGCCTGGTAGACCTTAAGGGTGGTGAGACCCTGCACGGCCTCCAGGAACATGCCGCCAAGATCGACATAGCTGCCCCAGTACTCGGCACCGATCTTTTTGGCGTTGCGCATGACCATCATAATGGAGACGGGGATGATCGGAACGCAGGCGAGCAGCAGCGCGGCGGGAAGACCCGCCTGGCCCACGAGCAGTACAAACAGCGTGATGGGTGTCAAGCCGGCAAAGAAGAGCTGCGGCAGGTAGCCGCCAAAGTACACCTGGAGTTGCGTGGCGCCCTCGACGCTGGTCTGGACGGCCTCGGCGGTGGGGACGGTCTCGGTGTAGGAGGGGCCGAGTGCGGTGAGCTTGTCGTAGACGAACGAGCGCACGCGGCGGACGGCCTCGAACGCGGCCTTGTCGCCGGCGCGTTGGGCCAGGTAGATGGAGGCGGCGCGCACGATGATGGCGGCGGCGAGCGGCAGGGCCG
This sequence comes from uncultured Collinsella sp., assembly GCA_959596505.1. Taxonomy (GTDB): domain Bacteria; phylum Actinomycetota; class Coriobacteriia; order Coriobacteriales; family Coriobacteriaceae; genus Collinsella. The sequence goes on from CAUFWM010000017.1 coordinate 19,544, forward strand.
CCTGTGCGAGGGCATCGACGGCGAGCGCGGCGGAAAGGCCGTCCGTGACGATGCCGCCCAAGATGCGCGCAAGCACCCACATCACCGTGATGTTTGCCATGAGCGCGATCCACTTAAACAGGACGCTTGCCATAATGTAGGGCGTTGCCTGCGGAACCAGGGAGAAGAGCCGCTTCTCGAACATGAAACCTCCTATGCCGTAACGGTGCCGGGCGGGGTCCTCGGCAGCCGCTTAGTTAGCCAAATGCAACTAGAGTAACATCGTGCAGCGGGTAAGTATGCCGAGGGTAATTTTTGGTCGATGAACTGCGTAGAAAGTCCAAAATTGTTGAGTGCGGCGAACTTTGTGGTGGACGGAGTGCGGGCGCAATTCTGATCGTGTGCGGCCTCGCTCCAAAACGTGTACGTCAGCCTCCAAAACCGACAAAAAATGACATGTTTGGAGGCTGACGTACACGTTTGGATAGGGGTGAGGGCGGCGACGGACGAAAGTCACGCCTGTGCCACGTCCGATGTGCTAGCGTTTGGGTGAATAAAACGAGCCCGTGCGGAAAGGATTCGGACCGTATGCAACGTGGAAGTACATCTCCGCTGTCCCGCGAGACCGATGCGCCCGAAACTATCGTCAAGCTGGAGTGCGACATCGATGACGCGTCGCCCGAGGTGCTCGCCTACGCCGCCGACCGCCTGCGCGAGGCCGGCGCCCGCGAGGTGCACTGGCTGCCCCTCTACTGCAAAAAGGGCCGCCCCGGCTGGCAGCTGCAGGTGATCTGCTCGCATGAGGATATCGAACGTCTGCAGACGATTATCTTTTTGGAAACCACGACCAACGCCGTTCGTCGCCAGGTGATGGAACGCGTTTGCCTGCCGCGTCGTTTTGAGCAGGTAGCGACGCCTTGGGGCGAGGTGTCCGTTAAGGTGGCCACCCTGCCCGACGGCAGCGAGCGCGCCGCACCCGAGTACGAGGACTGCGCCCGCCTTGCCCGCGAGCACAGCGTGCCGCTCCAACGTGTGATGCAGGCGGCCCAGAGCGCGGTACTGCGATTTGAGTAGCACGTCCGAGCGACGCGCCTCATCAACCCTATTTGCTCCACCCCGAAAGGACTTCCCATGAAATACCTCATCGCTTCCGACATTCACGGCTCGGCATACTGGACCGAGCGCCTGGTCGCCGCCATCGAGTCCGAGCAGCCCGACCGCATCGTGCTGCTGGGCGACCTGCTCTACCACGGCCCGCGCAACGACCTGCCGCGCGACTACGCCCCCAAGCGTGTGATTCTGCTGCTCAACGCCCTGGCCGATCGCATCATCGCGGTGCGCGGCAACTGCGACGCCGAGGTCGACCAGATGGTGCTCGACTTTCCCGTCATGGCGGACTACGCCACGCTGTTCGACGAGACCGGTCGCGAGCTGTTCCTGACGCACGGCCACGTCTTTGGCGCCGGCATGCACAACAGCGTCGACCACGCGCCCGCGCTGCCCGAGGGCTCCGCGCTCGTCTACGGCCACACGCACATCAAGGTTAACGAGGAAAGCGCCGCGCACCCGGGCCTGTGGCTCTTCAACCCCGGCAGCGTGAGCATCCCCAAGGACGGCACGCACAGCTACGGCATCTACGAGGGCAGCGCGTTCCGTCACGTGATCCTGGAGGAGGAATAACCATGGCACAGCACATGGCTCAGCAAAATGCCGAGGGCTCGCGCGATCTGTCCACGCTGGTCGACGCGTCGGCCGAGCTGCAGCATCTGGTGCAGACCATCTGGTGCCTGCGTCAGCCCGACGGCTGCCCGTGGGACCGCGAGCAGACGCACCGCAGCATTGGCAAAAACATGATCGAGGAGGCCTACGAGGCGCTCGATTGCATAGAGGCCGACGATGCCACGCATCTGCGCGAGGAGTTGGGCGACGTACTCATGCAGGTAGTGTTGCATGCGCAGATCGCGGCGGACGCCGGAGAGTTTACGCTGGCCGATGTGGCACGCGATATAGACGCCAAGCTCATCCGCCGCCATCCGCACGTCTTTGGCGATGCGGATGCCGACAGCTCCGACGAGGTGCTCAAGATTTGGGACGAGGTCAAGCTTGCCGAGAAGGCTGCCAAGGACAAGGCCGTGGCAGCAGGCGAGGCTGCGCCCGAGGGCCTGCTCGACGGCGTGCCCACGCATCTGCCGGCGCTGATGCAGGCGCAGAAGGTGTCGCGTAAGGCGGCTGCCGTGGGCTTTGAGTGGGAGACGGTCCAGGATGTGTGGGACGAGGTAGCCGAGGAGCGTGCCGAGTTTGAGGCCGAGGAGCCCGGCTCGCCCGAGCGCGAGATGGAGTTTGGCGACCTGCTCTTTGCCCTAGTCAACGTTGCGCGCAAAGAGGGGATTGACGCCGAGAGTGCCCTGCGCGCGAGCACGGCCAAGTTCCGCCGCCGCTGGGCTGCGATGGAGCAGATGGCGGCTGACGCCCACGTGGATCTTGCCGAGCTTTCGACCCACGGCCTCAATGACCTCTGGGATGCCGCAAAGGCAGAGGAGTAAGACTGCGGGGGCGACGGGACGGACTTTCTCATCGCCCCCATTATTTTTCAAAAAGATTGTATCCCTTGGCTAACTTAGGGCATAATGCAAAAAGTGCGATAAGGCTAACTTATGAACCTGCGCGCCACTGTAGCGTGCAAGCCGTGTCGCCAAGCATTCAACCCGTTTCCAAGTGAGAGGGAGACAACATGAGCGATATTTTGGATGTCTACGGTCGCGAGGTACTCGACAGCCGCGGCAACCCCACCGTCGAGGTCGAGGTCGTGCTCGAGGACGGCAGCTTCGGCCGCGCGATGGTGCCTTCGGGCGCTTCGACCGGCGCCTTTGAGGCATGCGAGCTGCGCGATGGCGACAAGGGCCGCTACCTGGGCAAGGGCGTTTCGCAGGCCGTCGAGCACGTCAATAACGAGTGCGCTAACGCCGTCGTGGGCCTCGACGCCTTCGACCAGCGCGCCGTCGATGCCGCGCTGATTGCCGCGGACGGTACCCCCAACAAGACCAAGCTCGGTGCCAACGCCATCCTGGGCGTGTCGCTGGCCGTCGCCCGCGCCGCTGCCGAGTCGGCGGGTCTTTCGCTGTACCAGTACCTGGGCGGCGTCAACGCCCATCTGCTGCCCACGCCCATGATGAACATCCTCAACGGCGGCGTGCATGCCGACAATAACGTCGACTTCCAGGAGTTCATGATCATGCCGGTGGGCGCCCCGAGCTTTGCCGAGGGCCTGCGTTGGTGCGCCGAGGTCTACCACACCCTCAAGGGCGTGCTGCACGAGGCGGGCCTGGGCGGCGGCGTGGGCGACGAGGGCGGCTTTGCGCCCAACCTCAAGACCAATGCCGAGCCGTTCGAGTACATTACCAAGGCCGTCGAGAAGGCTGGCTTTAAGCCCGGCGTCGACTTCATGTACGCCATGGACCCGGCCTCGACCGAGTTCTACAACGCCGAGACCGGCATGTACGAGCTCAAGGGCGAGGGCGTGGAGTACACGAGCGCCCAGATGGTTGATTACTGGGAGAAGCTCGTCGACACCTATCCCATCATCTCCATCGAGGACGGCATGGCCGAGGAGGACTGGGACGGTTGGGTTGAGCTTACCCGCCGCATTGGCAACAAGGTGCAGCTGGTGGGCGACGACCTGTTCGTCACCAACACCGAGCGCCTCAAGAAGGGCATCGAGCTGGGTGCCGCCAACGCGATCCTGGTCAAGGTCAACCAGATCGGCACGCTCACCGAGTCGCTCGAGGCCATCGAGACCGCCAAGGAGGCCGGTTACGCCTGCATCGTGAGCCACCGTTCCGGCGAGACCGAGGACTCCACGATCGCCGACCTGGTCGTGGGCGTCAACGCCGGCCAGATCAAGTCGGGCGCCCCGTGCCGTAGCGACCGTATCGCCAAGTACAACCAGCTCATTCGCATCGAGGACGAGCTCGAGGGCAGCGCGCGCTACGCCGGCAAGGCCGCGTTCTACAACATTCGCTAAACGGGCGAATTTGGCGAGGGGGAGGCTGACTCGGTTCCGCCCCGCCTTGGCTGGACGCCGCAAAGCGCTGTGGGCGCTGGGCTATATGGCTCAGCGCCTTTTTTATGACGAGCAAAGGCTGGCGAAGGCGGTGCGGGCGCTCGTGCTATAACTAGAATACTTAGCGCAAACAAACCTCAACCGCACAAGGCGCACATGGATCAGATTTACGACAACAGGTACTATTCCGCCGGTTCGCGCGAGCCGTCGCTGCACCGTGCGCGCACGGTGCAGCTCGGTGGGTCCGCCTACGCCGGCGTCGGCCGCCCCGCGCAGCGCCCGACAAGTACCTCGCGCCCCAATGCCCAATCAAATACTTTGGCAGATGGACCAGTGCGCCCGGCGCGTTCGTCGCATGCATCGCGTCTCTCGACTCAGGCACACGACAAATCGAGCAGACCCTCGAGTCGTCTTTCGGGCTCGGACTTTATGCATTACGCCAACGACAACGCGGTGGTCAAGGCGATCTATGACTTTACGCATGGCTCTCTGCGTCCGCTGTTTATCGGTATCGTGGTGGCGCTGGTGCTCGTGAGCCTGTATTTTCCCGTGCGCGATCTGTACGTGGCAAAGCGTTCGAGCGATATCTTGGCCAAGCAGGTCGAGATTCGCCAGCAATACAATGATGAGCTGCAAAAAAGCGTCGACAAGCTGCTCTCGGAGGAGGGTATCAAGGACGCGGCGTCCGAGGACCTGGGCCTGGTGATGCCCGGCGAGAAGAAGATTGACGTGCTAGGCTTGGACGACGATTCGGGCTCGTCGTCGAGCAAAAAGTCCTCAAACGCCAAGAAGGCCAGCGAAGTGGCCAAGGAAATCGAAGAAGTCGGCAAGGACGCGCCGTGGTACATCCAGGCGCTCGACATGCTGTTTGGGTTTAACGGCGTCGAGGGTCAGACGGTCGTGTCCAACGGCAAATAGCGCCCGGAGGGGAGCCCGCAATGACAAATTGCAAACGCTATAAGGTGGCCGCGATCGACCTGGGAACGGTGTCGTCGCGACTGGTGTTGGCCCAGGTCGAGGGCGGAGCGATTGTGGAATCGTCCAAGCATACCGAGATTACCGACCTGGGCGAGGGCGTGGACGCGACGGGGCGCTTCTGCGAGGCGGCCGTTGAGCGTGTGCTCGCTGCGTGCCGCATGTTTGTGGACGAGGCCCGTGCCTTTGGGGCCGTGTGCGTCTGCACCACGTGCACGAGTGCCGCGCGCGATGCGTCCAATGCCGCGCTGCTGCTGGACGGCCTGCGCGAGTTGGGGCTCAAACCACAGGTGATTCCGGGCGAGGTCGAGGCGCGCCTGACGTTTTTTGGCGTGGCGCACGACTTTGCCGGCGAGCGCATCATCGTCGCGGATTCGGGCGGCGGGTCCACGGAACTCGCGACGGGCGTATACGCTCCGGAGCGCGGCGTCTTTGCGCTGGAGGGAACGCGCTCGCTGGACATCGGTTGCCGTCGCGTGACGGAGCGCTTTTTCTCTGCGTTGCCGCCCGCGGATGGCGAGCTTGCTGCCGCTGCCGCGTGGGCAGGCGAGCAGTTCGCCGCCTATTTTGAGGGCCTGCCTGTCGACTTTGAGCGCGCCGAACGCTTAGTCGCGGTGGGCGGCACGGTGACTACGCTGGTGGCTCTGGTCCACGAGCTGGAACCGTACGATTCGAGCTTTGTGCACCTACGCGAGCTGTCGCTGGAGCAGGTCTCGGCCGCTATCGAGCGCATGTCTGTGTTGGACGCGGAAGGCATCGCCGCGCTACCGGGTGTACAGCCCAAACGCGCGGGCGTGATCTTGGCTGGTGCCGTGGTGATTCGCGAGCTTATGCGAGCCGGCGGCTACGACACGCTCACCGTAAGCGAGAACAGCCTGCTTGCCGGCATGGCCGCCACCATTAACGAGGTTCTCGACGGTGAGCTACCCACCATCGGCTGGACCCCCAGCCTCAGCGCCCTCCAATAAGTTGCGGTGAAATATGGACTAAAATCGCCCTTTCGGGCCCCAAACAGTCCCTATTCCACCGCAACTCAACAGCCGGCACTTAGGGACGTTCCTTTTCTGCCGGCACCTGGGGACAGTCCTTGCGGGGCGTCCCCACAGCGCCTATGCCAGCTTGTCGATTTGCCCAATCTCCCAAAGCGGAATATTGACGAGCATGCCTTCATCTCTATATGCCGCCAGGGAGGTCCTCACACAACGCATGAGCTTGAATTTTTCGCAGGCTATTTTCAGGCTCTTTGCTTTGAGGTTCTCCGCCGCCTTGACCTCAAGCGGAAGCACGGTTCCCGCATGGTCGATGGCAAAGTCGGTTTCGGCATTGCCGGAGGTAGAGGACCAGTACGCAGGACTTTTGCCTTGCAGCAAGAGTTCCTGTGCGACATATTGCTCGGTGAGCGAGCCCTTAAACTCAGTGAAAACAGCGGATCCGTTTAGGACGATGGTCGGGGGGAGGCTGGAGAGCGCTCCAAGGATGCCGGTGTCAATGCAAAACAGTTTGAAGCCCGAGAGATCCTCATAGCTCAAGAGCGGTGCTCTGAGGGCAGAAACGCGCGGAACCTTATGAACGATTCCGTAGTCCGCGAGCCACTGGAGGCTTTCCTCAAAATCGCGTGCGCGCGCTCCGGGGCGAAGGGCGCCATAGACAAACTTCTTGTTCTCCTTGGCAAGCTGGCCGGGAAGGGATTTCCAAACCAACCTCATGCGCTCGACGATGCGGGCGGGTGCATGTTTGCCAAAATCGGATTCGTAAGCCTCGATGATTTGCTGCTGAAGCCTTCGGGCTTCGATGAAGTCGCGTGTCTCGGCGAAAGCGGAGACAACTTCGGGCATACCACCGACAACAAGGTATTCCTTGAGCAAGTGCTCGAGCTTTTCGGTAACGTTTGCTAGAAGGTTCATGTCTGCGGCAAGGATGGCGTCGGCGAGCGGGTTGCCGTCGACGGCACGAACGAACTCGGCAAACCCCATGGGACGCATGGTGAGCTGGTCGATTTTGCCGACGGGAAATGACTCGTTTTCGCGTCGGAGCGCGAGACCCATATAGGAGCCGGCTGCTACGATGTGGTATTCGGGTGCAAGTTCGTTGAAGTACTTGAGCGAGGTGATCCCGTGTGGCGCCTCTTGGATCTCGTCGAAGATGATGAGCGTGTCTGCCGGCGTTATGGTTTGGCCACTTAGGAGTTCTATCTGGGAGATGATGCGCTTGGGGTCGAGGTCCCCATCGAACAGCGAACGTGCGCTCGGCTCGAGCATAAAGTCAAAACGAATGACGTTTCGATACTGCTGGCTTGCGAATTTGTTAAGAAGCCACGTCTTTCCTGTCTGGCGGGCTCCCTTAAGCAAGAGAGGTTTGCGATTCGCCCTTGATTTCCAAGCGATAAGTTCACTCATAAGCTGTCGTTGCATATTGCCTCCCAACCCTCTCGGCTAGTATAAGGCCATATGCGCGTTTCCCTTGGAAAATGTGCGAGACAACCACATTTTTCCATCGAAAAATGTGCGAGACAACCACGTTCTTCCATCGAAAAATGTGGGAGTATCAACCTAAGCTGCGGTGAAATAGTTCTTAAATAGGCTGGTAAACAGCATAAACAAGAACTATTCCACCGCAACTTATCATCCGTGTCGGCATCCACAAGAAACGAGCCCGCGTCTCCGGGGGACACGGGCTCGTAAACAATGCGTGGTAGGGGCGGTGGGACGTCTGCGAATTTGCGCAGCAAATACGCACCGGCCTCGGTCGCCTGCCGGCGCCCTCGCCGGCTCGCTACAAACGCTCCGCGTTTGCTTAACGCTCGCCCCCTCGCGGGTTCGAGCCCCACCGGCGTGCAAAAGAAACGAGCCCGCATCCCTGGGGGACACGGGCTCGTAAGCACTACATGGTAGGGGCGGTGGGACTCGAACCCACAATCCTTGCGGCGAGAGATTTTAAGTCTCCTGCGTATGCCAATTCCGCCACGCCCCCGTGAGACTAGAAGTCTAGCACAAGCCGTCCGTTACGCGTTGACGGCCATCGAGTGCTGGCCTGACTTTTCCAAGTACTCGGCAAACTTGGCTTCGTCGCCCTTGTTCTGGTACTGCAGGGCCAGCAGGTACTCCAAGCGGCAGCGCTTGACCGGGTCGTCGCCGACGTCCTCGAGCATGCGCTCCAGCTCGGGAATGTCGTTGTGACGCTTGAGGATCATCGTGTCGTACATCAGCTGGCACTCGTGCGCGACCGCCTCGGCCTGACCGCCCTCAAAGCCCTTGATTTCGTGCAGCAGCTCCTTGGACTTTTTGCGGTCCTCCTGGCCAACGTAGTAGTTAAAGGCCTTGATCACCAGGTCGACGCGCTGCATCTTGGGCAGGTTGAGTCCCAGCAGCAGGTCGAACATCTCGCCGGCGCGCTCGTGGTCCTCGCGCAGCAGATAGGAGTTTAGACGCAGGTAGTCGCGGTTGTAGCGCGGGTACAGCATGCTGGTGAGTTTGCCGT
>CAUFWM010000018.1 GCA_959596505.1 uncultured Collinsella sp.
AGAAGTACTCCGCCGGAGCCTCGGCGATGATCTTGGGGTTGATGAAGATGTGCGCGGGGCGGTTGGGGTACGAATAGCCCTCGAGCGAGCCGTCGTCATTGTAGACAACGGCAATGGCGGTCGCGGCGGAGCAGTTGGAACAGATCGTCGGGACCGTGAAGACGATCTTCTTGAGCTCGATGGCCGCCGTCTTCACGGTATCGAGCGCCTTGCCGCCGCCACAGGCAATGAGCACGTCGGCTTCCTGGCAGGCAGGGGAGTTCACGACCTTGGCGATATTGGCACGCGTACTGTTGGTACCGTAGACGCGCGTCTCCAGAATCTCGACGTCGGTACCTGCCAGCGCAGCTTCGATACCGGGAAGTGCTGCGGCCAGTGCCCGCTTGCCACCGATGATCGCGACCTTTGTCGCGCCGTACTCCGCCAGTGCGGCGGGCAGCTCGTCAAAGCAATCCTCGCCAACGGTGTAGTCGCTCATTCCAATCGTGCGCATAGCAACCTTCTTTCGTTCGATAGAGTGCTTTCAGGTATTTTGCTCCTAGAGCAGGGCTGTAATAGCGAGAAATTTCGAACGTATAAAACCAGTGTTGAGGGTTTTTCGCCGGCGCGGAACGTGCTAGCATACTCCGCATAAGCGTTGATGGGGACGAGTAGTCGGCCGTCCGCATGCTACAGAGAGCGGGGAGCGCTGAGAGCCCGTGCATGCGACCGATGAAAATCACCCCGGAGCTGCGGTCCCAACGGACGAGCCGCATAGGCACGTCTTAGTAGACATCGCCGAGATGGTCGTCGATACAGGCCAGCCGAGTAACGGATGCGAGCGCGCGAATACGCGGGCGAGGGCATCTAAGCTGGGTGGTTAAGCGAAGAGCTTTTGCGGGCGCACAGCCCGTTTTGTGGCGCTTCGTCCCAGCTTGCAGGGACGGGCGCTTTTTTGGTGCCCAGAGGGCGTGCGCGCCCACGACATGAAAGGGGTACCGTGGCAAACGAGTACAAGCAGACGATGAATCTGCCCAAGACCGGTTTTCCCATGCGTGCCGGTCTTTCCAAGTCCGAGCCCAAGCGACTCAAGGACTGGCAGGACAACAAGGTCTACGAGCAGGTTCTGAAGAAGAACGAGGGTCACAAGAAGTTCGTGCTGCACGACGGCCCTCCGTACGCCAACGGTCCGATCCACATCGGCCACGCCATGAACAAGATCTCCAAGGACATGATCAACCGTTACTGGATGATGCAGGGCTATGAGGTTCCCTATGTTCCCGGTTGGGACTGCCACGGCCAGCCGATCGAGCATAAGGTCGAGGAGAAGCTCGGCACCGAGAAGTTCAACCAGACCTCCACGGCTAAGATCCGCGAGCTCTGCAACAAGTTCGCTGTCGAGAACATCGAGCTGCAGAAGGCCGGCTTCCGTCGCCTGGGCGTGCTCGGCGACTGGGACAACCCCTATCTGACGCTCTATCACCAGCATGATGCCGCCGACATCGAGGTCTTCAAGGCCATGTTCGATAAGGGCATGATCTATCGCGGCCACAAGCCGGTTCACTGGTGCAAGCACTGCCACACCGCGCTGGCCGAGGCCGAGATCGAGTACTCCGACGAGACGAGCCCCTCCATTTTCGTGCGCTTTGAGATGACCTCCAAGCCCGCCGGTCTCGAGAACTTCGACGGCCCGGTCGATTTTATCATCTGGACGACCACGCCGTGGACCATCCCCTCTGACCAGGCCGTTTCCCTTAAGCCCGGCGCCGCCTATGTCGCCGTTGAGCACGATGGCCGTGCCGAGGTCATGCTCGAGGACCTGGCTCCCAAGTGCTGCGAGGAGTTTGGCTGGGAGTACACCCCGGTTATGGTCGACGGCAAGCCCTATGTGGTTCCCGCCGAGACCTTCCACCACATCCACTACAAGCAGCCGATCTTTGACGGTGTTGAGGGCGTGGCGCTGCTGGCTGATTACGTCGGTGTCGACGACGGTACCGGTATCGTCCACAACTCGCCCGGCCACGGCGTCGACGACTACTTTGCCTGCCTCAAGGAGGGCATCACCGACATCTGCATGCCGGTCGATGACGACGGCAAGTTCTACACCGGCGAGGTGTTTGGCACCGGTGGTCCCTTCAGCGGTATGGATACCGATGAGGCCAACCCGCATATCATCGAGTTCCTGCGCGAGCGCGGCACCCTGGTTCTCGAGAAGAAGATCACGCACAGCTATCCGCACTGCTGGCGCTGCAAGCACCCGGTGCTCTTCCGTGCTACTGACCAGTGGTTTGTCTCGATGGACAAGACCGGTTTGCGCGAGCAGGCTGGCAAAGAGGTCCGCGAGAACGTCAAGTGGTATCCGGCCCACGCGGCCAACCGCATCGGTGCCATGGTCGAGCAGCGTCCCGACTGGTGCATCAGCCGTCAGCGCAACTGGGGCGTACCTATCCCCAGCTACACCTGCGCCGACTGCGGCGAGAAGGTCATGAACGATGCCACGCTCGACGCCGTCATCAAGCTCTTCCATGAGAAGGGCTCCGACGCCTGGTTCACCGACGCTCCCGAGAGCTACCTGGGCGAGGCCTGCGTCTGCCCCAAGTGCGGCGGCCATCACCTCAAGGCCGATAAGGACATCCTCGACGTGTGGTGGGACTCCGGCGTGTCTTGGAAGGCCGTATGCGAGTATCGCCCCGAGCTTGAGTACCCGGCTGACGTGTATCTCGAGGGCTCCGACCAGCACCGCGGTTGGTTCCAGAGCTCGCTGCTGACCTCGGTGGGTGCCAACGGTCACGCTCCGTACAAGGCAGTCGTCTCGCAGGGCTTCACGCTCGACGGCCAGGGCCGCAAGATGTCCAAGTCGCTCGGCAACGTCATCGACCCCAACAAGGTCTGCGACGAGATGGGCGCTGACATCATCCGTCTGTGGGTTGCCTCCGTCGACACCAGCTCCGACGTCTCCATCGACCATGAGATTCTCGCTCGTACGTCCGATGCCTACCGTCGTTTCCGCAACACGCTGCGCTTCCTGCTCTCCGAGCTCGAGGGTCAGTTTGAGCCCGAGACCGACGGCGTCGCCTTTGCCGACCTGCTGCCGCTCGACAAGCTCATGGTTGCCCGCCTGACCCAGGTCCAGGCCGAGGTCGACGATGCCTACGCCAGCTACGAGTTCCCGCGCGCCTACCGTGCGCTTTACGACTTTGTGGTTACCGAGCTCTCCAACGTGTATCTCGACGCCCTGAAGGACCGTCTGTACTGCGAGAAGCCCGGCTCTCTCGAGCGCCGCAGCGCCCAAACCGTGCTGGCCGAGCTCTTCTCGATGCTCATGCGCGACCTGCAGCCGATCCTGTCCTACACGGTCGACGAGGCCATGGCCTATGCGCCCGCCGGCTGCGTCGATCACCAGAAGTACGCCGCGCTGCTCGATTGGTACAAGTCGCCTATCACGGTCGACGAGGCCAATGAGTTTGAGGGCGTGCTCGAGGCTTCGCTCGAGCTCCGTAGCGCCGTGACCAAGGCCCTTGAGGATGCCCGTTCCGCTGGCACCTTCACCAAGAGCCAGCAGGTCCGCGTCAAGGCGGTCGTTCCCGCCGAGATGTACGCGCTGCTGACCGGTGACAAAGCCGTCGACCTGGCCGAGTTCTACATCGTCTCCGATGTTGAGCTGACCCAGGGCGACGAGCTTTCCGTTGCTATTGAGGCTGCCGAGGGCGAGTGCTGCGACCGTTGCTGGAACTATCGCACCACCGTCGGCGAGTACAACGGCCACGCGCATATCTGCAAGCGCTGCGCCGACGCTTTGTAGGTTACGGCGTTCGTAGAACGCCGTAACCTACCGACGCTGCGCGGGCCGCATTTGGACAATCTGACGTTCAATTTCAAGGGCGCGACCGAAAGGTCAGCGCCCTTTCATTTCACGTCACCTTGTCTCAAATGCGACCTGCTCGCTCATTTATGCTCTACCTGCGGTGTTTCCGTTCTTGGGAGATTTGTCGCTTCTTGCTTGCGTCAATGTATGATTATCTACTGCGTTAAACGGAATTCGATTGTTCTTGAGGGTAGGGGATTTCTTTGGGTCGTGGTGCGGATATGACGCCGCCTTTGCGTTGGCGGTTAGGTGTTGCTGGTGGGGTAGCGCTCGTTGTGTTGCTTGTTGACCAGCTGACCAAGCTTGCGGTTCGTGCCGTGGGCGATGCTCTGCATGTGACCGTTATCCCCGGCGTGATCGATTTTCTGTTTGTTCGCAATATCGGAGCCGCCTTTAGCATGGGCGAGGGGCATGGCATCGCGTTTGCCGTGCTGGCGTTGGCAGTCATTATCGCTATTGCCGTGTACCTCGTTCGTGCACCCCAGCTCGCCCATCTTGAGGTTGTGGGCATGGCCATGGTTGCGGGCGGCGCCGTCGGCAACGCTATCGATCGCCTGACCATGGGCTTCGTGACCGATTATATTGCCACCACCTTCATCGACTTCCCCGTTTTTAATGTAGCCGATATCGGCATTACGGTCGGCGTCGTGCTGGCGCTCATCGGTTACATGTTCTTGAGCCCCGCCGCTCGCGAGGTCGATGCGACCGCCGAACTCAACGCTCGTGATGAGGCTCGCGCCAAACGCAAAGCCAAGCAGCGTGGGGAGCGTGCCCGCAAGATTCGCGAAAGGAATGAGCGCTAATGGCCGACATACATATTCTTGTTGCCGACGATTCCGCTGGTCAGCGTCTTGACGCCTATCTGGGCGCCAACGATGGCTGTCCCACACGCTCTGCCTGCGCGCATCTGATCGAGGGAGGCGCCGTTGCCGTCAACGGCGAGACCTGCCTGTCAAAAAAGTATGCTGTGCGCGCCGGCGACCGCATCTCGGTCGACTTGCCCGAGCCGCACGATCCGACCGACGTGATTCCCGAGGCCATTCCCCTCGATATCCGCTACGAGGACGACTACCTCATCGTGCTCTCCAAGCAGCGCGGCCTGGTGTGCCATCCCGCCCACGGCCACGAGAGCGGCACCCTTGCGAACGCTCTGGTCTACCACTGCGGCATCGATCATCTTGGTACCGTGCAGGGTGAGGACCGCCCCGGCATCGTGCATCGCCTGGATCGCGATACCTCGGGGCTTATGCTCGCGGCAAAAGACGACGACACCCAGCGCGCGCTTCAAAATCTCATCCGCACGCGCACGCTCGACCGTCGCTATATCACGCTCGTTCACGGGCACATCGCCATGGATGAGGGCACTGTCAACACTGGTATTGCCCGATCGACGCGCGACCGCGTGAAGATGGCGGTTTCCGATGACCCCTTTGCGCGCCAGGCCATCACGACTTTTAAGGTGCTCGAGCGCTTTGATTCCACGCGTTTTGACGACGGCTATACGCTCGTCGAGTGCCACTTGTTTACGGGCCGCACGCATCAGATTCGCGTGCACATGCGCCATATCAAACACGCCTGCGTGGGCGATCCGCTCTACGGCAAGTGCGACGCGCGCGCCGATCAGGGTCTGACCAGGCAGTTCCTTCATTCCTGGCGTGTGGCGTTCGACCATCCCGTGACGGGAGAGCGCATTGAGTGCCGTGATGAGCTGCCGTGGGACCTTGCCGCGGTTCTGGATGACCTGGCCCCGCGTTCGCTCGGCCGCACTGCCGCCGGTGACGAAATTGTCCCGCAGCTCGGTCTGCTCGAAGCCTAGCCAGAATTAGGTGGTTTCTTGAACTCGGTAAGCCTGCGGTAAGATATACGATTGTTTACGTAACGCGTTGCTGGGAGCCTGCATGCTCGCCTTTTTACAAACCAACACACCCATCGTGATCTTCAACCAGATTGTCGTCACGCTGCTCACGGCCTGCTTTCTGTACCAGGTGGTCTTCTTTGTCATCGGCGCTCTTCGTGGCGAGGTCGCGCCTCCCAAGGCCAAAAAACTCCACCGCTATGCCTTCTTTATCGCGGCGCATAACGAGGAGGCTGTGATCGCCAACCTCGTTCGCTCCATCAAGGACCAGGATTATCCGTCCGAGCTTATCGAGGTCTTTGTGGTCGCCGACGCCTGCACCGACAACACGGCGCAGCTCGCGCGCGAGGCGGGCGCTGTCGTTTATGAGCGCAATGACCTTGCCCGCAAGGGCAAGAGCTGGGTCATGGACTTTGGCTTCGACCGCATCCTTAACGAGTATCCCGATACGTTTGAAGGCTACTTTATCTTCGATGCCGATAACGTCATCGCCCGCGATTACGTCTCCAAGATGAACGATGCCTTTGATCAGGGCTTCCATGTGGTCACGAGCTATCGCAACTCCAAGAACTTCGGCAGCTCGTGGATCTCGGCGGCTAATGCTACGTGGTATCTGCGAGAGGCGCGCTTTCTCAACAACGCGCGTAATATCTGCAAGACGTCCTGCGCTGTCTCGGGTTCGGGTTACCTTATCTCGGCGAGCGTGATCGAGGGCATGCACGGTTGGCAGTTCCATACGCTGACCGAGGATATTCAGTTCACCACGTTCTGCGCCATTCACGGCATTCGCATTGGCTATGCACCGGCGGAGTTCTTTGACGAACAGCCCGTGACGTTTAAGGCTTCCTGGAAGCAGCGTATGCGCTGGACCAAGGGCTTCTACCAGGTGTTCTTTACGTATGGTAAGCACCTGGTCAAATCGACCTTTCGCTACCATCGCTTTGCCGCCTATGACATGTTTATGACGATCGCCCCGGGTATGTTGCTATCTCTGATCTCGATGCTCGCCAATGCCACGTTCCTGATTGTGGGCGGTCTTTCGCACGGCTTCCTGGCCACCGAGGTTGAGATGCAGGCGTGTGCCGCTTCTCTCATTATGACCTTCGCCATGATGTATCAGACGTTCTTTATCCTGGCGCTGCTCACGACCATCTTTGAGTACAAGCACATTCACTGCGCGCAAAAGTGGCGTCTGGTGACCAACCTGTTTACCTTCCCGATCTTTATGTTCAGCTATATCCCCATTACGGTGGCAGCACTGTTCTTGAAGGTCGACTGGGTGCCGACGCAGCACGCCGTGAGCGTTACCCTTGACGAGGTCATGCAAGGCGCCAAATAACCACGATCAAAACCACCACAAAGGGGACAGGCACCTTTGTGGTGGTTTTTGCGTTTGAGCTGCTGCCCAAGGAGGTGTTAGATGGTCTATATTCCGTTTTGGATTTGCATCTTTGCCGGCGCGGCGATTGATGCCCGTGAGCGACGGTTTCCCAATCAGCTTGCCGGCGCGTGTGCGGTGGCGGCGTTTGCAGGCGTTTGGCTCGACAAGGGCGTTAACACGGCGCTTGACCATGCCGGTCTTGCTGCCATCGCCTACCTTGCCCTTATGCTTACTGAGTCGCTCTGGCGTCGTGTTCGCCACGCTCCCGGCATTGGTATGGGGGACGCCAAGGCGCTCTTTGCCCTTTGTACCTTCGATCCCTTGGGTGGTATCGTCGCGTTTGCGGCTGCGCTCCTGGCCCTTGCCGCCGCCTGTCTCATCGCAAAATCGCGCTCCCTGCCATTGCTGCCGTTTTTGGTGCCGATATTTGCCATAATCGAGGTTGTGGGTAGTACGCTGTAACCGTTTGCGCGCCCTTTTTAAGGAGCATGCCATGGCAACCAATCAACAGACAGCCGCCATTAAGGCGCGTATGGATCGCATTCCCGCGGCGTTGTCGCCCGAGTTGGTCGGGCGTATCGCCGCCGACCGCGCCTCGGGTGTCGTTAATCCCTATCGATGTGGTGACGACCAGGTCATTCGACGCTTCGATCGAGCCGCAGATGTGGGCACGCTCATGCGTCCGGCATTTATGCGCGATACCGAAAAGATTTTGCATCTGCCCGCATACACCCGTTATGCAGGCAAAACGCAGGTCTTTAGTTTTCGCAGCAACGACGACCTGTCGCGTCGCGGCCTGCACGTGCAGCTTGTTTCGCGCATCGCGCGCGATATCGGACGTGCCCTGGGGCTCAACTGCGATCTGATCGAGGCGATTGGCTTAGGCCACGACTTGGGCCACACGCCCTTTGGCCATGCCGGTGAGCGATTCCTCAACGATATCTATCACGAGCGCACGGGTCGTTATTTTTTCCATAACGTGCAGTCGGTTCGCGTGCTCGACGCGCTGTACGGCCGCAACGTGTCGCTCCAGACGCTCGACGGCGTGCTATGCCACAACGGTGAGTACGAACAGCGTGTGTTTGAGCTTTCGGACATGAGCTCCTTTGACCAGTTCGACCTTACGGTTGAGGATTGCATTGCCACAGGTTACAGCGCAATTGAGCACCTGCGCCCCATGACGCTCGAGGGCTGCGTGGTTCGCATCTCGGATATCCTTGCCTACGTGGGGCGCGATCGCCAAGACGCCATTTCGGCGGGTCTGCTGTCACCCGACGCCTTCGACGATGACCTGGGCGGGGCATACAACAGCTGGATCCTTACGCATGCCTCCATCGATATCGTCGAGCACAGCTATGGTAAGCCACGCATCGAGATGAGCGAGGACCTGTTTGAGGAGATCCGCCGAGCCAAGCGCGAGAACTACGAGAAGATCTATAGCAAGGGCGGCATTGAAGGCGACTCCGAAGCGGAGCTGCGCGAGGCCTTCGAAAAGCTCTACGACCGTTGCCTGCAGGATATAAACGAAGGCGACGAGTCTTCGTATATCTTTAAGCACCACATTTCTCGCATTGAGCGGCAGCTTTTCTACTACGATCGCACATATGCCTGGCAGGACGACAAGGATCAAGCGGTGGTGGATTACATCGCGAGCATGACGGACGGCTATTTCTGCGAGCTTACGAGCAAGCTGTTCCCGGGATTGAAGTTTCCGCACCGTACCTATATTAACGAACGGTAGTTCGTATTTATTCGGTATACTGTTGGTGGAAAACGTTTTTGATTGACGCACGGGATGGCTATGGACGACCTTTTTTCTGCTTCGACGCGCGAGCGTTCCTTTCAGAATGCGCCGCTTGCGGTGCGCATGCGGCCCAATTCGCTCGACGAGTATGTGGGCCAGCAAAAGGCCGTCGGTAAGGGTTCGTGGTTGCGTGCCGCGATTGAGCACGACGTGCTGTCGAGTGTGATTTTGTATGGGCCGGCCGGTACGGGCAAGACGACGCTGGCACATATTATCGCCAACCATACTAAGAGCGAGTTTGTCGAGGTCAGCGCTGTGACGGGCACCGTAAAGGATCTTCGTCGCGTGATCGACGAGGCTAAGACGCGCCTGAATACGTACGACCGCCGCACCATTCTTTTTATCGATGAGATTCATCGCTTTTCCAAGTCGCAGCAGGATGCCCTGCTGCATGCAGTTGAGAACCGTACCGTCATTATGATTGGCGCCACGACGGAGAATCCGTACTTCGAGGTCAACTCGGCATTGCTCTCGCGCGGTCGCGTGGTGGAACTTGAGCATCTTAAAGACGAGGATATCGCCACGCTTATTGAGCGTGCGCTCGAGGCGCCGCAGGGTTTGAACGGTAAGTTCTCGGCCGATGAGGATACGGTTAAGACCATTTGCACACTGGCAGCGGGTGACGCTCGATCGGCGCTCACGACGCTTGAGCTTGCGAGCGAGATTGCCGTCACGCGCCCCGATACCGAGGGAACGCCCGCGCCGGCGGCGGGGGAGCGCTATCCCATCACTGTTGACGACGTGAAGATTGCCAATCCGCGCCGTGGCTTTTCGTACGACAAAAACGGTGACATGCACTACGACATCATCAGTGCGTTTATTAAGTCTATGCGCGGTAGCGACCCCGATGCCACGATTTATTGGCTCGCGCGCATGATTGACGCGGGGGAGGATCCTAAGTTTATCGCTCGTCGTATTATGATTCAGGCTTCTGAGGATGTTGGCAACGCCGACCCACAGGCGCTTTTGGTGGCACATGCCGCGTTTAAGTCTGCCGAGGTCATTGGCTATCCCGAGTGCCGTATTAATCTGGCTCAGGCTGCTCTCTATGTGTGCTTGGCGCCTAAATCGAACGCGTGCGAGGCTTCGATCGATGCGGCGTTGGCCGATATTCATTCAAGTGGGCTCCGCGAGGTGCCGAGTTATCTGCGCGATTGTCATCGCCCGGGCAGCGACGAATACGGTGTGTATAAGTATCCGCATGATTATCCCGAAGGCTGGGTCGATCAGCGTTATTTGCCCGAGGGGCTGGAGCGCGGTGCGTTTTGGCAGCCTGCGGGCCGTGGCTGGGAAGAGTGGCGCGTAGAGCAAAGCGAGCGCGACCGTAGCGGCAGAGCGCCCAAGTAGGTCCTTGGGACCTCGCACATTCCCTTTGCGTATCTTTCCCCTTCTTTGGGGTACCATGAACAGCGTCTGTATTTCGATTCCTTCGGGAGGCTTGTATGAGTCCCATTCAAATCGCCCTGCTGCTGCTCGCCGTTGCCGGTGTGTGGGCTGTTATCGAGCTCGCGCTCACGCTGCGAAAGACCCGCACCGTCGTTGATTCGCTCGATAAGACCGTGAGCGACCTTAACAACACCATCGCCGAGGCACAGCCGGTGGTAGCAAAGCTCGATGGCGCTGTCGATGAGCTCACCCCCGCGTTGGCTCAGGTTGAGCCGCTCCTCAAGTCGAGCAAGACCGCCGTCGACGCCCTTACCTCCAATCTCGTAGAGGTCGAAGCTGTGGTTCGCGACATTTCCGAGGTTACGGGCAGCGTGGCCGAGGCCAGCAATGCCGTATCGAGCGTGACTGATTCTGCTGCTGGTGCCGTGCAGAAACTCTTTAACAAGGTGAAGGCTCCCGCGGCCGACGCCGAGCGCACGCTTTCCGCTGCCGCCGAAGCCGAGCAGCCGACCGAGCGTGTCCTGATTGACGAAGCCGGGGACGATGCCGCTGCTGGTGACGATGATGCACAGAAGCCTGCTGCTAAAGCAGCCCAGTATTACACCTACACGCCCGCCGAGACCTCCGAGGAGTCCTGCGATGAGTAGCGAAGCAACTTGCCCCATCACGCTGACTGTTGCCGGGGATCCGCGTCTGGCACGCCTCGTACGTATGACGGCCGCCAACGTTGGTGCGCTGTGCTCCATGTCCGTCGATCGCATCGAGGACATTCGTATGGCTGCCGAGGAAGCCTTTATCTTTGGCTGCACGGCCGTTGATTCCGATGACATTTTGATCAAATTCGACGTCGACGAATCGCATGTGGGCATGACCTTTACCTTTGGCGATCAGGCGACTGTCGATGAGGATGACCAGGCTGCCGTGTATGCCGAGCTCATTCTGGCGAGCGTGTGCGATTCCTACGAAAAGACTGCGGCGCCCCTGACGCTTTCCCTCGACCTCAAGGCGGATATCTAATATGACCGAACGTTCCCGGAGCGGTAAGACCGCTTGGGACAAGGAGAAAACCCGCGAGCTGTTTCGTCGCTACAAAGAGACCGGTGATCCGGACGCACGTGAGCAGCTCGTCATGTCCCATATGAACCTGGTAAGGTTTCTTGCCAACAAATTTAAGAACCGCGGCGAGCCGCTCGACGACCTCATGCAGGTCGGCTATCTGGGTTTGCTCAAGGCTATCGACCGCTTTGATCCCGAGCGCGGACTCGAGTTCACGACGTTTGCCACGCCTACCATCCTGGGCGAGATTAAGCGTCACTTCCGTGATAAGGGCTGGAGCGTGCGCGTGCCGCGCCGTTTGCAGGAGCTTTCTGCCAAGGTTAACCAAGCTACCGACAAGCTCACTAACGAGCTGCAGCGCTCGCCTAAGGTTGAAGAAATCGCTGAGTACCTGGGTGTGACCGTCGACGAGGTGCTGGAGGCCATGGAATCGTCTTCGGCCTATACCTCGGTGCCCATCGAGGCTCCTGGCGCGTCCGATTCCGATGATGCCCCCTCGATTCTCGACCGCTATGCCGATGGCGACAACGAGCTCGATTTTACCGATGACCGCCTGGTGATCGAGGAAGCCATCCGTGATTTCTCGCCGCGCGAGCGCGAGGTTATCGAGCTGCGTTTTGTGAAGGGCATGACCCAGATCGAGATCGCAAAGAAGCTGGGAATCTCGCAGGTGCAGGTCTCGCGCCTGCTGCGCCGTACCCTTAAGAAGATTCAAGATAAGATTGACCCCGACGGAGTGATGGTTCGTTCATGAGTGAGCACCCCCAACAAACCGACCGCACGCTGCGCGATACCCGTATTCTGACGCTTCGCATTTGGGCTGTCGTCGGCTGCATTGTCATCGCCGCCGTCATCTTTAACCTTATGGGTATCCTGGCGCCGGTTATCGAGTTTCTCGCTGTCGGTTCCATCATCGCTTTTGTGATGTCGCCGATCACCAACTGGCTCGAGCATCACGGCGTCAACCGTGGCATTGGTTCGCTTATCGCGCTTATCGTCGTCGTCGCGGCGCTCGTTGGTGTCGTCTGTATCCTGTCGCCTATTTTGCTCGGTCAGATTATGGAAGTCCTGAGCCGTCTGCCTGAGCAGCTTCGCGTTGCGGGTGGCGATCTCAACGAGATGATTTCGCACGCCAAGACGCTCAACAACACGCCGCTCAAGGAGTATTTGGACGATAATCTGTCCTCGCTGGTTACTGTGGCGTCCAAGTACGTCTCGCAAATCGCTGCCGAACTCGGTCGCGGTGTGTTCCCGCTCATTACCAACACGGCCTCGCAGCTGTTCGTCATCTTCCTGGGTTTGGTGCTTGCCTATTGGTTGGCCTGCGATTACCCCCGCATGCACCACGAGGTCTGCACCATCATTGGCCAGGAAAAGGAGACCTCGTACCGCTTTATGGTCGCGATTCTTTCGCGCTCGGTCGGCGGTTATATGCGCGGCATGGTCGTGACGTCCATCTGCGGTGGCATCCTCGCCTTTATCGGCTTTACGCTCATCGGCCATCCCTACGCGGCGCTCATGGCCATTTTTACCGGCATCATGCATTTGGTCCCGGTTGTTGGCCCCTGGGTAAGCGCGGCGATCGCCACGGTGCTCGGCTTTATGTTCAGCCCCATGCTTGCGTTGTGGACGCTCGTTGTGACCATGGTGGCTCAAAACGTCACCGATAACGTCATTTCCCCCAAGGTCATGCAGAGTTCGGTGCAGGTGCATCCCGTCATGAGCCTGACGGCGCTCGTTATTGGTTCGGCACTCATGGGTCCCATCGGCATGGTCATCGCTATTCCGCTATGCGCGGCCCTCAAGGGCATTTTCGTCTACTACTTTGAGAACGAGACCGGCCGCCAGCTCGTGGCATACGATGGCGCCGTGTTTAAGGGCACGCCGTATCGCGATACCGAGGGTAACCCGGTCGCCGCCTATGACGCGCTTGGAGACGATACATTCATTTACGAGTCCGAGCTCATCGGCAACGAGACTGCGCCCGAGGCCCAGGCCATGCCCAAGCCCGAGCTCGAGAATCCCTGGATTAAGCTCTCGGGCCTGCAGCCCGATGCGACGGGTTTCTTCAAGAACCCCTTCGCCAAGGACGACGATTCCAGCATGGACGATACCAAAACCGGCATCGACGGCTCTATGGACGATTCGGATTCTAAATAAGTCCTATTAACGTTTCTTGAAGTTGTAAATGACAAGAAACACGAGCAAAGCGACTGATAAGGGGCCGGCTACATAGAAAAAAAGAACGTCAATTGCGCGTAGAGTGTAATAAGCCTTATCGCCGGACATTACTGCATACAATGCGTAGCCAAATGCTGGTTGGCTTGCGTACCAGCAGAAGAAGGCCAAAAGCGCTAAAAGTGCTACTACCAGAAGTGCATTCAGGAAAAATCGTTTGCTTTTCATCGATCGCTCCTTCCAGGTGACTCTTATATGTAATTCTACAGCAGCCTGTTTCAAAGGACCGTTCAGTCCTAAATAACGTGCACTTTCGCTGGAGGGTCGCTGTTTGGCGACCCTCTTTTTTGCACGGGGGCGGTTGGATGGTAATATCGTTACGTTTGAACTGTTTCGATGTGAAATCGAGGAGATTCCCTCTATGAGTGCTGACTACCCGTCAATGACTACGGCCGAGATCCGCTCCAAGTTCCTCAACTTCTTTGAGGAGCGCGGTCTTAAGCTCTATCCTTCTTCGTCCCTCGTTCCCGACGATCCTTCGCTGCTGCTCGCCAATGCCGGCATGAACCAGTTTAAGGAGTACTACCAGGGCAAGAAGACCATGAAGGAGATCGGCGCGATCTCCTGCCAGAAGTGTGTCCGCACCAACGACATCGACTGCATCGGCGAGGACGGCCGTCACCTGTCGTTCTTCGAGATGCTCGGTGACTTCTCCTTTGGCGGCGTCTCCAAGCAGCAGGCTTGCGCTTGGGCCTTCGAGCTCATCACCAAGGAGTTCAAGCTGCCGCTCGATCGCCTGTACTTTACCGTCTTTACCGAGGACGACGAGACCCACGACGTGTGGCGTTCTCTGGGCGTTGCCGAGGACCACATCTCCCGCCTGGGCGAGGACGACAACTTCTGGGCCGCCGGCCCTACCGGCCCCTGCGGCCCCTGCTCCGAGATCTACTTTGACATGGGCGAGGAGGTCGGCTGCGGCAGCCCCGACTGCAAGCCCGGCTGCGACTGCGACCGCTTCCTGGAGTTCTGGAACCTCGTGTTTACCCAGTACGACCGCCAGGAGGACGGCTCCATGCCGGAGCTGCCGCACCGTAACCTCGATACGGGCATGGGCCTGGAGCGCATGGCCGCCATCATGCAGCACAAGACCGCTAATTACGACGGCGATCTGATGCAGCATCTCATCAAGCTGGGCGAGAAGATCAGCGGCAAGACCTATGACGCCGACGATTACTCCGGCGCCAGCCGCTCCCTGCGCATCATCGCCGACCACTCCCGTGCCGTCGACTTTATGATCTCTGACGGCATCCTTCCCGGCAACGAGGGTCGCGAGTACGTCCTTCGCCGTCTGCTCCGTCGCGCCGTGTTCCACGGTCGTCTGCTGGGCATCGAGGGCGCCTTCCTGACCAAGTTCATCGACGAGGTCAACGCCCAGATGGGCGAGGCCTATCCCGAGCTGCTTAAGAACGTCGCGCTCGTTAAGGGCATCGTCGCTTCCGAGGAGGAGCGCTTCTCCACGACGCTCGACAACGGTCGCGTCTACCTGGACGAGGCCCTGGCAGCGCTTGCCGATGGCGCCGTGCTCCCGGGTGATGTCGCCTTTAAGCTGCACGATACCTTTGGTTTCCCCATCGACCTGACCGTCGAGATTGCCGGCACCGCCGGCCACGACGTCGACATGGACGGCTTTACCGCTTGCATGGAGGACCAGAAGGCCCGTGCTCGCGCCAATGCCAAGGGCGACGCCTGGGGCAGCTTCAACGACGTGTGGGTCGAGCTTTCGGACAAGGTCGCTGCGACCGAGTTCGATGGCTATGACAACGATGTGATCGAAGGCGCCAAGGTTGTCGCCATCGTGCGCAACGGCGAGTCCGTCGAGTCCGCTGCAGCGGGCGAGGATGTCGAGGTTGTGCTCGACCGCACCCCGTTCTATGCCGAGATGGGCGGCCAGCAGGGCGATGCCGGCGAGCTTTCCGCCGAGGGCGTTTCGCTGACCGTTTCCGATACCAAGAACCACAACGGCCTGTATGCCCACGTTGCGCACGTCGCCGAGGGCACGCTGACCGTCGGTGCTACCGTGACCGCCGCGCTCGACGCCGAGCGCCGTGGCTTCCTGCGCCGCAACCACACCGCCACCCACCTGCTTGACGCCGCCCTTAAGCAGGTCCTGGGCGAGCATGTCTCCCAGGCTGGCTCGCTGGTGACGCCCGAGCACCTGCGCTTTGACTTCACGCACTTTGAGGCCCTGTCTTCCGAGCAGCTCAAGGCTGTTGAGGACCTGGTCAACCAGCAGATCTTTGCATCTAAGCCGGTCGTGACCTGCGTCATGGGCATCGACGAGGCCAAGGCCGCCGGCGCCGTCGCCCTGTTTGGCGAGAAGTATGGCGACGTCGTCCGCGTCGTTTCCGTGGGCGCCGAGGATCAGCCGTTCTCCCGCGAGCTCTGTGGTGGTACGCATGCTGCCAACACTGCCGAGATCGGCCTGTTCAAGATTATCTCCGAGTCCTCCACGGGCTCGAACGTCCGCCGTATCGAGGCCGTTACCTCTAAGGGCGCCCTCGACTACATGGCCGACCGCCTGGCACTCGTTGACGCCGCTGCCGCTGCGCTCAAGTGCCGCGTTGACGAGGTTCCCGCTCGTGTGGAGAACCTGCAGGCCGAGCTGCGCGAGACGTCTAACAAGCTCAAGAAGGCGCTGACCGGTGGCTCCTCCGACGCTATCTCCAGCGCCATCGAGGGTGCCGTCGAGCTCGACGGCTATAAGCTCGTCGTCGCTGAGCTCCAGGGCCTTGAGGCCGCCGACCTGCGCAACGTTTGGGATACCGTGCACCAGAAGGTCGCCGGCCCCGTTGCCTGTGTTGTTGCCAGCGTGACCGAGAAGGGCACCCCGGCCCTGCTCGCCGCCGGCTCCGATGACGCCGTGAAGGCCGGTTTCCACGCCGGCAACGTGATCAAGCAGATCGCGGGTCTGGTCGATGGTCGCGGTGGCGGCCGTCCCAACATGGCCCAGGCCGGTGGCAAGAACGCTGCCGGTATCGCCGATGCCCTCGCGGCCGCCAAGACCGCGCTCGGCGCCTAAGTAGTCGCTGTGGTCGCGCTCGCGCTGGACATAGGGGAGACCAGGATCGGCATCGCCGTCTCGAGCCGTGATGGCAAGATGGCGATGCCCGTCAAGGTGCTTCCGGCCGCTGAGGTTACCGGTATGGCCAAGACGTTCCGTTACCTGGTCGAGGACTATGAGCCCGACATCTTGGTAAGCGGGCGTCCCCTGACCATGGCCGGCGAGCCTGGCCCCCAGGCCGAGCGCGTTGCCGCCATAGCGCAAAAGATCGCCGACGAGCTCGATCTTCCGCTGGAGTTTGAGGACGAGCGCCTGTCCTCGCAAGAGGCCAAGCGTATCCTGCGCGAGCAGGGACTCAACGAAAAGCAGATGAGGGGCAAGATCGACATGATCGCCGCCAGCCTGTTCTTGCAGACGTGGCTCGATCGCAAAAACGAGGAGGTTTTGCATGTCTAGCGCATTCGATCCGCGCCAGCCGAATCGTACACGACAGCCTGCGCCACGCCCTGTATCGTCCGGTCAGCGTCCGATGCAACCGACTCAGCGCGCGGCCCAACCCGCCGCACGTTCGGCGCAGCCCTCTTCTTGCCCCACTCAGCCCACTCAGCGTCCAGGCCAGCAGCCTGTTCGTCGTCCTGCTCAGCAGTCTGCTGCCCATACAGCCCAGCCCGCGGGCGGTTCCCGCTTTAAGCAGCAGGCTCCTGCCCAGCGCACGCAGGGACAGGCACTGCAATCACGCTCCCACGCACATCATGCTCATGGCTCGCACGGCGTTGCTCCGGCCACGCGCTCGAGCTATAACACGCGCGCTCGCCGTGGTGCCCAAAAGAAAAGCTCCCCGGTGCCTATGATTATCGGTGGCGTCGTCGCCGTGCTTGCGCTTGTCGCGATCGTTTTCTTTGTCGTGCCAGCTGTCAAGGGCTTTTTTGCTGGTGAGGATGCGAAAGTCACTGCTGGCCAGCAGGTTACTATCACTATTCCCGATGGTGCCTCGGGTGACAGCATCGCTTCGATTCTCTCCGAGAACCATATCGTCGAAAATCCCAAGGATTATTACGCGGCGGTCAAAAAGCTCAACGCCGACATGTCGCTCAAGCCCGGCACCTACTCGTTCACCACGCTCATGGACGCGACCAAGGTCGTTCAGCAGCTCATGGAGGGCCCCAATGCGGGCTCCGATGCACTGACTATCCCAGAGGGCCTGACGGTTGACCAGGTCGCCGATCGCGTGGTCAAGGCATACGACAGTATCTCAAAAGAGGACTTCCTCAACCAGGCGAAGGCCAGCAATTATGTGAACGACTATCCGTTCCTAAAAGGCGCTGCAAACGATTCGCTCGAGGGCTTCCTATTCCCCAAGACCTATTCGTTGGGTAAGGACCCGTCTGCCGATGATGTGATTCGCGCCATGCTCGATCAATTCAACACCGAGTACAAGTCGCTCGATTTTGCCGGTTGCGAGGCCAAAATCAAGGAGCGCTACGGCGTGGAGATGTCTGATTACGACATCATCAATCTCGCTTCCATCGTTGAGCGCGAAGGCCTCAACGCCGAGCAGCGCGCGCATGTCGCCTCGGTGTTCTACAACCGTCTTGCCGGCAAGCTCGATGGTCTGCGCTACCTCAATAGCGATGCGACCATGATGTATGTCACCGGCGGCGAGGTTACCGCCGACGACCTGCAGAGCGATAGCCCGTATAACACCTATAAGCACGAGGGCCTGCCGCCCACGCCCATCTGCTCTCCGTCACTCGAGGCGCTCAAGGCAACCCTTGAGCCCACCGACTCCGATGATCTGTATTTTTACATTACGCAGGACGAGGAGTATTTCTCTCAGACCTACGAAGAGCACCAACAGTCTTGGAATTAAACATGAGGATTTTCAGCCCCAAACGATATGTTGCCTCGGTCGACCGCATCGACCTTGATACCCTGTGGGCCGACGGCAAGCGCGCCATTTTGCTCGACCGCGATAACACCCTGGTGCCGCGTGATACCGAGCAGGTTCCCGCTGCCGTCTCGGCCTGGCTCGACGCCGCTCGCGCCAAGGGCTTTAAGCTGTGCATGGTGTCGAACAACTGGCATCGCGACCAGGTCATGAGCTCAGCACGCGAGCTGGGGCTCGAGGCCATCAGCCATGCCATGAAGCCTGCACCGTTTGCTCTCAAGGCCGGTCTTAAGCGCTTGGGCGCCACGGCCGATGAGGCTGTGCTGATCGGTGACCAGCTGTACACGGACGTGTGGAGCGGTAACTTTGCCGGCGTCGACACGATCTTGGTAAAGCCACAGGCAACTCAGGACCTGTGGTATACGCAGATCTTCCGTATCTTTGAGCGCCGGGCCCTGCGCGACCTTCCCTGCGAGGAATAGGTTTCGTCATGTCCCAGCACACCAAGCACGGCTGCGACCATATCTTCTTTATCGGGTTTTTGGGTGCGGGCAAATCGACGCTCGCACGCAACGTGGGCACAATGTTCAAGCGTCGGTTTATTGATACCGACCGCCTTGTCGTGCGCCGTTGCGGCAAATCGGTAACCGAGATTTTTGAAACCGAGGGCGAGGAGCGCTTTCGCGAGCTCGAAACCTCGGCGCTCCGTTCGCTCCAAAGCGAGCGCAGCTTGCTGGTTTCGTGCGGTGGCGGCATTGTCGAGACGCCGGTCAATATCGAGCTCATGCACCAGATGGGTACCTGTGTGTACCTCGAGGGCGATTTTGAGGATTCGATGCGCCAGATCCGCCGCTCCGACACGCGTCCCGATTTCCGCTCGCCCGAGCACGCGGCGCTGCTCTTTGAGCATCGCCGTCCGTTGTATCGTCAAGCTGCCGATCTTACCCTTGATATTCGCAACAAGTCCTTCGAGGACGTTTCCTACCTTTGTGCCGAGATGCTTTTGGAGCGTGGACTGCTATGATTCGCCGTCAACTTATCAATTTCCAAAACCGCAGTGTCGATGTCCGCGTCGGATTGGGCGCGTTCGAGGAGCTGTCGCGCATGTTTGCCTCGGCTGTGGGCAAACCCAAGCGGGCGATGGTGGTTTGGAACAGCGCCACATCCGAGCGTTTTGGCGAGGTTGTCGAGCATGCGCTGGTCGACGCCGGTTTTGCCGTGTCGCCGCTTGTCCTCGAGGTTTCGCCTGCCGGTGCTACGCTGGCCGATGCCGATACCGTTTTTGGCGCCCTGTCGGCTAACGGCATTACCTGCGACGATCTCGTTGTCGCTGTCGGCGACACGGCGACCTGCTCGGTCGTTTGCTGGTGTGCCAATCAGTGGTGCGGTCGCACCGAGTGCGCCTTGCTGCCGACGACGTTCGACGCCATGCTCACGGTCGCGACGACTATGAAGCCACTCGTCGCCTCGTCGGCGAATGCGCTTCCCGCTATCGCGTTCCGTCCCGAGCCGGGCTTGGTCGTGTGTGACCTCGAACTTGTTCGCGAAGCGGACCCCGAGGACCTCAAGCTCGGTTATGCGGTACTTGTTGGCACCATGCTTTCGAGCAGCAAGTCCCGTTGGAATCAGTTTACCGAGACCGTCCCCGAGATTCTCGCTGGCGAAGAAGTCGCGCTCGTCAATGCCGTTCAGTGGTCTCAGACTGCCCGCAAGGACGTACTGATGGCCACGAACCCGAGCGCCCGCCATGCGCTCGATTTTGGCAAGACGGGGGAGCGTACCCTGCGCGCCTGCTTGGGCGATGCCACTTCGCAGGTCCCTGCCTACCAGCTGTTGTCCGAAGGTATGCGCTTTGAGGCGCGCCTAGCACATGATGCCTGCGACTTCGATATCGATTACGTCTTTGAGGTCGATGACTGCCTGGAGGACTTTGGTATCGAGGAGTTTGCCTTCGATCTGGAGCCCGCCGCATATATCGAGGAGTTCCGCAGGCAGCAGTTTGTCCGCTCGAACCGCAGTATGTTGCCGCTGCCCGCGGCACTTGGCGCCATTCGTCTAACGAGCGTTGAGGACGAGGTTCTTGAGCGCCATGCTCACGCCTACTTGGCTTCTCGCAAAGAACTTCTCTAATTTTATTGACATCCATCGTCTTTCGTATCATTTTGAGGGACGGGTTTTCAATCGGTTGCGGATCGCGTGCAAATCCGTCTTTCGATTGGGACCCGTCCCGCTTTTATGAGGACAACAAGAAAGGAATCTGCATGTCTGAGTTTGCTGCCGGTCCTGCCGGTCGTATCGAACGCGTCCGTGCCCTGATGGCCGAGCGCGGCTACGACGCCATCGTCGTGCGCGACGAGGCCAATCTCCGTTGGCTCACGGGCGTGAAGGGCGTCTTCGATTACACCTTCGAGTTCCCTCACGCCGCGTTTATTACGGCCGATCAGTGCCTGTTCCACACCGACTCGCGCTATCTCAACAGTTTTGAGGAGAACACGCCCGCCGGCAGCCCCTGGGTCTACGACATGGACGAGGGCACCATCCCCGGCTGGGTCGCCGGCAAGATTGCGGTCAACAAATGCCGCGTCTGCGCCGTCGAGGATGACATGCAGATTAACTTCTACCAGGGTATTCAGCGTGGTCTGGAGGACCGCTCCGTTGCCTGCATGCTGCCGCTGATGCATGACGACATCCGCAAGATGCGTGCCATCAAGGATGCAGAGGAGATCGAGCTCATGCGCCACGCGCAGTCGATCACCGATGCTGCCTTCCAGCACATGCTCGGCTTTATTAAGCCCGGCATGACCGAGAAACAGGTCCGCAACGAGCTCGAGAACTTTATGTTCGCCAACGGCGCCGACAGCCTGGCCTTTGGCTCCATCGTCGCGAGCGGTCCCAACACCGCCAATCCGCATGCCGTCCCGAGCGACCGCGTGATCGAGAAGGGCGACTTTGTCCTCATGGATTACGGTGCGGGCTACTGCGACTACCGCTCCGACATGACGCGCACTGTCGTGATGGGCGAGCCCACCCAGGAGCAGCTCGACCTGTACGCGCTCGTGCGCCGCACCCATGAGGAGTGCGTCGCCGCCATCCATCCGGGCGTCGAGGGCAACGACATTTTCAAGCTTTCCAAGAAGATCATCGGCGATGCCGGCTATGGCGATTACTACAACCATGGTCTGGGCCACGGCGTGGGCATCGACATCCACGAGCTGCCTAACTTCAACCGTAGCAAGAATATCATCGAGGTCGGCTCGGTTATCACCATGGAGCCCGGCGTGTACCTGCCCGGCGTGGGCGGCGTGCGCCTGGAGGACTACGGCGTCGTCACCGAGAACGGCTATGAGCCCTTCACCAAGACCCCGCACGACCTGCATATTATCGATTGCTAAACCATCCATTTGGGTTTTTGGAGGCGGGGCGTCCGGATCGATTCGGGCGTCCCGCGTTCTCTTTTTATGCGCTCGCCGCAGCCGCCGTCTGCAAGTGTATAATTTCGCTCGTATGTAATTTGGACGTTTGTGCGTCTAGCCAATAACAAGAAAGGTCGCTATGCCTACTATCTCTACCGCCGACTTCAAGAACGGCCTCGGTCTCCGCATTAAGGACAAGGTCTACACCATCGTCGAGTTCCAGCACGTCAAGCCGGGCAAGGGCGGCGCTTTCGTGCGCTACAAGACCCGCGACATCAAGAGCGGCCGCGTCGTCGAGAACACCTGCAACGCCGGCACCAAGTTCGAGAGCGTCATGCTCACCACCCGTGAGTTCCAGTACCTCTACAACGACGGCGCCGACTACATCTTCATGGATAACGAGTCCTACGAGCAGGTTCCCGTTCCCGAGGATATGGTGGGCGAGAACGCCAAGTGGCTGCGCGAGAATGACACCTGCCAGCTGCTCTTCGCCGACGACGAGCTCATGGGCGTGACCCCGCCGATGTTCATCGAGACCACCATCGTCCAGACCGACCCGGGCTTCAAGGGCGATACCGTCCAGGGTTCCACCAAGCCGGCCACCATCGACACCGGCGCTGTCATCCAGGTCCCCATGTACCTCAACGAGGGCGAGGTCATTAAGGTTGACACCCGCGACGGCAAGTTCGTCTCCCGCGTCTAGCAACCAACTCTTCTAGGAGGACTCATGCCCCAGGAAATCAAGATTGACGGCATCGGCATTTCGCCCGATGTTCTGACCGCCATCGTCTCGCGCGCCGTCACGGATGTCGAGGGCATCGCCTCCGTGGGCGTCAAGGACCTTGCCACCAACCTTGTCTCCATGATGCTTTCGTCCAAGGCCCCGGCTTCTGAGCCGGCGGTCGAGGCCGAGGTCATCGGCGACAAGCTCGCGCTTACCGTGCGCGTCGTGGTGTTCTTTGGCTATCCGTTCAAGAAACTCGCCGAGGCCGTTCGCGCCGCCGTGGTTGCCGCCATCGACGCCCAGGTGGGCGTCGAGGTCGAGCGCGTTGACGTTTGCATCGACGGCCTCGTTTTCCCCAAGGAGTAACCTTTGAGCCTTAAGGTTTATCGCGGGCGTACGCTTGCCCGCAGTCAGGCGCTGCAGCTGCTGTTCCAGGCCGAGGCCACGGACAGCCCGCTCGAGCGCGTCCTCGAGGGCGATTTCCTGATCTCGAAGGGTCCCCTCGATCCCTACGCGCTGGAGCTGTGCCGCGGTGCCTACGAGCACATCGACCGCATCGACTGCGCCCTGCGCTCCGTCGCCAAGAACTGGGATCTTATGCGTATGCCCGGTGCCGACCGCAATCTGCTGCGTATCGCCGTCTATGAGATGCGCTTCCTCACCGACGAGGAGGTCTCGGACGCCATCGTGATCAACGAGGCGGTCGAGCTTGCCAAGGCCTATGGCACCGACCAGTCCGCGTCGTTTGTCAACGGCGTGCTGGGCAAGATCGCTCGTAGCGAGGAGCTGCCGGGCGAGGACCTCTATCAGGAGCTACTGGCCGAGGACCGTGCCCGCGAGGAGGCCCAGGCCGCCGAGGCTGCCGCCAAGGTTGCCGCCGCTCAGGCTGCGGCCGGCGTTCTCGACGAGGATGCCGAGGTCGCCGAGGCCGAGACCGGTACCGTCAAGGAGTAGCCATGCCAGAGGGTTCCGTCCGCAACTTCGACGAGATCTCGGACCGCTTGGACCAGATTATCGCGACCGTTCGCTCCAAGGATACGTCCCTGGAGCGTTCGCTCGATCTGTTTGACGAGGCGATCGAGCTGGGCTCCCGTGCGGTCGATATGGTCGATAAGTTTGAGTTGACGCCTCGCGAGGCAGATAAGCTCGAGCAGGAATACGATGAGGATGCGGCAAACGAATCCCAGGATAGCCAGGCCGCGTCTCCGGATACGAATGGTTGATGGCATTCATGAAACGTGTGCGTCTCGATGACGAACTGATTTCACAGGGCATCTGCGCCGATCGCGCGGATGCCCTTCGCACTCTTATGGCCGGCTTGGTCTCGAGTGGCGGCGAGCGTTTGACCTCACCGGGCCTTAAGGTGACGCCGGGCCTGCCGTTGCACGTGAAGGGTCGTATTCCCTACGTTGGGCGCGGCGGGCTCAAGCTCGAGGGCGCGCTCGATGCGTTTTGTATCGATCTCACGGGCCTTGCCTGCCTCGATGTGGGATGCTCCACGGGCGGCTTTACCGATTGCCTGCTCAAGCGCGGCGCCGCCACAGTCGTTTCGGTCGATGTGGGTCGCGCTCAGTTTGATTGGTCGCTCCGCCAAGACGATCGCGTGACGCTCCATGAACGCACCAACGTGACGCAGCTGCCCGAGCTCGGCTACGGCGGCGCTATCGACCTGGCCGTGTGCGATGTGTCGTTTACGAGTATCGCAAATATCATCGACGCCGTGATGGCGTGCCTGAAGCCTTCGGGTTCGTTTTGCACGCTCGTAAAACCCCAGTTTGAGGCGCCGGCTGCGCTGGTGGGCGAGGGCGGTATCGTGACCGACCCCGCCGTCCGTCGCGATACGCTCACGGCGGCGATTGAGCTCTTTGCCGCCAAGGGCCTGTTCCCGCTCGACGTGTGCGTGTCGCCCATCCACGGCGCCAAGGGCAACGTTGAGTTTTTCCTGTACGGCACGAGGTTTGCACCCGGCGAACGCACCGACGATGAGCTTCAATCCCAGGTATCGGTTTTGAGCGAGAAAGCTGCAACGCTATGAAGGTCTTTCTGGTTCCCAATTACTACAAGCAAGAGGCGGTCGAGAGCGGCCTGATGCTCGAGCTTTGGCTTTCGCGCCAAGGTTACGAGGTCGCATGGGCTGCCGACCAGCGCTCTAAGATTCAGAGCGCGCCCGATGTTGACGATGCCGACTTGGTTATTACGCTCGGCGGCGACGGCACGCTGCTGCGTGCCGCCCGCATTCTCAACTACCGTGAGATTCCCATTTTGGGTCTTTCCTATGGTCATTTGGGTTTTTTGACGGCCGCGAGCCCCGAGGAGCGCGACATTTTGCAGGTCGTGAGCGATGCCCTGTCCGGCGAGCTCCATGTGAGCCGCCGCGCCACCATCGCCGCCGATATCGTTTCGGTTCGCGAAGACGGTACGAAGGATGTTGTGCGCACGTTTGCTCTCAACGATATGGCGCTTACGCGCGGGCCCCTGTCCGATATGGTCGAGTTCGATATCACGGTGTCCGGCCATCATATCGACCGCCTGCGCGGCGACGGCGTGGTCGTATCGACGGCGACCGGCTCCACCGGCTACGCGCTTTCCGCCGGCGGCCCTATCGTCAGCCCCGATTACACGGGAATGGTATGCGTGCCCATCGCCCCGCATACCATTCAGGCTCGCGCCTTTTTGACCTCGCCGAGCGATGTCGTGGAGATTTTTATGTCCGATGATCGCCCGAGCGTTCCGGCGATCGCCATCGATGGACAGTTTATTACCTGCGATGGCACGGTCGAGAGCGTGGCTGTGCGCCGTGGTCCCGGCGATGTGCTGCTGCTGGATTATGGTCCCGAGAGTTTCTATAACTCGGTGAGCCGCGTGTTCTACGGAGTGCGTCATGATCGATGAGCTGCAGGTTTCCAACATTGCGCTCATTCGCGAGGCGACGTTGGTTCCGAGCACGGGTCTAACGGTTCTGACTGGAGAAACCGGCGCCGGTAAGACCGCGCTGCTCTCGGCACTCAAGCTTATTTTGGGCGAGCGTGCGGATTCGTCGACGGTGCGCGAGGGCGAGGCACTTGCCAGCGTCGAGGCGCGCCTGTTTGACGGACCGCACGACGCGGAGGGCTTCACCGTGCAGCGCAGCCTTTCTGCCGAGGGCCGCAGCCGCGTAAAAATTGACGGCCGCATCGCCAGCGTGCGCGAACTTTCGGAGCGCGTCGGTGTGATGATGGATCTTTGCGGTCAGCACGAGCACCAGCGCCTGCTCGACCCGGCGCACCACGTTGCCATGGTCGATGCTTGGGCTGGGCGCGCGGCGCTTGAGGCGCTCGGGAAGTATCGCACCTGCTTTAAGGCTTCGCGTGCCGCCGCCAAGGAGCTTCGCCGTGTGGAGGAAGCCTCGCGTGCGCAGGGGAGTCGCGTTGAGGAGGCGCGCTTCGCCCTGGAGCGCATCGCCGAGGTCAACCCCAAGCCGGGTGAGTATGAGGAGCTCGAGGAGCTGCTGCCGCGCTCCGAGCATGCTGAGGTGTTGGTGGCCACGGCCAACGATGCCCATGCATCGCTTGCAGCTGAAGGGGGAGCGCTCGATGCCGTGAACAGTGCCGTGGCGGAGCTTTCCCGCATGGCGGCCGTCGACCGCAAGCTGGGTGATATCGCCGATGCGCTTTCGGATGCCTGTATCTCGCTTGAGGATTGTGCCAACGAGCTGCGCACCTATCGCGATGGGGTCGCCTTCGATCCGCGCGAGCTGGCTCGTATGCGCGAGCGCTATTCCGATCTTAAGGCCCTACTGCGTCAGTGGGGGCCCACCATGGACGATGTCTTTGCCATGCGCGACCGCTCACAAGAGCTGTTGTCGCTGGTCGATGATGGTGATGAGCGGATCAAGAAGGCTCGCGAGGCGCTCGGGTGTGCCGAACGCGAGCTTTTTGCTGCTGCCAAGGCGCTTAAACGCGTGCGGAATACCGCAGCCCCTCGCTTTTGCCACGAGGTTGGCCGTCAGATGGCGCGCCTGGAGATGGGCGACGCCGAGCTCGTTTGGGAGTCGCGCGATCTTCCGCGTGCCGAATGGACGCTGGCGGGGCCTTCGAGCTATGAGCTTTTGTATCGCAGCGGTGCCGGATTGACGCCGCGCCCTCTGCGCCGTATTGCGTCGGGCGGCGAGCTTAGCCGCGTCATGCTGGCGAGCAAGGTTGTCCTCGGCAACGCGGATGGCGTTGATGCGCTGGTGTTCGACGAGGTCGATGCCGGTGTCGGCGGCTCTACAGCACGTGCCCTCGCGAGCGTGCTGGCAGATCTCGCCGCTACGCATCAGGTGATTGTCGTAACCCACCTGGCGCAGGTCGCCGTCATGGCCGATAAGCACTACGTGGTAAGTAAAGAGCCCGGCGACGTTCCCCAGACGCATCTGGATGAGGTGGCCGGGGACGCCCGCATCGCAGAGATCGCCCGCATGCTGAGCGGCGATCAATCGGAGGCAAGCCTGGCACACGCCAAGCAGATGCTGGAAGAGGCTCGAGGCTAGAACGAGCCGACAGTGTTGGCGGGGACAAAATATCAGCAATTGTTGCACCGCCACTTGCTTGTCTGGCCCGACCGTCAAAAACTATGCCGGTTTACTACGATGAATCGGCGTAGCTCGAGCACAGCT
The DNA here is from genome assembly GCA_959596505.1 of uncultured Collinsella sp. GTDB lineage: Bacteria > Actinomycetota > Coriobacteriia > Coriobacteriales > Coriobacteriaceae > Collinsella. The sequence continues at coordinate 27,227 of CAUFWM010000018.1, forward strand.
AAAATTGTAAAAAGAAAACCGCAGGTAGAACCCCTGCGGTTTTCTTTTAAAACACGATGTGGTCGCATATTCCGATTTCATCGTAGTAAACCGGCATAGTTTTATCGGAACGGTACATAACGTCCCCTGATAAAACCTACTCCACGACCTTATCCGGCTGGATGAGCTCCTCGTAGTAGCTGATATGCTCGCGGGCGTCTTCAATCT
>CAUFWM010000019.1 GCA_959596505.1 uncultured Collinsella sp.
GCGCGATGAGCGTCCATGGGTCCAAGTCGCGCTCCGCGTCCTTGGGACGACGGCGTAGCGGCGTGTTGGTGAGATAGGAGACGGAGTGGGCAGAGCGAAAGCGCTTGAGCTCCTCGGCGGGGTATTCGAGCTTTGCCATGGCAAGCATCGCAGTATGGCGGACGCCGGCGGGGTCGTTGGGCGCAAAGTCCAGGCTGCGGTTTGCGGCTTCGAGCGACATGCGATAGCGGCCGCTAATGAGGGCGCGCGATGCCAAGGCGGCAAGCCAGCGCAGGTAGGGACGGCGGGTCAGATCGCCTGCAGCCTCACGCTCGTAGGGGTCCTGCGCCGAGGCAATCTTGAGCGCCAGGTCGTGCTCCACTTCGTCACACTTGGACACCAGATACTGTACGTACTCCTCGTTGGAGTTGGCGGTGAGGGCGGTCAGCATGCGCTGGGCGTCCCAGTTGGTGGGGTCGAGCGCGGCTGCCTCGCGAAGCATGTTCTCGGCAGCGGCCTCTTCTTGCTCTGCCTGGGTATCGTCAGGGATAAAGGGAATGCGGTAGTCGACAGCCTCGACCACCTTGGCAATGAGGTGCCCGGCGCGGTCGCGGTCGTGCACGATGAGCGGCGCGGGGTTGCGGGTGAATTGTTCCATTAGACGCTCTACGGCGGCACCGTCGGTGAGCGGGATATTGTCGCGGCGCAAGGCCTCAAGAACGAGGCGATGGCAATCCTCTTGAATGGGATCGAATGCCATGGGGCCTCCTTTGCTGCGGTTAGGGTTCAAATGTCTCTATATAAGGTTCTAGTTTACCCGCATGTGGCACACCGGGGGTGCCGCACTTGGACATGCACCTTTGCACCACGAAGACGGATGTCAGACGGATGTCGCACAAATGTCGGCATCTTGGACGACTGAGTGGTATCACGGTGCCGCAAACGGTCGATTTTTGGCGGCGAACGGGGCGCATTTTGGAGGGGCACAGTCCTGCCCGGGATATGTGATCAACCTTGATAAAACGTTTGCCCAGCTTGGGAGTATGAATGCCCCATAAGGGTCTTCAGGGATAGAAAAAACGTTTCATCATTGTCGGCTTTAGGTGAATAACTGACCAACCAGAACGGTAAAATAGTGTTTGTCTGAGCGTTGAGACGTTTAGACATCGCGCATTGTCATCGCCGGCAACGCGCAAAACGGTCCTAACGGAGCCAATCGGGTGCTCCGTTATATACGCAAGTCTAAGAGGGGCTTGTTTAGGAGGCACAGTATGGGACGTTTTACCAATCCTCGCGATCTGTACTTTGGTGAGGGCGCTCGCCACGAGGTGAAGAACCTCAAGGGCAAGAAGGCCATCATCGTTTCTGGCGGCAGCTCTATGCGCCGCGGCGGGTTCCTGCAGGACGTTGAGGCCGACCTCAAAGAGGGCGGCTTCGAGGTCAAGCTGTTCGAGGGCGTCGAGTCCGATCCGTCCATCGAGACGGTCATGAAGGGCGCCGAGGCCATGCGCGAGTTCGAGCCCGACTGGATTATCGCCATCGGCGGCGGCTCGCCCATCGATGCCGCTAAGGCCATGTGGGTCTTCTACGAGTATCCCGAGGAGTCCTTCGATAACATCATCCAGCCGTTCAGCTTCCCTGAGCTGCGTCAGAAGGCTCACTTCTGCGCCATCTCCTCTACCTCCGGTACCGCTACCGAGGTCACTGCCTTCTCCGTCATTACCGACTACGCCAAGGGCATCAAGTACCCGCTGGCCGACTTCAACATCACCCCTGATGTCGCCATCGTCGACCCCGAGCTCACCTACACCATGCCCGCCAAGCTGTGCGCTCATACCGGCATGGACGCTCTGACCCACTGCATGGAGGCCTACGTTTCCACCTGCGCTTCTATGTTCACCGACGCCAACGCTCTGCACGGCATCCGCGAGATCGTCGAGTGGCTGCCCAAGTCCTATGCTGGCGACCATGAGGCCCGTCAGCACATGCACGAGGCTCAGTGCATCGCCGGTATCGCCTTCTCCTCGGGCCTGCTCGGCATCGTCCACTCCATGGCTCACAAGACCGGTGCTGCCTTCGAGAACGGCCACATCATCCACGGTGCCGCTAACGCCATGTACCTGGGCAAGGTCATCCAGTGGAACTCCAAGGACCCGCGTGCTGCCGAGCGTTACGCTTACGTAGCCAAGGAGATCCTGCACCTTCCCGGCGAGACCAACGAGGAGCTCATCGCTGCGCTCGTCCAGAAGATTCGCGACCTCAACGACCAGCTCAACATTCCGCAGTCCATCAAGGATTACGCGAATGGTGGCGTGAAGGTCGACGCCGAGAACCCGCAGATGGTTTCCGAGGAGGAGTTCCTCGCGAAGCTCCCCGAGATCGCCGCGAACGCCGAGCAGGACGCCTGCACGCCGGAGAACCCGCGTGAGACCAAGGCTGCCGACTTCGAGAAGATCCTCAAGGCCTGCTACTACGACACCGACATCGATTTCTAATCGACTCTTGTTATCGTAACGAGGGGCTCCGCACGTATCTGTACGGAGCCCCTTTCTTTTTTATTTTAGAGAATGGGATAGTTATGGCTTCAATTTTCAATAGCCCCAGCAAGTACATCCAGGGCCCGGACGAGCTGGCCAAGCTCGGTTCCTATGTCGAGCCGCTCGGCGCTAAGGCCCTCGTCATCGTGACGCCTTCGGGCAAGAAGCGCGTCGGTGCCAAGATTGAGGGCGGTTTTGCTGAGGCTAAGGCCGAGCTGCTGTTTGAGGACTTTAACGGCGAGTGCTCCAAGGGCGAGGTCGATCGCCTGGTTGCGCTCGCTCGCGACAACGGTTGCGACATCATCGTCGGCGTCGGTGGCGGCAAGATCCTCGACACCGCGAAGGCCGTCGCCTATTACCTGGAGTCCCCGGTTATCATTTGTCCCACCATTGCTTCGACCGATGCCCCGTGTTCGGCGCTTTCGGTGCTCTATACCGATGACGGTCAGTTCGACAAGTACCTCTTCCTGAAGGCAAACCCCAATATCGTCCTTATGGATACGACGGTTATCGCGGCGAGCCCGGTGCGCCTGACGGTTTCCGGTATGGGCGATGCGCTCGCAACCTATTTCGAGGCTCAGGCGACGCACGATGCCGACGGCGGCACCTGCGCTGGCGGCAAGGGCGGCATGGCCGGCCTGGCGCTCGCCAAGCTCTGCTACGAGACGCTTATGGCCGATGGCGTCAAGGCCAAGGTCGCGCTGGAGAAGGGTGCGCTCACGCCTGCCGTCGAGCACATCATCGAGGCCAACACGCTGCTTTCGGGCATTGGCTTTGAGAGCTCGGGCCTTGCTGCTGCTCATGCCATCCACAATGGTCTGACGATGCTGCCCGAGTGCCACGGCATGTATCACGGCGAGAAGGTCGCCTTTGGCACCATCGTCCAGCTGGTACTCGAGAATGCCCCGACCGAGAAGCTCGAGGAAGTCTTGGGCTTCTGCATTGAGCTGGGCCTGCCGGTCACGATGAAGGAACTTGGCGTTGCCGAGCTTACGCGCGAGCAGGCCATGATTGTTGCCGAGGCTGCCTGCGCGCCCGATGACACCATGTGCAACATGCCGTTTGAGGTGACTCCCGAGATGGTCGCAAACGCCATCCTGGGTGCCGACGCGCTGGGCCACTACTATCTCATGGATGAGTAAATCAAGCTAAGGAAGGGGCAAAGCCAGCAGATGGCTTTGCCCCTTTTTGCTATGGTGCAAAGTGGCCTGTCTCCAATGCACAAGTTGGTGCAGGGGGCAGGTTACTTTGTACCAATCGTTGTTTGATGAAGGGCGGATTCTCGTATGGCGCTTCCCATGGTTTATGGCGGTCCCGGCCGGTATGTTCAGGGGCCGGGCGAACTTTCGCGTCAGGGCAGGTATTTGTCATGGTTGGGCTGCGCTGCTTATGTCTTGTTTGACCAGGGCACCGAGGATCGGCTGTGCAAGCAGATCGTCGATGGATTTCTGGACGAAGATCTAAGTGAGCCGTTCTTTAAGATTTATGACGGTCCGTGTACGGAAGACGCCGTTGTCGAAATGGCTAAGGAAGCCCGGGCCGAGTATTGCGACATGGTGGTGGGTATTGGCGGCGGCAAGATACTCGATATTGCCAAGGCCGTTGCGTTTTATGCCGAGATGCCGTTGTGCGTATGCCCCACGGCGGCTTCGATGGACGGTCCGTGCAGCGCGATTTCGGTGCTGTATCACGAGGATGGGTCGTTCGACCACTACCTGATGCTCGAGAAGAATCCAGACCTGGTCGTGGTCGATACCAACGTGGTCGCGGCAGCCCCACTGCGTATGACGGTCGCTGGCATGGGCGACGCACTGGCAACGTACTTCGAGGCGCGTTCGTGCGCCGCGGCGCACGGTACCAACGAGCACGGTGGCGAGCCGGGGCACTTGGCTCTGGTCGCGGCTCGCGCCTGCTACGACACGCTCATGGAGTGCGGCGTCGCTGCCAAGCGCGATCTCAAAAAAGGGCGTACATCGCCGGCGGTTGAGCGCCTGATCGAGTGCAATATTCTGCTTTCGGGTGTTGGCTTTGAGAGCGGTGGTTTGGCGCTGGCGCATGCCATCGCCAACGGTCTGACGATTCTGCCCGAGTGCAAGGCAATGCATGGCGAGGCCGTGGCATTTGGCCTGGTGGTGCAGCTGCGCCTGGAGCGTGCACCCGAGCTTGATCAGGTGCTCGAGTTTTGCCAGCGCGTTGGTCTGCCGACGACGCTCGAGGAGCTGGGCCTTGGCGAGATTTCCGATGCCGATCTGCAGAGTGTTGCAAATGCGGTCTTTAGAAATGAGCGTAATATGGCCAACGAGCAGGCCAAGGTGACAAAACAAAAGCTCGTGCAGCTCATGCGCGAGGCATAGCTTGCGCTTGATTGACCTTGTGCAATCGAGGCAGCGATAGGCTGTTGGTTATTTCCCTCAAGGTGCACCGCGTGTAATTTGCCCGAGGTGTGGGCCGATAGCGTATCATTATCTCTTGCTTGTTTGCACTGCTCAGGGAGGGGCCGCGCATGGCGCAGGAACACGATCTGTTTGATGACATTATCGAGATCAGCAAGGGTTTCGACTTTCTTAAAAACCCGCTTGGCGGCGTGACCGATGCGCTCGATCCGTCGGCACCGCAGTGGAATCCTGCCGACTACAAGGAGCGTCCGCGCGGCAACACCATTCCGTGCCTGACCTGCAAAAACGAAAAGAGCGGCTGCACCGCGTGCATGGACGTGTGCCCGGTCAACGCTATCGAGGTCGAGGAAGACGCCATTGAGATCCTCGACTCCTGTCGCAAGTGTGGCCTGTGCGCCGCTGCCTGTCCGGCCGAGGCGATCATCTCGCCGCGCCTGGCGCCTAAAAACCTGTATGACGATATCGTCTCTGCCGCTACGAGCCACGAGACCGCCTACGTCACCTGCACGCGCGCCCTCAAGCGTATGCCGCGCGAAAACGAGGTCGTCGTTGCCTGCGTGGGCGATATTACGGCCGAGACCTGGTTCTCGGTACTGGCGGACTATCCCAACGTGAGTGTGTACCTGCCACTGGGCGCGTGCGATAAATGCCGCAACACCGGTGGCGAGGATATTCTGGGCGAGGCCATCGCCACTGCCGAGGAGTGGGCCGGTACGGGCATGGGCCTGGAGGTCGACCCCAAGAGCCTCAAATGCCATAAGCGCCGCGAGTACGAGCGCAAGGAGTACATGGAAAAGATTGCCCGCACCACGGGCCTGACGGTGACCAAGCTCAATCCGGCGACGGCGGCACTGGCCTCGGTGACGCAAAAGCTCAAGGCCCATCGCCATCAGATTACCCAGCTGGAGCGCACGCTCAACACCATGTGCGGCACCACGACGACCAAACGTCGCCGTTCGCTCACGCACGGGCGGCAGCTGGTGCTCTCGACGCTGCAAAACCACCCCGAGCTTGCCCAGAACATGCAGGTGAGCACGCCGGAATGCGATTTTGACAAGTGCACGTCGTGCGGCGAGTGCGTCAACGTGTGCCCCACGTTTGCCTGCGATTTGGTGGGAAGCGGTCGCTTTGCGCTGGAGTCCACGTATTGCTTGGGCTGCGGTGCCTGCGTCAAGGTGTGCCCCGAGCATGCGCTCAAGTTGGTTGAGCATGACGCGTCCAATCTGGTCGTCGTCGATCCCGAAGCCGAGGAAAAGGCTGCCCAGAAGGCCAAGGCTCACGAAGAAGCTGAGAAGGTCAAGGCCGAGGCAAAGGCCAAGCTGGACAAGATGCTCGACCAGGTGGAGAAGCTCGCGGACTAGCTAAAAGAGCGTAAATGATGGCCGGTGGGACAGGTACTGCCCCGCCGGCCAAAAATAGTTGCGGTGGAATAGTTCCTGTTTTGCCCTTAAGCTGGCCATTCTAGGAACTATTCCACCGCAACTAATAGATGGTTAGCTCATACTGCTCTGATGGGTCTCGCTGCCGTTATTGCGGCGGGTGACCGTTTCGTGGAGTAAAAAGAAGCTGGGAACCTGCTTTGTCTCGGTGTATTCCATAAGGATGCCGTCGGCGTTGTAGGTCTGTCCGCGTACAACGGCGAGTGCGTTAAAGTCGTCGAGATCGAGTACGCGTGTATCCTCGGGCGTGGGATGCTCAATCGTTACATCGCGTTTGCCCGTGGCAATCTTAATTCCAAGGCCTTCTTCGAGGTAACGATAAATCGATTCGTTGACAATCTCGGGTGTCAGCCCCGGTACCTGTGAGCTTAGGTAATAGGAGTCGTCGGAGCACACGGCTCGTCCGTCTGCATAACGGATGCGTTTGGCACGTGTGAGTTCACAGCCTTCGGGAAACCCGGTAATCTTGGAGAGCGCCTTGTTACAGACGAGGAGCTCAAAGACAGTGGTGACCGTTTTGAGCTCAAAGCCTCGGCTAGCTGCGATTTCCTTAAAGGTCTCGAGTCCGCCGCCGCCACGATTCGTCTCGTCACTGATGTTGCGAATGACGCGCATGCCTTTGCCTTGTTGGGGGAGCACGTAGCCATCTGCCGCAAGCATCGAGATGGCGCGACGGACCGTCATGCGCGAACAGCCAAACAGCTGCGTGAGTTCAGTCTCCGAAGGCAGATAACTCTGATAGGCGTATGTGCCGTCGTCAATCGACTGCTTCACGTTGTCATAAATAGTTTGGAAGATGGCTCGCGCCATGACGGTCTCCTAGAGCTGGGTGCGTGAACGACGGATGAGGGCCGTCCGCGCAGGTGTCAATCGATTTATTTGCTGGGGTCGATTATATATTTACCCATGGCGCGCAGGGCCGGGTCTGACAGGATGGCGCCGAGTTCGTCGAGGGAAGCCACCTTGGCGACCATCGAGGATACGTCGAGCCTGCCAGAGTCGATGAGCTCGAGCGCGCGACGCTGCGTATAAGGGTTGATGTAGGACGAGGTAAGCACAAGCTCCTTCTGGAAGACCTCGAAGGGCTTGACGGTGATTGTCTCATCGGGCTTGGTGAGGCCGAACATCATGACCGTAGCCTTGTGGCCGGCGATCTGGATGGCCTGCTCGATGGTGACGGGCTTGCCAACACACTCGATAACGACATCGACGTTGCCGACGCCCTCCTGCTTCAGGCGGGCCGGGACGTCCTCGTGGATGGAATCAATTGCCAGGTCGGCGCCGAGTTTGAGCGCAACCTCGCGCTTGCCTTCGACAGGCTCGAGCAAGACAACCTTGGTGGCGCCGGCGTTTTTAGCAAGCTGCATCATGAGCAGACCGATCATGCCGCCGCCGATAACGACAACTGTGCTGCCGGGCTTGATGTTGCACATATCGATGCCGTGCAGGCAGCAGGCGACGGGCTCGGTCATAGCACCCTGCTCAAAGCTGGTGTGATCACCCAACTTGTAGACTTGCTGCATATCGACGGAGCAGTACTCGGCAAAGCCGCCGTTAACGGTGGTGCCGTAACCGGTCATATGCTCGCAGTAGTGGTTGATTCCGTCGCGGCAGGGTTCGCAGCAGCCGCAGGGATGGTTTGGGTCGATGCACACGCGATCGCCCGGTTTAAAGCCAGCGACGTCGCTGCCCACGGCCTCGACAACGCCCGCAAACTCATGACCAAGGACCGTGGGCGGGGTAACGTCGGCTGCACCCTTGTCGCCTTCATAGATATGAACGTCGGTACCGCAGACGCCGCAAGCTTTGACGTTGATCAGAACGTCGCGCTTGCCCACGGCCGGCTTTGCCGATTCCTCGACTCTGAGGTCGTGCTTTCCATAGAAGACCGCGCTTTTCATGGTGACTCCTTAACGTGGCGGTGGATATTGTAATGAAGTATAGGTATGTCTATATGAATAGACAAGCACATCTAGACAAGTTAAAAAGAATTATAAAATGCAGCCATCAGTTATGTCAGATTTACCAGGCGAAATACTGGACATATACCGTTTACGGCCAATAATCAACCGTTTACCGACGGTAGTATTAATGCTAACTTGTATAGATAAGTGATGTGATAAAACGTAAGTGCAAGAAGTCAGGGAAGCGGGCCCACCCGTCCTATTGCACGAGGTACACGCAAACGGCGCGTCTGCGGTCTCGAGTGAAGCCAAAACCGCAGTCGCTCCGAATGAAGAGAGGGGGATTCCCCGTCATGATGCAAAAGATACAACGTTTCGGCGGTGCAATGTACACGCCTGCAATTCTTTTCGCATTTTCCGGAATCGTCGTCGGCCTGGGTACGCTGTTTACCACCGAGGCGATCTTTGGCGAGATGGCCACTGCGGGCCATCTTTGGTTTGATTGCTGGAATGTGCTGCTCCAGGGTGGTTGGACGCTCTTTAACCAGATGCCGTTGCTGTTTTGCGTAGCGTTGCCAATCTCGCTCGCGAACAAGCAGAACGCTCGCTGCTGCATGGAGGCTTTGGCCATCTACCTTACCTTCAACTACTTTGTAAGCACAATCTTGGGGCAGTGGGGCCCTGTCTTTGGCGTCGACTACTCTGTCGAGGCGGGCAGCGGTACTGGTCTTGCCACTATCGCAAGCATCAAAACGCTTGATATGGGCATCATGGGCGCGCTTATCATTTCAGGTATCGCCACGATGCTTCACAACAAGTACTTCGACACCGAACTTCCTGAGTGGTTGGGCGTGTTCTCGGGCTCCGTGTTCATCTATATGATCGGTTTCTTCGTTATGGTTCCGGTCGCTCTTATCGCCTGCCTGGTGTGGCCGCATGTCCAGGCTGCTATCTCCGCCTTCCAGGGATTCATCCTTTCCGCCGGTACGTTCGGCGTGGGCGTCTTTGCTTTCTTCGAGCGCGTGCTGATCCCTACAGGCCTGCACCACTTTATCTATACGCCGTTCTATTACGACAACGCGGCGGTCAACGGTGGCATCTTTGCTGCTTGGGCCAACATCCTGCCCCAACTGGCTGCCGATCCGAGCATTGCTCTTAAGGATGCCGCACCCTGGGCTGCCTATACCTGCCCTGGTTGGACTAAGGTCTTCGGCTCGCTCGGCGTCGCCATTGCGTTTTATATGACCGCCAAACCCGAGCGCAAGCAGCGCGTCAAGGCTCTGCTCATTCCCGTCACCCTTACCGCTATGCTTTGCGGTATTACCGAGCCGCTTGACTTCACCTTCCTGTTCATTGCGCCCGGCCTGTTCGTCGTCCACTGCGTGCTCGGAGCGCTCGGCTGCATGGCTCAAAACCTCCTTGGCGTCGTGGGCATCTTCGACGGCGGAATCATCTCGATGCTCTCGTGGGACTGGCTGCCCCTTTGGGCCGCACACGGTCTGCAGTACGCCATCTCCATCCTTGTCGGTCTGTGCTTTACCGCTCTTTGGGTCGTGGTCTTCCGTTTCTTGATCATCAAGTTCGACTTTAAGACCCCCGGTCGCGAGGATGACGATGTTGAGGTCGAGCTCAAGTCCAAGGCCGACTACAAGCAAAAGCAGAGCGGTGCTGCTGCTAGCAAATCGGTCGCCCAGAGTAAGGATGACGAGCGCTTGGTGCTTGCCGAGAACATCCTCGATCTACTCGGTGGCACGGACAACGTCATCGATGTAACTAACTGCGCTACCCGTCTGCGCGTTAACGTCAAGGACAAGGGCGCCGTTGCACCCGAGGCTTCCTTCAAGGCAATCGGTACGCATGGCTTGGTGGTCCAAGGCCAGTCAATCCAGGTCATCATCGGCCTTACCGTCCCGCAGGTTCGCGAGAAGTTCGAGAGTCTTCTGTAAACCATCGTCCATCGAAACAATCGGCCTTGCAGAGCCGGTATGCACCGCAAGGCCGATTCTAGAGATAAAAAACTCCACTTCTAGGTAACAATTCCAAACCGTGCAGGCCGCGTACGGGGATGGATTGAGCAAGCGGCCAGAATGAGGAGGACATCATGTCCAAGAAAAACTATGCCGTGACCATTGCCGGCGGTGGCTCTACCTTCACCCCGGGCATCGCTCTGATGCTGCTTGAGGAGCGCGACCGCTTCCCGGTCAACAAGGTGACCTTCTACGACAACAACGCCGAGCGCCAGGAGACCGTGGCCAAGGCCTGCGAGATCTACTTCCACGAGAACGCCCCCGAGGTTGAGTTTAGCTACACCACCGACCCCGAGACCGCATTCACCGGGACTGACTTCGTCCTTGCTCACATCCGCGTCGGCCTGTACGCCATGCGTGAGCTCGACGAGAAGATTCCTCTCAAGTACGGCTGCGTTGGCCAAGAGACCTGCGGTGCCGGCGGTATCGCCTACGGCATGCGCTCCATCGGCGGCGTTATCGAGATCCTCGACTACATGGAGAAGTACAGCCCCAACGCCTGGATGCTCAACTACTCCAACCCCGCGGCCATCGTCGCCGAGGCTTGCCGCGTGCTGCGCCCCAACAGCCGCATCATCAACATCTGCGACATGCCGATCGACCTCATGGATAAGATGAGCCGTATGTGCGGCATCAAGGATCGTCGCGAGCTGCAGTATAGCTACTACGGCCTCAACCACTTTGGTTGGTGGAGCAAGATCTACGACAAGGACGGCAACGACCTCATGCCGCAGATTAAGGAGCACATGGCTAAGAACGGCTACCTGGACGGCATCGAGCACGAGGCCGGCAAGGAGCAGCATGTCGAGGAGAGCTGGATTCACACCTTCGGCAAGGCCAAGGATGTCTATGCTGTCGATCCCGAGACGATTCCCAATACCTACCTCAAGTATTACCTGTACCCGGACTATGTCGTCGAGACGTCTGACCCCAACTACACTCGCGCCAATGAGGTTATGGACGGCCGCGAGAAGAAGGTCTTTGGCGCTTGCCGCGACATCATCGCCAAGGGTACGGCTAAAGACGGCGGCTTTGAGCCAGATGTACATGCCAACTACATCGTCGACCTTGCCTGCGCACTGGCCGAGAACACGCTCGAGCGCTTCCTGCTGATCGTCCCCAACGATGGCGCTGTGCCCAACTTCGACCCGACGGCCATGGTCGAGGTGCCTTGCATCGTCGGTTCCAACGGCTTTGAGAAGATCTGCCAGGGCCCGATTCCGCAGTTCCAGAAGGGCCTGATGGAGCAGCAGGTTTCCGTCGAGAAGCTCGTTGTCCAGGCTTGGGTCGAGGGCAGCTACCAGAAGCTCTGGCAGGCACTCACGCTCTCCAAGACCATTCCTTCGGCGAGCGTTGCTAAGCAGATCCTGGACGAGCTCATCGAGGCCAACAAGGATTTCTGGCCCGAGCTTAAGTAAGGACTGCAGTCTCGAACTCTCACTCATCTCTGCTTCATTTGCGCCGCCGTGGCGTCCGGGTTCGCCCAGATGCTGCGGCGGCGCTATACTTATGCAGTTTGAAGTACCTGTACCAAAAGGAGCTGTCGTGTCCCTTTCCATCGGTATCGTGGGCCTGCCCAACGTGGGCAAGTCGACGCTGTTCACCGCGCTTACCAAAAAGACCGGTCTTGCCGCCAACTACCCGTTTGCCACAATCGACCCCAACGTGGGTATCGTCGACGTGCCCGATAGCCGCTTGCAAAAGCTCGCCGACATCGTCAACCCCGGCCGCATTGTGCCGGCTACGGTCGAGTTTGTCGACATCGCAGGTCTGGTGAAGGGCGCTAACGAGGGCGAGGGCCTGGGCAACCAGTTCTTGGCAAACATCCGCGAGACCGACGCTATCTGCGAGGTCGTGCGCTACTTTAAGGACCCCAACGTCATGCGTGAGGTGGGCCGCACGGGCGAGTTCGTCGATCCCGCCGGCGATGCCGACACCATCATGACCGAGCTCATCCTGGCCGACATGGGCACGCTCGAGAAGCAGCTGCCCAAGCTCGAGAAGGAGGCCAAGCGCGACAAGGAGCTCATGCCCAAGTTTGAGGTCGCCAAGCGCCTGCTTGCCTGGCTCAACGAGGGCAAGCGCGCCGCGTCCATGGAGATGACCGACGAGGAGCGCGCCGCTGCCAAGGGCTTGTTCCTGCTCACCATGAAGCCCATCCTGTATGTGGCCAACGTAGACGAGGACATGCTCAACGAGGACCTGGCGCCCATTGATGGCGTCAAGCCGCTGCCGATCTGCGCCAAGATCGAGGCCGAGCTTTCCGAGCTCGATCCCGAGGACGCTGCCGACTACCTGGAAAGCCTGGGCCTGGAGCAGCCCGGCCTGGACGTGCTCGCTCAGGCCGCCTACAAGCTGCTCGGCCTGCAGTCGTTCTTTACGGCCGGCGAGATGGAGGTCAAGGCCTGGACGGTGCGTCAGGGCGCGACCGCCCCGCAGGCCGCCGGTGTCATCCACACCGACTTTGAGCGCGGCTTTATTAAGGCCGAGGTCATTGGCTACGACGACTACATCGAGCTCGGTGGCGAGCAGGGCGCCAAGGCTGCCGGCAAGCTGCGTATTGAGGGCAAGGACTATGTCATGGCCGATGGCGACGTCGTGCACTTCCGCTTTAACGTGTAAGGACGACGCATATGTTTAAATATGGCAAAAAAGCTGGCTACATGGGTATTGCGCTGCTCGTACTTGCGGTGATTCCGCTGGTGGTCGCAGCGTGTGTTATCCCCAACATTGGTCCCGAGGTGGCAACGAAGTTTAATGCCGCCGGCGAGGCGACGCGCTGGGGCAAGAGCTACGAGCTGCTGGCGTTGCCGGTGCTCAATCTGCTGCTGAGCGTGGCGACGTACTTTACGGCGGGACGCCAGGCTAAAAACAATGATGACTCCGCCGCCATGGCGCGCATCGTGTGCGAGCGCTACCTGCGAAACGGCTGCATCACGGGTGTGTTTCTCAACGTAATCAACGTCTACTTTATGTATTCGGCGATTACCGGTATGGGCTTTGGCCTGGGCTTTTAGCTTGCGCCTTTAGGCAACGAGCCTGCAAGCATATTCGATGGCTGCTGCGAGGCCGCCGCTCGATCGTGGTTGAAAGACCATGTCGGCGGCGGCCTCGTTTTCGTATCCGGCGCCGCGGAGGGCGAGCGCGATGCCGGCTTCCAAAAGGAGCGACAGGCCGTGTTGGCTGGTTACGATTACGGCAGCCTGATTGAGCGAGCAGCTGTGCGCTTGGCATTGGATGGCAAGTTCACCTTGCGCCGGGCAAGGGACCAAAACGGCGGCGACGCGACTTGATAGCAATGCAAATGCTGTGCGCTCATCGGGCGAAAGACATTCTGCTTCAACGACGACGAGCTTGGGCGGTGCGCTGTTTGTGCGAAGTGTGGCTCGGTACGTGCGGACCGAAGAACCCGACATAGAAAACTCCTGTGTATTCGGCAAAACGTAAACTATAGTTTACGTTTATGTTCGGCTCCATTTCAAACTCGGCTGCATGGACGAACGTGCGAAACAGATTCTTGGCAGGCGGGTCGAAGAGACACGCAGAGACCTTGGTATCTCCAAGGTTGATTTTTGTGTGGCGACAGGAATCAGCCGACCCTACCTCGACCGAATCGAAGATGGGACGGCAAATTTCACGCTCAAGGTTCTATTTAAGATCGCGCCCGCACTCGGCATGACGGTGTCAGAGCTTCTCGAGGGTATCGAGTAGCCTTTTTTGCTAGATTTGCCGCTTGTTGAACGGGTCCCCCCGACGGCGGCGTGCAAAACGCGAGTATTCAGCATCCCTCAATAATTTAACGGCAGCCGGGGCCACAAATACGACGCGTAATGTTTTGGATTATCCACAAAATTCAATAATATGAGGAATAACAAGCGCGCGGAACGAGTCTTTCGAGTCGAAAGGCAATTTACAGCCAGCGGTTTTAACGTTCCCGGAAGGGGCGGATGCTGAAAACTCCGCTTTTTGCACGTTCCGAGGGGTACCACGTGCCCTACAAGGCCCAAAGAGGCGGATTTTGTTTTAGCTACGCCATCGGGATGCGGTCGTGGTTGACTTGGCTGTAGAACAGGCGCTGGATCTCGGCCGCATCGCGTGACTGGCCGAGCGCCCACATGGTTTTGGCCACGAGCGTCTCGGTGGTCATATCGTCGCCGCGCAAAATACCCGGATGATCGGCGTAGGCACGGCCGACCTCATAAACGCCCAGGTCAAGGCCCTCCTCGGGGACCTGCGTGGTCATAACGACGGTGCGGCCCGAATCGACCCAGCGGAAAATCGCCTCCTGGAACGATTCGCCCGACTCACCAAACTCGGGGATACCGCCAATGCCAAAGGTCTCAAGGATTACAGCATCGTAGCTATCGGCAAGGGCGTCGAGGATGCCCGGGTTTACGCCGGGCGTAAGCTTGAGTACAAACACGCGCGGATCGATACTGTCGTAGAAACGAACTGGGCTCTCATTCTGATGGGTGCCGTGAAGCCCGTTGCGCACAATGCGGTCGTTGCGGATATAGGAGATGGGCGGATAGTTGACGCTAATGAATGCGTTAAAGCTCATGGTGCGCTGTTTGCGGGCGCGCGTACCGGCAATGGCGACGCCGCCAAACACGATCGAAACGTCGTGCGAGTGCTCGTCGAGCGCATAGAGCAGGCTCTGGTACAGATTAAGTTTGGCATCAGTAAAAGGGTTGCCCATGGGCTTTTGCGAGCCGGTGAGCACGATGGGTTTGGGGCTGTCCTGAATCAGATAGGAAAGTGCTGCTGCGGTGTAGCTCATAGTGTCCGTGCCGTGTAGGATCACAAAGCCGTCGTGGTCGGCATAGCCTTCGACGATGACATCGCGGATACGCATCCAGTCGCTCGGGCACATATTAGTGCTGTCGATGTTCATGGGCTGCACGACGTCGAGCTCGCAGAGGCCCGAGATCTCGGGGACGCTCTGGGCGAGCTCCTCACCGGTCAGGGCGGGGGATAGGCCGTTACCGTCTTCGGTCGATGCGATGGTGCCGCCCGTGGCGATGAGAAGGATGCGCTTCATGCTGGTATTCCTATCGTATTTGCCGCCACAGAGGCGGGGTCGTTCGGCAGTATTGTGGCACAGGGCGTCCAATGTTCAAACGTATTACATCATCTGTAACGTTTGGTAATACTTCAATTGTCGTCAAATAGGGGCCCAGGTCGTGCGTTTGCCGTGCGCTGATGGCTGCGAGGGACGAGAAACCCCATATAACGTGTACACTATGGGAGTTATTTTCGTTCATTCACGCGGGTGGGCACCGGCTCCCCGCCAACAAGAGGGGGAAACCATGGATCAAAAGGCTTCCGCAAAGGTCCTCGTACTCGACTTTGGTGCGCAGTACGGTCAGCTCATTGCCCGTCGCGTCCGCGACCTCAACGTGTATTCCGAGATCGTTCCCTGCGACATCTCGGCCGATGAGATTCGCGAGATGAACGCCTCTGCGCTCATCCTTTCTGGCGGCCCGGCCTCCGTGTACGCCGAGGACGCTCCGTCCATCGATCCCGCCATCTTTGACCTGGGCCTTCCCGTCCTGGGCTTTTGCTACGGCCATCAGATCACGGCCGTGACGCTCGGCGGCAAGGTCGGTCACTCCGAGGTGGGCGAGTACGGCCGCGCCACCATCACGCGCACGGCCGGTGCCAAGCTTTTTAACTCCACGCCCATGGAGCAGACCGTGTGGATGAGCCACCGCGATGCCGTTTCCGAAGTGCCCGAGGGCTTTACCGTTACCGCCAGCACCGACGTGTGCCCGGTTGCCGCCATGGAGTGCCCCGAGCGCAAGATCTTCACCACGCAGTTCCACCCCGAGGTCAAGCACTCCGAGTACGGTCAGCAGCTGCTGAGCAACTTTCTGTTTGAGATCTGCGGCCTGGAGCCCAACTGGAGCATGGACAACCTGGTCGAGACCATGACGGCCGAGTTCCGCGAGAAAGTCGGCGACGACCGCGTGATTCTGGCCCTGTCCGGTGGCGTCGACTCCTCCGTCGTGGCTGCGTTGGGCGCCCGCGCTGTGGGCAAGCAGATGACCTGCGTCTTCATCAACCACGGCCTGCTGCGCAAGGGCGAGCCCGAGCAGGTGGAGGAAGTCTTCACCAAGCAGTTTGACGTCGACTTTATCCATGTTCATGCCGAGGACCGCTATGCCGAGCTTCTGGCTGGCGTGACCGAGCCCGAGGAGAAGCGCCGCATCATCGGTACGCAGTTCTGGAAAGAGTTCTTCGCCGTGGCGCAGCAGCTCGAGACCGATGGCAAGCCGGTCAAGTATCTGGCTCAGGGCACCATCTACCCCGACATCATCGAGTCCGGCGCTCGCAAGACGGGCGGTAAGACGGCCACCATCAAGAGCCATCACAACCTGATCCCGTTCCCCGAAGGCGTGCACTTCGACCTCATTGAGCCGCTCGACCACTTCTTTAAGGACGAGGTCCGCGCGCTTGGTCTGGCACTGGGCCTGCCGGGTCACATCGTGTTCCGCCAGCCTTTCCCGGGTCCGGGTCTGGCCATCCGCATCATCGGCGCGGTCGACAAGGAGAAGCTCGAGATCCTCAAGAACGCCGACGCCATCGTGCGCGAGGAGCTCGACGCCTACAACCAGCGTCTGTTTGAGCAGACCGGCGAGCGCAACTCTGAGCACAGCTGCTGGCAGTATTTCGCGGTCCTGCCCGACATTAAGTCCGTCGGCGTTATGGGCGACGAGCGCACCTATCAGCGCCCGATCATTCTGCGTGCCGTCGAGTCCAGCGATGCCATGACCGCCGACTGGGCCAAGCTGCCCTACGATGTCCTGGCCCGCATATCCGGCCGCATCGTTGCCGAGGTCCCCGGTGCCAACCGCGTGTGCTACGACATCACGTCCAAGCCGCCCGCGACCATCGAGTGGGAGTAGGCTGACAGGGTTTTGACCTGCTCTTTTGAGTATTGCACTGTGCTCCTGAGTTTCGTTTCGTACGAGAGTTACGGCAAAGCCGCCAGCGACGGCGGTGAGTAAAAACGATAATCTGGCCTCCGTTCCCGCGTTGGGACGGAGGCTTTTTCTTTGCCGTTTTACTCCCTTTCACCTGCGATTTCGCCATTTACTCCCCGTATTTCAAGATGACAAAGTACGGGTGGTATTCGGAAGAACGAGAGTAAGGATTTATCCCAAGTGAGTGGGCACGCGGTTCTCCATGCTATTTGGGACTAATAACCGCTAGAACATAAAGAGAGTGCTGGATGCGGGCCTTCAATTCGTCCCCGCGCTCTCTGGTCCTATCGTGCCGTCATCAAGCACCTTATTTACTCTGTGAAATATAATTCTGGATGCAAAAAGATATCCGCACGGAGGTTTCCAGCATGTCCAAGCTCAACATCGACCAGAAAACGATCAAGCTGCTCCTTACAGATAAGCATTCGGACTTCCTCATCCCAGATTACCAGCGACCTTACGCCTGGGGCGAAGACGAGTGTGCAACGCTATGGGACGATCTCTTCACCTTCGCGTTTCCCAACGACGACTGCGACGCCTTCGAAAGCACTAGTGATGAATACTTCCTCGGCCCCATTGTTACTTTCAAGAACGACGCAGGCCAGCTTGAAATAATCGATGGCCAGCAGAGACTTACAACCATCATGTTGCTGCTTAGGGCGTTTTACGACAAGTTCGCAAACATGAAGGACAAGCAGTCAATTAAAGTGCGTGACTCGATTGCTGGCTGCGTCTGGAAGACCGATGAGTTCGACGACCCCGACATGAATGCACTGAAAATCGATTCAGAGGTGGCGAGCGATTCCGATAAAGATGAGTTTCTAGATATATTGCGCCACGGCTCCGTGGGCCCCATGGCCCACAGCGCCTATTCACGCAATTACGCCTTCTTCTCTAAAAGAATGGCCGAAATGGCAAGCGAGTGGCCAAGCTACATCGCCCTATTTGCCGCTCGCATTCTCAATAACGTAATCTTGCTTCCCATCGAAGCGGAATCCCAGGACACCGCGCTCAGAATCTTCTCGACTTTGAACGACCGTGGACTCCCGTTGGCAGACGCTGACATCTTTAAGAGCCAGTTCTACAAGCACTTCTCCATCGAGGGTCGCAAAGACGAGTTCGTTGCGCGTTGGAAAGTGCTTGAGGAAACAGCCAACCTCATTTTCAAACCAACCTCGGGCACGCCGCTCGACGAGCTTTTCACCCGCTATATGTATTATCGCCGTGCAAAGAAGGGCATCCGCGACACGACAACCAAAAGTCTACGCGACTTCTACAGCGACAGCTCGTACGAAATCCTACGCGAGGACGCGACGCTCGACGATTTGGAGTCTCTGCTCGATTTTTGGAAACGGGTTGATGCGCAGGAGGGCTTTTCCGAGCGTGTAGCACGCCGTCTATTCGTTCTCAATTATGCACCCAACGGCATGTGGGCTTATCTGTTGAGTACCTGGTTCCTGGCAAAGCGCAATACCAAAGGCGAGCTAGACGACAAAGAGCTCTACGATTTCCTTTGCTACATCACTGGATTCATCTACGCCTACTCACTTGAGCGTCCCGGCGTAAACGCCCTGCGCGGTCCCGTCTATCCCGCACTCATAGATATCGTAGAAGGTCGCAAGGTCGACTTTTCAGCCCATCTGTTCGACCGTGAAACAATTACGGGACGCTTCAGAAGCTATCAGTTCACCAACCAGCGTCGCTTCACACGATCGATGCTTGTTTGGTGGGCCTATTCAGATCCTAAGCAACCTCTCATGGACTTGGACACAACGCTCGAGATTGAACACATCTATGCAAGAAAGCGTAACGAGGTGCACCCGCTATCCAATCGCTCAAATCTTGAAGCACTAGGAAACAAGGCGATGTTGGAGAAGCGCGTAAATATTCGCGCCTCAGATTACCAACTGACGGATAAACGCAAGTATTATGAGGGCTATGTGAACGATAAGGGCGTTGAGGTGTCGGGGACCGCTGTTCGCGAACTCGTGGAAATTGCGCGATGCGGCGACTTCGCCGAGAGCGACATCGAAATGCGCACCGAGCGGATCATCACTACTTTTGTCGAGTGGCTTGGCAAGTTGGGCCTGCTAAGGGAGTAAAACTTGATTCATCTTCGCTTATCGGTCTTGGACCCGGAAAAGCTCGTTGCTTTTGCTCAGTAGACGGACGTTGCCGTCTACTGCGGTTGCGTGCCAAACGTTGGTGTCAGCACCCCGGAAAAGGGGTGTGGCCACCGCCTAGAATCTTCAGTTACCACGCTGAGACGATAGGAGATGACCACATGGACACAATGTAGCGCACGAGGCGCCCTCGACGCCATTGCTTGCGTTTCGCCATCGCTGCTCGAAGCGTGCCACTTGGGACTCCTGGCCGGAGGAGAGATGGCCGTTCCCTATGAGATTACGGAACCACCTATATCCGCTTGCTGCGGGCTTGCTTGAGCCAGTTCCTCTTGAAAGAGCCGATACCACCGAAGAACTTGTTGTACGTCTCACCGTTCTCCTTGGCCTCGTACTTGACCAAGGCAAGTTCGATAGTGCAGAGGTAATCCGCCACTTGCTCGAGGCGGTAGTCGGTCATCGAGGTTTTACGGCGTCGGACGACCCCTTTTGAGAGGACCTTGCCCACCGAGCGGTCGAGCGCCTGCTTGACAATGTCCTGACCGTTGTCGTAATAGACCTTCACATCGTCGAAGGACTGGAAGAAGCCCAGGTGTTCAATCATGGCGGAGGAGATGTCGCGTCCCATGCGCTCCATTAGCCTTGCCGGGTCTTCGAACTGGCTGCGACGGTAGACGAACGTGATATAGGAAATGGGAAGTTTGCGGACGAACGAGGAGAAGTAGGCGAGCATCACCTTGCGCTGCTCGATGTCAAGAAACTCATAGTCCTTGTGCCCGTTCATGAGAGGCTCGGAGTGAAACGGAATGTTAGGGAGATCGGCCCTGGCAAGCTTGGCCTCATAGCCCGTGACCGCCTCGGCGATGCTGTCTGCCTGGTCGTGAAAGACGAGTGTGAGCAGGTAGTAGCGAGCTTTGCCGCCGCGGTCGCCGCTCTCGTCGACGAAGATGCTGAGCTCCTTGGCCAATGGGGACTCCTAATGGAATGGATAAAAAAATAGCCGGGGGACTCCCCCGGCACTTGGAGGTAGCTTAATGAGCCACCAATAATCTTATAGCATGCTCTGACGGTGAGTGCAAGGGGGGCGAGCCGGTACATGGCGTCGCAGCTGATGCGCGGCATCGCGCACGCCTCGTCGGCGCCGAATATCGCGTTGGTCGATGTGATGAGCCTCACCTGGCTCCTGCTAATGCTCTTGGTCATGGTCGTCCTCGAGCTCCTTTCGTTTCGAGGCTCCCTCGCGTGCCCGGCCGCGGGTGGCTCCGGGGCGGTCGCCGCCGTCATTTCCTGCCGCTCCTCGACTCGATATAGGCGTCCACTGACGCCCTTGACACCAGGAGCTTGCTTCTGAGCCTGTACGAGTCGATCTCTCCCGACCAGATGAGGTCGTACGCCTTGCTCCGGCTTGCTCCCATGTACTCCTGCATCTCTAACACCGTCATCCGTTCGTCGCGGCCCCGGTTGCCCTCGGGCGCGGCGCATTTTGTCGTGTTCGCCATGGTCCCTCCAATCATTCCGCGCGATGCCCTCGCGCGGTCCCGTGTGCCTTTTCGTCTGCACGACGATTGAACCGCCTGATGGCGATTGGTGAGCACGGCAGGAGCGGAGACGGGTCGAAGTGGGTCGAGCTGGTCGTGCCTTCACGAAACGGCCATGAGCCGCGTGCCTTAGCTCGCAGCTAAGTCCCTGAAAAGTAAAAGGCACCCATGCGGGCGCCTGCCTAGTAGCTGGAGTTGTTCGGTTGTGGTCGGAATGCTCGTCTTCCGCGGTGCTGTCGTCCGGGGTCCGGCATCTGTCGTTCGCCTCTTCTGTCGTGTTTGATGTTGCGTGTTCTGCGAGCGACCTTGTGCAGGTTCTTCAACCCGTTGCCCCAGGTGCACCCGGATAAATGGTACCCATCCGTTGGGACACGACCTGCTGTGGTTGTCATTTCGGACGAATGGGAGCAGACGAACGGCGCGAGGATGCGAGCCGAATTCGAGTTAGTCAATATTGGCTTTTGAATCGGACCGATTGGGATTGCCTCATTGCCGGCAGCTCTTCGAGTCCAATCGTGAAATAGCTGCATCCAGTGCGGCTTTGTAGCCCTCTGATGCTGCTTCGTAATCTTGGATATAGGATTCTAGGTCGGAGGCGACGGCATTCGGGAAGCTCTCGACCCACCGTTTCCCCTTAGGCTTCGCCAGCCTCACCGCGCCGTCCATCCCGAATAGCCACCTGTAAAAGGTCGGAGACGGCATCGCGCTGACGCAGGCGTAGCCGATGACGTTTCTTTCGTCGCTCTCGTCGATGTGACAGAATTTGAGGTCGTGGCCGAACCTTTCGTAAACGTACTTGGCATGAGTGCCGGATACTTCCAGGAACAGCTTTCTGGCGGTGCCCGAGCCGAACATGTCGACCCGCTGGCGCGTGTCCGCGACCACGCGCGTCCTCAGCGCCTCTACCTTATCCCGATCCGACACCGGTTTTCCGGTGACAACCGGGTCCGCGATATCGTCTAGTCGGTAGAAGTAGGGACTGGGGGAACCGCCTTCGTCGATATGCATGCTCTCGAGATAGTAGCGGCCGAAGCTGAACACGATCGCCACCGGGTCCTCCTCGTACGGCCCAATCTTTACGGTCGATCCGTTCATCAGGTGAACCTGCTTCTTGAAGGCGAGCCTTTCGTTCATGCGGATCGCTCGGGATGCGGCATGGAGGACGTTGAAAATCGCGTCGGTGTCCCTGCCGGCCTTGCGGTCGACGAACACGGTCTCCACGCTTTCGTCGACGTCATAGTCGGAGGAGAATGCGAGCACCTTCGAGGAGATCTTGTCCTTCCGCCCCTCGCCGATGAAGGAGCTCGTCCCCAGCACGTCCGAGATGAGGATCGCCTCCTCGGATGACAGGGGTTTGTTTACGGCCCTGAACCCGACGTTCTCGCCGTGGCCAGGTATCGCCATGCGGATTCCCATGGGCATGCTTTCGCTTATCTGGTGCAGGTCCTTGAGAATGGCGTTCTCCGACGTCGGCCTCTCGGAGCAGATGCCTATGACGCGCGCGATTTCCGATGCGGATATGCCCGTCCTCTCATCGGTGAAGCGGACGAGGAGGTCGAGGACGGACAGGATCCTGCTTCTCGATGTGCCGCTCGCCGCGAATCCGGCTTCCTTTAACTCGGAGATCTCCTCCTCGGTGAATGTCCTAGACATTGCAGGTCCTCCATAAACAGCTTTATTGCCTATGAAATTGTAGGCAATCCAAACCAGTCAGAGGAGACGAAATTCCGATGGCGGTTGAAAATAAGGGTCGAAGCAATGGAAGAGAGAGTAGGGAGCCAACTATGAACGACGCCGGACGGGCGGTGAACGCCCCGACGATTTCGTCAGCCGATGCCGTAGCGGAGGCGGCGTGCGATAACGGAAGGAGGATCCTCGGCTTTTCGCCGGAGCAGCTGATCGCCGCTTGCGGTCTGGCCTTGATGGGCATCGCTGTTTTAGTCGGGTCGAACTACAGCCTCTCTATCGCCAAAGGTGATTTCAGGCTTGATCTGCGCCCTGCGTGCTAGGCGATGCGCCCACGCGGAAGCAACAACCGCTGTTGTGGGACGCGGCGTCGTCGACGCGTGACGCGCCCCAAGGAATTAACTCTCGATTCGAATGATAGGAGACGATATGGAATGCAATGATTTCCCCGAAGTTGGCACCAGGTTGACGTACGGGGAGGCGATCCCCGTTTACGATCGCTTCGAGCGGTCGATGCTCGAGAAGGCGTACGGGGCCGGGCTCCTGCCCGCGGCGGGGCTGTACGACCTGCTCTGGCAGCTTGAGTCGCTCGCGCAGAAGTTCGGAATCGAGGGCAAGGGGGGCCTTCTCAAGGCTCAAGAAGGAGATTCGGTCGTTTTCGAGCGAGAGGACCGCTCTGGCGAACGGGGTGAACGGCGAGAGGTTCTACCTTTTGCAGAACCAATCGGCGCTCAAGCAGCATGATGAGACTCATCTTTTCAAGGTCGGAATCGACGGAAACAAGCTTGCTGATGACCTCGACGAAGCTCTCGAGCTGCTTTCGAAAGAGGCCTCAAAGAGCGACGAGTACGGCGATACGTATTCGCGCGACTGGATGGAGCGAGCTTCCGACAAGCAAGAAAAAGACCCTTTCTTGAAATGGGCCGGAATCGGGTTTTGCGCGATGATGGTCTGCCTCGGAATCTCGATGCTCGTCCATTCGGTCTTCCAGATCGGCTTCTGCTCCAAGTGGTTTCTCTGATGCGGAAGCTGGCAACTAGGACGACCGTCGTTCAGGTCATCAACTCATAGACGCGTCAACGTGGGGCTTCTCGTTTCGTCGATAGATGACGGAGATGTTTGACCTGCGAATTTGCCACCAGCGTGCAAGCCACGGCGCTGCCTCACCTGCGGTTACGGACTGGTGGCTTGCGCCCGGGAAGGCATGAACCCTACGGACATTCCTCGCGCTCCCGCCCTTAAAACCGGCCACGATGGTCTTTAGGGCGGGAGCGCGAGGTCCACGCCCTGGGTTCGAAGTCACTCTGCGCTCGTGTCCCCAAGGTAATTTCCGTCTCTGTAGATGACCTTTTGAGGCCCCATGAGCTTCAGCCCCTCACCGCAGATAATCAGCATCCCTTGTTCAACCAATGAGGGAAGACGGTCAGTTGGGTACGAGATATCGTAACGCTTATGCGATCCGATTCTCTTGAAGTACACACCCGAGAACGATTGGGCTTTTCCATATCGGTCGGGATCGGATTCTTCGTCGTCGGGGCAAGCAAACAAGGCGGCCTCGGGGGAATCGTCGCCATCGAGATAAAAAACGGGAAACTCAAGAGGATTGCCTTTAGGAACGGCCGCCGATGCCACGTAGTTGCAGAGCTTCCACTCCTCGCTTTTCTGCACGCAATCGCTTTCGATGCCGAGGAGGCTTCGCATTTCAGTATCGATGCTGTAAGAACCTAGGACTAAGTAGAAAGCCAAGAGGACTGACGACCGGGCGCTTTCCATCTCGGTCCAATCGTAGAGATTGTCTTTGTGAGCAATGCCGTTCCTCATCGTTCGAGCGCTTTGGAGTGCGCGAATTATCGACTCGTACGTATCCTCGCTTATCGCCGTATCGAGAAGGTCTTCATTGCGGCTGTACAGCTGCTGCTTCTCGCAAACATAGTCGCCGAAGAACCTTGTGAGCCTACCGAGGTCTAAGACATATTCGAAACCATCCGTGAAAAGCTCATCGTTGATTTCGATTTCTCCGTCCTTGACTTCTATGTGTCGCGATTTGTCGGGAACGCCATCTCTTTTCGCAGGCAGGTAGTAAGGGTTTTCTCCGAGCTTTTTGCCGTAGTAAATACGCCTACTCTTCGATTTCGAAGTCTTATGTATGGCGTAAAGAAATCTGTACAGGAATTGTTCGAGCGATTTGAAGTACTCCAACGCGATGGGGGCGAAATCTATGCATCCTGCATGCGTTAAAGAATCCCTTAGCCATTCTGCGGTCTGGAAGCTTACTGCGAAATCCGTGTCACCGGTCAACGCCGAGTATCTGCCGTCTACGACAAAGCTCTTGTCTATGGCCATTCTCTGTTCGGACCCCAATTCCACGTCTGGTTTGTAGCCGATCAGACGGTCTCGGATGTCTCTCCTGAAATGGCCCATGCGCAAATGGTTAAGCGATTTGGTTATGCTCAAGCCATAGTAGGAACGCGCTTTCTGCCTAAGCTCAACCACAGCCTCCTCGAATTTGTCGAACTCCTCTTGTGGAAAGAACAGGCGGAAGAACTCTTTAACCGAGATGTAGGGCGTAGCGTCCTTCACCGACTCGTAATTGAGAACCTCCCTCTTCGCTCCGTCCATAACCAAAGAGACGTAGGTGATTTTCGATACCCCAAAGTTTTCCCTCAGCGAATCCTCAAGCTCTTTCGGGAGACTCTGGTCTAATCCAGGTTCCTTGAATACAAAAACGCTCGGGGAGCCATCGACATCCACCTTGATTATGCGGACCACCCTCTTGCTCGCTTTGAGGACGGTCGGCCCGGCTAGGCCGTCTTTTGGGAGATATTGGTAAGCATCGCTTCTGCGAACGCGGGCACGTAGTGTTATGTATCCATATTCTGTAAGAAGCATGGAAATCGACTCGCAAATCAGTCGATACATGCACTCATTGGCTCTGTCCATGATGAAGGTATAGTTAAGCCGTTCGGACCCTGAGACATTGCATAGATTTTCAGGTATTAAAGAGGTTCCTCCCCTCGACTCGGAATAGCCGCTTTCATCCCTCCAGCCATCTCGAATTTTCTTCAACTCGCTTAAGCCTTCTCCAAGAAGGAATTCTTTGTAGATCGGTTCGCTATTCATCCAATACCTCGTTTTCTCTGCGTGTTTACAGCCTTGCACGAGCGAATCGCTCCCATAGGCGTATCGCGGACCGCATATGAAAAAGGAGGCTACGGAGGCGGGCCAAAAGTGCTGGCTCGGGCCATGCCGCCGTCACCTATATTTTCAGGCTCCATTGCCTGCGTTGGATGGCATTATCTCACCGCGTTGCCTCGGGAGCCATCCCGTGCGGCGGACAAAGGCAAACCCAGGGGCAGTTAGTGGAGAAGCCGCTATTAGGCCCCTAATCGCGAAAGCGGTTCAACTCATGAGTAAGCCACCTGAGACTACTCACTTTTCCCACGAATGGCGAAGGGTCGCGACCTGGGGTTTTGCAAATGGCGCGCAAACCACCCGCGCTGATTCACTTACTATGGCCGGGAGGTCAGCAAAAACAGTTCTTTGTCAGAAAGGATTTACGAGGTCTGCGCCGAGAGAGACAGTCTAAAGGGAAAGGTCAGGGACTACGAGCGGGTCAGGCGGGCCATTGGCACGGAACAGGCGGACAGAATATTAGAGGCCGCTTACCAGCAGGAACAGGCTGAAAAGGAACGGAAACGGGCCGCAAGGCAAAAAACAAGGGTAGGCGCACGGTAATCACCAAAACCGGAGGGTGTTCCAGTGAATGCCCTCCTGATTTATTTGGGGAATCGGGTAAAATAATTTCTTGTTTTTAGAGCGTACTATGATATACTGTTATTATCTTGATTTGAGGAGGCTACCAAATATGCGGCAAGGTATTCTTAAATAAAATTTGATAATGGGCGCAAAAATGCTTGCCCCTTGCAGGGGCTTAGTTTTTGTACCCAATTTAAGAATACTTTTGCCTTTTTAGTAAATATCGTGACGGACAGCGGCTCATGTAAGCCGTCATACTTCTGTTTGTCCGAAGTCATGATCCCCAGCGGTAAAAGTATTAGCCGCTGGGGATTTTTGCGCCCATTTGGGCCTTGTATGGAGGATAGACATGAACATTATCAATATCGGGATTCTTGCCCATGTAGACGCTGGAAAGACAACCTTGACGGAGAGCCTGCTATATGCCAGCGGAGCCATTTCAGAACCGGGGAGCG
>CAUFWM010000020.1 GCA_959596505.1 uncultured Collinsella sp.
GCATGGCCTCGTAGCCGTTCTTAGTTACGGTGACGTCGCGCTCAGACTCAACAAGTGCGGTGAATGTGGCAGTGTCCTTCATGTCTCGGACGGGCACACAAGCGGACATGGGTACCTCCTTTGCGTCGTGGCATAATTGTACCACGGCGTGTCCAAGCGACCGGTACCGTCGAATCGTCTCAATCTGTAACAGTTGGGATCGAAAAACTCGGCTACGTGTTACAGATTGAGATCTTCAAGTTCGGACCGTTCGTTTGTCTCGATCTGTAACAGTTAGACGGTCGAAAGTGGGCTACGTGTTACAGATTGAGATCTTTCAGCCCTGGTCGCCCGTTCGTCTAAATCTATAACAGTTAGGATTGAAAATCCCTGCTAGATGTTACAAATCGAGACAAACGGCCTGCACGGGCCGAGCAAAAAAATAGGCCGCATGCGAACCCGTGGAGGGATTCGCATGCGGCCGACAGGGGGTATGCGGCAAAAGTTAGGCCATAAGCAGGCCGGTCTCCGAGACGTTCTTGTACCAGTACGCGCTCGCCTTGGGATAGCGCTTCTGGGTCTCAAAGTCGATGTAGAACAGGCCATAGCGCTTGTTATAGCCGTTGGTCCAGGAGAACTGGTCCTGCAGCGACCACACGAAGTAACCGTCGACGTTCACGCCGCCGTCGATTGCCTTGAGAATCCATGCGAGATGCTGACGCATGTAGTCGATGCGAGGGGCGTCGTCGATAAAGCCGTCCTCAAAGTCGTCCTTATAGCCCATGCCGTTCTCGGTGATGTAGATCTTCTTGTAGTTGGGGTAATCGTTCTTAATGCGGAGCAGCAGGTCGTAGAGACCCTCGGGATAGATAATCCAGTCCCAATCGGTGGTGGGTACGCCTTCGCGCACGCATGACTCGCCCACGCCCTTGAGGAACCAGCGCGAGGAGCCCTTGTCGCCGGTGCCATTGTGGTTGATGTCGTTTTCGCCCTCGGCGGCACGCAGGAACTGGCACTTGTAGGTGTTGACGCCCAGGCAATCGTTGTAGGGGAGCGCGGCGGTCAGCGCGGCGATGTCCTCGTCGCGGACGTCGAGCTCGCCGCCGGCGATATGGGCCAGCTTGGTCGCAGCCTCCATGGTGTCGGCTGCATAGTGGCCGCGGAAGGTGGCGTCGAGTACCCAGCGGTTGTTGATGACGTCGGCCATGCGAGCTGCCTCGCAGTCGGCGGCGTTGTTGGGATCGAGGGGATACTTGGGCTCCAGGTTCTGGACAATGCCGATCTCACCCTCAAAGCCGCCCTCATGGAAGGCGACGACGGCCTTGGCGTGGGCCACCATCATGTTGTGCATGAGCTGGAAGGCCTTGTCCAGGCGGTACTTCTCGCCGTGCGGCCAGTTGCCGACGATAAAGCTGCCCTCGGCGGTTGCGGGAATCTCGTTAAACGTGAACCAGTGCTTGACCTCGGTGAACTCGGCAAAGCAGAACTTGGCGTACTCGACAAAGGCGTCGATCGTCGTGCGCGTCAGGAAGCCCTCGCCGCCGTCCTGGTAAAAGGCCTCGGGCGTATCAAAGTGATCGAGCGTGACATAGGGGATAACGCCGGCTTTGTTGCAGGTGGCGAAAAGCTCATGATAGAAGGCGACACCCTCGTGGTTGATCTCGCCAGTGCCGTTGGGGAAGATGCGGCTCCAAGCGATGGAGACGCGGATACCGTTGATGCCGAAGCGCTGGCACAGGTCGATATCGACCGGGTACTTGTTGTAGAAATCGCTTGCGGGATCGGGGGAGAAGCGACCCTGAGCTGCCAGGAAATCGTCCCAGGGCACTTTGCCCTTGCCGTGCGTGCGGGTCTCGCCCTCAACCTGGTAAGCGGCGGTGGCGCCGCCAAACACGAAGCCGTCGGGGAACTGCATGGGGTTGGTCATGAGTCATCCTTTCTGTGGGATTCGAATAGGGAGAGGTGCCCGAACTGGGGATCCGGGCACCAACAGAGGGAGGAACCTAGTCGAGGTTCTCGCGGAGCCACTTGATGGCGCCAGCGGGGTCGCGAGTAAGGTCGATATATTCCTTACCGCGCGGGGCGAGCAGCTTAATGCCCAGGCGATCGGTGTCGGCCTTCATGTCGTTGTAGTAGCTACGGACCTGCGGGGCAAGCACGATAACGTCGTACTGATCCATGATGGCAGTGTGCTGGCCATAGGCGCCTGCGGAGGAAGCGATGTTCTCTCCGGTCTGTGCGGCACCTTCCTTGATGGCGTTGGCAAGCATGGCAGAGGTGCCGGCGCCGGCGCACAGGACGAGGACCTTCAGGCCATCGACATCCTTCTTGGCGGATGCATCGGCAGCGGGCTCGGGCTGATCGGCGACAGGCTTGCTGTCGGCGGCGGCAACGGTCGTCTCGACGGAAGCGGTGGCCTGCTCGACAGCGGGCGTAGAGGCGTTGGCGGCGACGGAAGCGGCACCATCGGACTCGAGTCCCAGCTCGGCGGCGCGCTCGGCCTCCTGGTCGCAGAGCAGCTTATCGTATGCCTTCAAGAACGGCAGGTAGATGATGGCGTCCAGCAAGATGATGATCGCGACAAATACCAGGGCGATAAGCTGGAAGTTCGTGGTGATGAAGATGCCGATGGGGGCAGGGGTAGCCCAAGGCACCACGAAGGAGAAGCCGTTCATACCCACATTGTCGATAAAGAACTTGGCAACACTCACGTTGACGCAGCCGGCGGCAACAAAGGGGATGAGCATGTAGGGGTTAAGGATCATCGGCGCGCCAAAGAGCAGCGGTTCGTTGACGGCGAAGGCAACAGGGACAATCGAGGCCTTACCGACGGCTTTGAGCTGCTTGGACTTCATGAAGAGAATCAGCAGAAGCGGCACGATGAACGTGGCGCCGGTGCCGCCGAACTCACCCACGAGCGACATGTTAAAGGTGAGGGAGTGGGCGGGGTGGCCGCCTGCCAGCAGAACCTGCAGGTTCTCGGCCTGGTTGGCAAGACGGATGGGGTCGATGCCCGGCTGGACGATCGAGGGGCCGTGGACGCCGATGAACCAGAAGAACGCGGTGGCTGCCTGGATAAGGATAAGGCCAGGATAGGTTTCTGCAGCGGTAAAGAGCGGGGAGAGCAGTTTGATAAGCAGCTCGGAGAACGGAACGCCCATGAGGTTGCGCACGACGACATCGATGATGCCGCAGATGATGACGGCGCCGCCAAAGGGGATAATGTCGCGGAAGTTCTGAGCGATGGCGCCCGGGACCTCCTTGGGCAGCTTAATGGTCAGATCGCGCGAGACGCAGAATTTGTAGACCCACACGGTGATGAACGCGGCGATATAGGCCGAGAACAGACCGCGCGTGCCCATGCTGGTGCAATCGAAGACCGAAAGTTCGGAGCCGTTGAACTTGGTGGTGAACTGCGTAACGGCGAGCAGCAGCATGCTGCACTGGGCGGCCACCATGGTGGAACCGTCGTTGAGCACTTTGCCGGCGGGCATGCGACGGTTCATGGAAGCCGTGAAGTTCTTGGCAGTGGTGCCAGCAACCATGATGCCCATAACGCCCATGGTGAAGTTGTACAGCTTGTTGCACCAGTCGATAAGCGGCTGGGGCAGCGTGATGCCGACTACGCCGGGAAGGGTGGCGATCAGCAGGAAGATCGAAGAGGTGAGGACGATGGGCATGCACCCAAGGAATCCGTCCTTAATGGCCTGGAGGTAGACGTTCCTCGAGATCTTCTCAAAGAACGGTTGATGCTTTTCGAGCATCTTTACGATGGCGTCCATAGAGCTCCTTTGCTACTTGATGCGCGATGCATGTGGATGGAACTGGTCGTCGATGGATGGTCAGGACTGCCCGGAAACCTTCCTGCTTAAGGAAGGCATTGCGAAATGACAACGTTGTCATTTCGTTAATGACAACGTAAGACATTTTTGGAAGAGCAACAAGGATTTACGGGTGAACGGTCGATATTGTCCGATAAACGGCTGATTTGTCAGTCGGGCAGG
Organism: uncultured Collinsella sp.; assembly: GCA_959596505.1. Classification (GTDB taxonomy): domain Bacteria; phylum Actinomycetota; class Coriobacteriia; order Coriobacteriales; family Coriobacteriaceae; genus Collinsella. Next base: position 3,984 of record CAUFWM010000020.1, read on the forward strand.
TAGTGTATGCTAGAACGCAAAAAACAAGCGATGTAAAACCGACTGGAGAAGTAGTGGCAACGATGGACAAGAAAAATGTCTCAATGAATGATGTGGCAGTTGCCGCGGGCGTTTCTCTCAAGACGGTGTCGCGCGTGATCAACGAGCCCGATAGCGTGCGAGAGTCGACACGCGATAAGGTCCATTCGGCAATGGAGGCGCTCGGGTTTCGAGCCAACTTTGCCGCGCGTTCACTCAAGTTGGGCCGTTACGGGTGCATCGGCGTGGTGATGTTCCACTTGTCGGGCGGCGCCGTGGACATGATTGACGGTATCGCCGATGCCGCCGAAGAACGCGGCTTTGCGCTCACGATGATTAAGAAGCGCGCGGGGGAGAAGATGACCCTTGCCGAAGCGGCGCGCAGGATGTCGCAGCTGCCTGTTGATGGCATGATCTTCAACCTGCGCCAGATGGTCGATGACTTTGATACCTTTGAGGCACCGAAGGACCTCAAGACGGTGATTATCACGCCGATGGAACATCCTACCTGCTCAACCGTCAGTGACGACCAAGAGGGCGGCGCGCGCATGGCGTGCGAGTGCTTCTTAAATCGCGGGCACAAGAACGTGTACTTCGTCTCTGGTAAGAAAGAGTCGCTGTCGAGCCAGTGCCGTATGAAAGGTTGGCGTGCGGCACTCGAGGCACGTGGCATTGAGCCGCCCGAGCCTCTGCAAGGCGATTGGAATGCGGATAGTGGCTATGCCGCGGGCCTTGTGCTTGCCGATAAGCCCGATTGCACGGCGGTCCTCGCTGCTAACGACTGCATGGCAAACGGCGTGATGATGGCTCTACGTGACAAAGGGCTCAGTGTGCCCGACGACGTGTCCGTGATCGGCTTCGACGATGAGCTCTACAAGACGATTCCCAACTCGATTCTGACGTCGGTGAAGTTTCGCCACCGCGAGCTGGGCATCCGTGCGCTTAACGAGGTCGTCGCAGGTCTGGAAGCCCCGAGCTCCAGAAGCCGTACGCTCGTCTCGGGCGTGTTGGTCGAGCGTTCCAGCGTGAAAGACCTGCGGGCGTAGACGTGCTCGGCCTATTCCGTTTGTCTCGATCTGTAACAACTAGACGGTCAAAAGTGGTCTACATGTTACAGATTGAGATTTTCGGCTTGGCCTGTGCGTTCATCTCGATCTGTAACAGCTAGGACCGAAAAACTCGGCTAGATGTTACAGATTGAGATGAACAGGAGGACGGGTGCGGTCTAAACAAAATGGCCCGCGCATCACACATCGATGCACGGGCCATTTATTGTCTGCAAGCGGCAGGTGGTGTCAGCGTCTTATGCCTCGAGGTTTTCCTCGATCCAGGCGACGGCACCCTTGGGATCCTTAGTGAGGTCGATGTACTGTTTGCCCTTGGGCGACAGCAGCGTGATGCCCAGGCGGTCGGTGTCGGCCTTCATCTCGTTGTAATAGGTGCGAACCTGCGGAGCCAGGACGATGACGTTGTACTGGTCCATGATGGCGTAGTGGCTGCCGTAGGCACCGGCGTTGGCGGTAATGTCGATGCCCAGCTCGTCGGCGCCTTCCTTAAGCGCGTTGGCGAGCAGTGCAGAGGTGCCGGCGCCAGCGCACAGAACCAGAACCCTCAGATCCTTGCCCTTAAGGGCGGACGGAGCTGCGGAGGCCTCAGTGGCAGAAGCGGTCTCGACAACAGGAGCCTCAACGGCGGGGGCGGCAGCGGTCTTGACGGCCTTGGTCTCCTCGGCCTCTTCTTCGGCCAGGGTCTCGGCCTCCTGCTTGCACAGGACGTTGTCGTAGGCCTTGCAGAACGGGTAGTAGATCAAGAAGTCAACGACCAGCAGGACGACAACCAGGACCAGAGAGATCGGCTGGAAGTTGGTGTCGATGAAGGTGCCGATCGGTCCGGGGAGTGCCCACGGCATGGCATAGATAAAGCCGTTCATGCCCAAAAAGTCGATGAAGAACTTACCAATGAGGACGTTGGCCACGGGGGCAAACAGGAACGGGATCAGGAAGTACGGGTTGAGGATGATGGGCGCGGCGAACAGCAGCGGCTCGTTGACGGCGAACATCACGGGCACGACAGAGGCTTTGCCGACGGCCTTGAGCTGCTTGGAGCGCATAAAGAGCAGGAAGATGATCGGGACAATGAACGTGGCGCCGGTGCCGCCGAGTTCGCCGATGTAGTTACCGAAGTTTTCGGTCAGGGCGAGGGCGGGGTGACCGCCGGCCTGCAGCGTGGCGAGGTTGGTGGTGATGTTGCCAAACAGCGCGGCGTTGAGGGCAGGCTTAACGACCGAGGGGCCGTGGATGCCCATGAACCAGAACAGCGGGATCATGAACCAGATGAGGGCGAGGCCGGCGTAGGAATCGGCAGCGGCGAACAGCGGGCTCACCAGCGTGGAGATGACGTTGGCAAACGGGACGGCCAAGCAGGTGCGGCAGATAACGTCGATGACGGCGACAAACAGGATGGAGAAGCTGAAGGCGAAGATGTCGCGGAAGTTCTGGGCGATGGCGCCGGGGACTTCTTTGGGCAGCTTGATGGTGATGTCTCGCTTAATGCAGAAGGCATAGATGTTGACCGTGGCAAATGCGGCGACAAAGGAGCTCAGCAGGCCCTTGGTGCCCATGTTGTCGGTAAAGAACACCGAGACATCGGCGCCGTCGATCTTGGCACTCGTCTGGGTAACGGCCAAGATGAGCATAGCGCACATGGCGGCGACCATGGTGCTCGTGGCGTTGATGGCCTTGCCGGCAGGCATGCGGCGGTTCTTGGAGCCGGTCAGCGCGCTTGCGGTGGTGCCGGCGACCATGATGCCCACGACGCCCATCGTGAAGTTGTAAACCTTGTTGCAGAAGTTCACGACGTCGACGTTCCACCAGTCGGGCAGCGTAAAGCCGCCGACCGTGGCGACAACGCCCGGCAGGGTCGAAATAAGCAGGAAGACAGAAGAAGACAGGATAATGGGCATTGCTGCCAAAAAGCCGTCTTTAATGGCCTGAAGGTAGATGTTCTTAGAGACCTTGTCGAAGTACGGCTGACCTTTCTCCAAGAACTTAACGATCGATTCCATAGTTCACGCTCCTCTTTGCATGAAATCTTAATGGCATGGACGTTGAAAACCTATATGGTCTCCCGCTTGCTAAAAGCCCGGGTGCAGGCGGGGCCGTTCCCAGGGGGAGAGAGGGGAGCGGCTGGGTTTGTATCGCATAGGGCCGCTCCCTTCTCGGGGGAAAGCGAGGCGATGCGCTACTGCGCGTCCGCCATAGTGTCGGCGAGCTCCTTGTACCAGAGTGCCGACTGCTTGATGTAGCGTTTTTGCGTGTCGAAGTCGATGTAGAACAGGCCGTAGCGCTTGTTATAGCCATTGGCCCACGAGAACTGGTCCTGCAGGCTCCAGATAAAGTAGCCCTGGACGTCGACGCCCTCGGCTCGCGCCTGGAGCACCTTCTCCATGTGCTGGTCGACAAAGTCGATGCGCTCGGGATCGGCGACGATGCCGTTTGCGTCGGGCTCGGGGTCCTTGTGGCCCAGGCCGTTTTCGGTGATATAGATGACGGGGAGGTTGGGATAGGTGGCGCTGATGTGCTTGAGCGTGTCGTAGAGGCCTTGCGGGTAGATGAGCCAATCCCAGTCGGTGGTGGGGATACCCGGCATATCGACCTGCTGCCCGACGCCCTTAAACTTAAAGCACGAGGTGCCCTTGTCTCCGGTGCCGTTAAAGCTGTTGGTTGACTCGCCATCGTAGGCGGCGATAAACGCCGACTGATAGTAGTTGAGGCCGAACATATCGTTGCGGGGCGCCGCCTTGGCGAGCTCCTCCATGTCGCTGTCCTCAACCGTAAGTGTGGCGTTGTTGGCACGCAGAATCTCGTTGATGAGTGAGAGGGTGCGCGCGGAGTAGTGACCCAGGAAGGCGCCGTCCATGATGAAGTCGGTGTAGAAGGCGTTGTACAGGTCGGCGGCGTGCTGGTCGGCGGGCGAGTCGGTGGCAGGATATGCCGGCGTCAGGACGTTGACCATGCCAATGCGTCCGCCCAGGTGCTCGGTCTCGTCAAGATCCTTATACAGGTTGACGGCGCGGGCGTGGGCAACGAGCTCGTTGTGCTGGCTCTGGATGCCGCTCGTCACATCAAAGTGATGGTTGGGCGGGAAGTTGCCTTGGATGTATTGGGAGTGCGAGAGGCTGATGAGCTCGTTGATGGTGAACCAATTCTTGACCTCGCGGAACTCGCGGAAGCAGAACTCGGCATAGCGCACATAGGCGTCGACGGTCTTGCGGTTGAGCCAGTCGCCCTGGTTGAACAGGGCGGCGGGGGAGTCAAAGTGATGCAGGGACACATAGGGCTCGACGCCATACTTTTTGCAGCAGGCGAACAGCTCGTGGTAGTGCTTAACGCCCTCGGCGAGGGGTTCGGCATCGTCGCCGTTGGGGAAGATGCGGGTCCAGGCGATGGACACACGAATGGCGTTGAGTCCATGCTCGGCAGAAAGGCGGATATCCTCCTCGTAGCGGTTGTAGAAATCACTGGCCGGGTCGGGCAAAAAGCGACCCTGGGCGACAAGGTAATCGTCCCACATGGTCTTACCCTTGCCTGCCACCTTCGTGGAACCTTCCGTTTGGTACGCGGCGGTTGCGGCGCCCCAAACAAAGCCCTTCGGCAGCTGCTGTACGCGGTTTAGCAAAGACATATGCATACACCCTCTCGTCTCGCTGTTCGATATTGTGCGTTTGCGCTCAGGAGGCTCCCTGGTTAGCGTTCAGCGGTGAAAAAGCCCGATAAACACTATCTTAAGATGATTAGAACCAAAATGAGCACGTGAACATTTGACAATGAGCACGTTAACATCCGGCTGGGATGTATAGAAACAAAACAACTTCAAACAGCCGCGAACGGTTGTATTTGTTCGGTAAGCGGTTTTGATTGACAGAAGTTTTCATGTTGTGGTATATGGCTCGGGTATCATGAGCACGTTATCAATGTATGTACGATGCGCCATGGGCGCGGGGAATAGTTGGGAAGCAGGTTAGCGTGGAAGGCATGGATCAGCAGACAAGGAATGGTCGTTCGGCGAGCGCGGCAGAGGTTGCGGCGCTCGCTGGCGTGAGCCGCCAGACTGTGTCTCGCGTGGTCAACGGTATGCCCAACGTGACGGAAAAGACGCGCAAGCGTGTGCTGGCCGCCATGGAAGAGCTGGGCTTTCGTCCCAATTTTGCTGGAGCGGCGTTGCGCGGCGGGTCGTATCGTTCTATTGGCCTGTGCATGTACAACATCACACGTGTCGGTAACCTGGCGACGCTCGAGGGTATCATGCAAGCGGCGCGCGAGCACGATTTTGCCGTCACTATGATCGAGATGGGCGGCGACAAGCCCTATGCACTTGCCGATGCCTCGCGCCGCATGGTCGAGCGACCCGTCGACGGCATGATTCTCAACATGAACCGCATGGCTCCCGATTTTGAGGAGTTTGTTCCCCAGCCGGGAGTGCGAACGGTCATCCTGTCCATGTATGCGCATCCGCGCTGCACGACGATCGACTCCGACCAGTATGGTTCGTGCGAGCTGTTGACCAATTATCTGCTGGAACATGGTCACTCGAATATGCGGTTTGTGGCGGGTCCGGAAAACTCGATTTCCTCGCGTTTTCGTGAGGCCGGTTGGCGCGATACGCTGGGTCGTGCTCATGTCGATGCCGCTCCGATGCTGCGTGGCGATTGGAGTGCGGACAGTGGGTACGCCATGGGCGAGCGGATTGCGGCCGAGGTGCTTGCCGGCGGGTCGCAGGCGCCGACTGCCGTGCTTGCGGCAAATGACCAGATGGCGCTGGGCGTTATCGCCGCGCTCGAGAACGCGGGCCTGTCCGTGCCCGACGACGTGAGCGTGGTTGGTATCGACGACGCACTCGAGGGACTTGTTCCTCACAATCGACTGACGACGCTGCGATTTGATTTGCGCGGTGTCGGTAAGCTTGCGTTTGAGGCGGCGATTGGAGAGAGCTCGTCTATCGAGGCGATTCATGTGCCGAGTACGCTGGTCGAACGCTCGACTGTTAGGGACATACGGGGTTAGGTCCTACTCCGTTTGTCTCGATTTGTAACAGGTAGACGGTCAAAAGCGGGCTACGTGTTACAGATTTAGATTCTTCGGAAAGAGCAATCCTGTTCGTCTCAATCTGTAACAGCTAGGACCAAAAAACTCGGCTAGATGTTACAGATCGAGACAAACGGCTCCCGACCAGCCCAAAAACAAAAAGACCGGGGGCGGCGCGCCGTGTGACGTGCCGCCCCCGGCTGAGAAATGGGGACAGGTTGTGTGAGCGGGCAACCCCGCCAGCCGCTAGTCCAGACGACGGGTCTGCGCCACGTGCTTATACCAGTATGCGCTTGCCTTGGGCGTGCGCTTCTGGGTTTCAAAGTCAACGTAGAAGAAGCCGTAACGCTTGTTGTAGCCATTGGTCCAGGAGAACTGATCCTGCAGGCTCCATAGGAAGTAGCCGCCCACGTTGACACCCACCTCCATGGCCTTGAGCAGCCAGCGCAGGTGCTGCTCGATGTAGTCGATGCGCGGCTGGTCGTCCACAAAGCCGTCTTTGTAGGGGTCCTTGTAGCCCATGCCGTTCTCGGTGATGAAGATCTGCTTGTAGTTGGGGTAGCGCTGCTTAATGTAGACGAGCAGATCGAACAGGCCCTCGGGATAGATGATCCAGTCCCAGTCGGTGGTGGGGACGCCGGGCTTGTTCACATGCTCGCCAATGCCCTTAACGCGCCAGCGGCCAGTGCCCTTCTCGCCCGTACCGTTGTGGTGCAGGTCGTTCTCGCCATCGTAGGCCTTCAAGAAGCGGCACTGGTAGTTGTTAACGCCCAGGTAGTCGTTGTAGAGCGCGGCCTCGCGCATGATTTCCAGATCCTCGTCTAGGATCTCGATGGTGCCGCCCGAGACGGCAGCCAAGCGGTTGGCGCACTCGAGGGTGTCGGGCGCGTAGTCGCCGCGGAAGGTGGCGTCGAGCAAGAACTGGTTCTGCAGCACGTGCTCGTTGTTGGCGGCTTTGATGTCGGCGGGGTCGTTCTCGTTGAGCGGATACTTAAACTCCAGCGACTGGATGACGCCGATCTTGCCCTTAAAACCGCCGTTGTGGAAGGCCAGTACTGCCTTGGCGTGGGCGAGCATCATGTTGTGCTCGCACTGGAAGGCCTCGGCCAGATGAGCTTTGACGCCACCGGGGAAGGTGCCCTCGATGTAGGTGTTGGAGGCGTCGGCCCAGATCTCGTTAAAGGTGAACCAGTAGGTCACCTGGTCGGCGTACTCCTTAAAGCAGAAGGTGGCAAAGTCCACAAAGGCGTCGATGGTCTCGCGGTTGAGGAAATCGCCCTTCTCAAAGAGGGGCAGCGGCGTGTCAAAGTGATGCAGCGTGACAAACGGCTCAACATGGTGCTTGTGGCACTCGGCGAAGAGATCGTGGTAGAACTGGACACCCTCGGGGTTGATTTCGCCGGTACCGTTGGGGAAGATGCGGCTCCAGGCGACGGAGAGGCGGATGCCGTTGATACCGAACTCCTCGCACAGCTCTAAGTCGACGGGGTACTGGTTGTAGAAGTCCGAAGCGGGATCGGGGGAAAAGCGCCCCTGGGCCTCCAGGAAGTCGTCCCAGGCAACCTTGCCCTTACCGTGAGTGCGGGTCTCACCCTCTACCTGGTAGGCAGCGGTAGCACCGCCAAAGACAAAGTCCTCGGGAAACTGCGCAGGCGGGTTGGTGACGCTAGCAGGGTTAACGGACATGATGATCCAATCGTCTAAATCGAAGGGCCAGCCGGTCTTGGATGGTCGGCTGGCCCTGAGCGTTACTTACTTCGAGAGCTGCTCGGAGACGAAGGCGAGAGACTTATCGCCGTTCTGGGAGAGCTCGATGTATTGCTTGCCACGGCAGGCGACGCACTTGTTGCCCACGCGCTCGCAGTCCTTCTGCAGGTCGGCCAGGTAGCTGGCGGCCTGCGGGGCCAGGACGACCAGGTCAAAGTCGGGGAGCATGTCCACGTGGTTGCCATAGGCCTCGGCAGCGGTTTCAAGATTGATGCCGCGCTCCTTGGCAGCCTTGGCCAGCGCGTTGGCGAGCAGGCCCGAGGTTCCGCCGCCCTGGCAGAGCACGAGCACGCGCTTGCCGTTGAGGTCGCTGGCGGTCGTTGCCTCGGCAGCGGATGCTGCAGAAGCGGCGGGGGAGTCGGCCTTCACGGCCTCGGCAGCAGCGCCGGCGGCAACGCTCTTGGCGTCAGCCTTGCCCTGGAAGGCATCGTTGAGCTTAGCGGCCTTCTCGGCGTTCTTGGCGGCGAGCTCCTCCTCGGAAATCTCGGCCTCCTCGGCGCACTTCTGGGCGTCATAGGCACGGAAGAACGGATAGTACAGAACGAAGTCGACGACCAGGATAAGGGCGAGCATCACAAAGGCGAGCGGCTGGAAGCCCAGGCCCATGATGGTGCCGATGGGGCCGGGGACGGTCCAAGGCAGGGTGTACATAAAGCCGTTCATGCCCAAGAAGTCGATAAAGATCTTGAGGATCCAGATGTTGGCGATCGGGGCAAAGACAAACGGGACAAAGAAGACGGGATTGAGCACGATAGGTGCGGCGAACAGCAGCGGCTCGTTAACGGCAAAGCACACGGGGACGATGGCGGCCTTACCGACGGCGCGCATCTCCTGGGACTTGGCCAGGAAGCAGAACATAAAGACCAGGACGAGCGTGGCGCCGGTGCCGCCCATGCAGACGACGAAGTACTGGGCACCCTGGGTCAGGACAGCGGAAGCGTGCTGGCCGGCCTGGAACGCAGCCAGGTTGTCGGTCATATTGGCAACGAGAGCGGCGGCGATGGCGGGCTCGACGATCGAGGGGCCGTGGACGCCCACGAACCAGAAGAGGCTCATGGCGCCGTAGATCACAGCGAGGCCGATGTAGCCGTCGGCAGCGGTGAACAGGGGCTGGAACACCTGGATGACACCCTGGGCAAAGCAGAAGCCAAAGGCAGCGCGGAAGACGATGTCGAAGACCCAAAAGACGGTGATGCAGACGGAGAAGGGGATGATGTCCTTAAAGGTCTGCGAGATGTTGGGCGGAACCTGCTCGGGCATCTTGACGGTGATGTTACGCTTGATAAAGAACTTGTAGATGATGCCGGTCACAAACGCAGCGATGAAGGCGGTCAACAGGCCCTTGGAACCAAGGTAGGTGGTGTTGAAGCCGCTGGCGGCGTCCGTGGCGATGGTGTCGCTCGAAAGGAGCAAGAAGCCGATGATGGCCGCGCACATGCACGAGATGAAGTTGATCTGGTTGTTCTTGGGCAGGTCGCGGTTCTGAGCGTCGGCGAAGTGCTTGGCCGTGGTAGCGGCGCAGGCGATGGCCAGGATGCCCATGGAGTAGTTGTAGCACTTCCACAGGGCGTTGTTGATGTCATCGGGCCAGTAGAAACCCCAGATGTTGGGGACCGAGGCTACCAAGCAGAAGATGGACGAGAAGATGATGATGGGGATGACGGAGATAAAACCGTCACGGATCGCCTTGAGGTACTTGTTGCGGGCGATCGCGTTGAAAAAGGGCTGGCCCTTTTCGATGATGGCGATGAGTTGCTCCATGCAATGCTCCTAAGAGTCGGTGGGTTAGCAACGATGGTAGCTTTTGACGTTCGGTTGCCAAAATGTTGACGTTGCCATTTTGTGACACAAAAAAAGACGCGAACCGGTGGTTCCTGTGCCTGCGAACCGTCGATTCCTTACGCGTAAACGTTTGAGCCGCCCGGTGGCTCTGTGTTTGCACAATGGCAACGTTAACATTTGGGCGACAAAAGCCGTTCGGGGAAGCAAAAATGTCGGTGAACGGTAGGTTTTGGGTGGTGAGCGTATGGTGGGGGAGGCGTTAGATATACTTGAAGACGTTTCATTTGACTGCGTAGGGTGCCACCAATGGCATCGTTGACATAGAAAGATCGACCTATGGCCGCTGTTAAAAAATCGGTATCCGTCAAAGACGTGGCGCGCCTCGCGGGCGTCTCGGAGCAGACGGTCTCGCGCACCGTGCACGATTCGCCCAGTGTGCGCCCCGAGACCAAGGAGCGCGTGCGTGCCGCCATGCGCGAGCTGGGGTATCGCCCCAATTTTGCCGGTCGATCGCTGCGCCGTGGCAAGTTTAAGACCGTCGGCGTCGCCATGTTCAACATTACCGGTACCGGCAACCTCGACCGTATGGAGGGCTTTGCCGCCGCGGCCGACAAACATGGCTATGCCATCACCCTCACTAAAGTAGATGGACATCCCTATACCCTCGAGAGCGCATCGTCGCGTATGAGCGCGCTGCCGGTAGACGGCATGGTCGTGATCATGAATCGCATGCCGGCGGACTTTGGCACCTTCGAGCCGCTGCCCGGCATGCAGACGGTGCTCGTTACGATGTTGGAGCACCCGCTCTGTTCTACGGTCGATAACGACCAGTTCGATTGTTCGCGCCAGGTGGTCGAGTACTTGCTGGGGCGGGGGCACAAAACCGTGCACTTTATCTCGTGTCCCGAGCGCTCGCTTTCGGGCATGCGGCGCGAGGAAGGCTGGCGCGAGACATTGCGCGCGCATGGAATTGAGCCGCCGCGACTCGTCCGTGGGGATTGGACGGCACAGAGCGGATATGCTGCCGGTCAGGCTCTGGCGGAAGATCCGACCTGTACGGCCATTTATGCTTCCAACGATGCCATGGCATACGGCTGCATTCGCGGGCTCGAGTCGTGCGGAAGGCGTGTGCCCGAGGACGTGAGCGTGGTGGGTGTTGATGACAGCCTGGGCGATATCGTGCCCGACCGTCGCCTGACCACGGTGCGCTTTGACAACAAGCGCGTCGGCATGTGGGCGGTCGACAAGATTGCCGGCGCCGAGGGCGTTGAACCCGGTGTGGAGCACATGCTGTTTCCGGGCGTGCTCGTCGAGGGCGATACGGTGCGCGATGTACGCTAGGGCGCGGATCTGTTTGGGTTGCCGCTAATTGTGTTCGATATTGTTCAGATTGGTTTAAAAACCGTTCACGGGCGAAAAGTGACCGTTCATAGTTCGAAATTACGTTTTGAGCTGTTCTTTTTTGTTTGAATGTTATTGTTTCTGTCATACACAACGCAGCGCGTATGCCCGGACGCGATGCTCTCCATTGGTTCATATGTGAAAGGAACGCAATATGGCAACCAAAGAAGAAATCTCGATGGTTGGATTCGAGATCGTCGCATATGCAGGTGACGCCCAGACCGATCTGCTTGCAGCGCTCGATGCTGCTCGCGAGGGTGACTTTGAGAAGGCCGAGCAGCTGCACAAGGATGCCAGCGATGCGCTCATCGGTGCCCACGACACGCAGACCAAACTGCTTTCGCAGGAGGCCGGCGGTGGCGAGATGGAAATGACCTTCATCATGGCTCACGCTCAGGACACCCTCATGACCACTATGATCCTGGAGAAGCAGACCCGCTTTACCATCGATGCCTACAAGCGCATCGCCGAGCTCGAGGCCAAGCTCGCCTAACGAGCCCTCACAACCAAGTCCCCTTCCAAAAGCTCTGCCGCAGACTCGCGACAGGGCTTTTTCTTTTTACCCGGCACTTGGGGACGTTCCTTATCTGCCGGCAGTTAGGGACACTCCTGCCATGCATTTGATCCTTTGAGGATGGAAGAAAACGGGTTATTAGGTTTGTTGCGGTGCTGACTCGACCCGTCGGTTACAAAACTATGCCGGTTTACTACGATGAATCGTATTCTTTCAACTATAGAAAGAACAGCGTTATCAAAGCCGCAGGTAGAAAGCTTGCCATTTTCTGCTAATAGCAAATGTGGTCGGTCCTATCGGTTTTACGGTAGTAAACCGGCATAGTTTTGAAATGGCACTGTTCGACTAGCAGCGTTATGGAGCTTCTGCACGCCCTCCCGTTCGGTTTTTCGCTGGATGGGTATACTTTCACCCGCAATACAGGCCGGAATGAGGAGGTATCCAAATGCCGGATAACGGGTCAATACAAAAAAGAGGTGCGCACGAGATGGCCCATGGGCGTCCTGTCCAGATAACTGAGCATACGACGGTAACCGAGCTACAGCCCAGCCTGTCCGATATCGTGTGCGCAAACAAAAAGCTACAGATTGGCTTTATCGTTGCGCTCGTGGTACTGGCGCTGCTGTCGGGCTTTGTAGCTCGTCCGCATTTTGCCGATACCAAGACTTGGGACTCCACCATCGAGGTCATCGATCAAAAGAAGGGCAATGTTTTGGCGCTCACGACCTCGTGCGTCGCCCTATCTGCGGGTATCACTGCGCTGCCGGGCGATACGGGAACGCCAGTCGCCGAGCAGCTCGCGCAGCTTTCAGGCAACCTTGGTATCGTGCTTGCCGTGCTATACCTAGAGAAATATTTGCTTACGATTTTGTGGTCGGTTGGCCTGGGCATCCTGATCCCGTTTGCGCTGGTGCTCTTTGCGATCTCACTTGGCATTCACGGACGCTGGAGCACGAGCACAGTCATTCGCCGCGTGGCAACGCGTGTGCTGGTGGTCGCCATAATTGGCATGGTGTTGGTGCCCGCAAGCGTATGGGTGTCGCAGAAGGTCGATGAAACGTATCGCGTAAGTATTGAGCAAGCTCAGCAAAAGGCTGCGGATGCGGCAGATAGCGACAGCTCCAAAGCAAGCAAGAAAAAGACCGAGTCCACAGAGTCCAAGAATGTGCTTGAGCAGCTTGCCGACGGTGCCTCGGGTCTCGTCACATCGGTGACCAGCGGTGCCAAGCAGATTACCGATGAAATTGTGCAGCAGGTGACCGATCTGATCGAAGGCGTCATCGTGATGATCGTGACCTCGTGCGTGATTCCATTGCTGGTGCTCGCGGCGTTTTTGTGGCTGGGGCACGTGCTACTGGGGATTGATATTTCCGGCCCGGCGAACTATCTGACGGGTCGCTTTCTGAGCGCTCCGTCCAAGCACGCCAAAAAGGGCGGGCAGTCCGAGTAGCTAAAACAGCTGTATATACTGGGGCATACCGCCGAAGGGCGGCCGAGACACGTTCTCGGCCGCCCTTTTGTTTGTTGAATGCGCGGTAAGCCGGGCCTTTTCTGAGTCCAAACGGTCAGCAACCATCCGCGAACGGTATTTGTTCAAAAAAGAACAAAGACAAACAAATTATTGTTGCAGTTAATGTTCGAATGTGTTCAAATAAACATGAACAGTGAAGAACCGCACATTCAGATGCCCGGACCTGAACGCGATTCAACACTTCCAAACAGAAACTACGCACCTGCGTATCTCTCAAGGAGGATGTCATGAGGGTTGTAATCGCTTCCGATGCCGACGGTATGTCGATGAAGGAGTCCATCAAGGAGATGCTCATCGCCGACGGTCACGAGGTCGTCGACTATTCCGAGACCCCTGCCGCGGACTTTGTCGATTCCGCCACCGCCGTTGCCAAGGACCTGCTGGAGCACAAGGATTCCCAGGGCTTCGCATTCGATAAGTACGGCGTCGGCTCCTATATGGCCGCCGTCAAGATCAAGGGCATGGTCGTCGCCAACATTTCCGATGAGCGTTCCGCTTACATGACCCGCGAACACAACGGCTCGCGCATGGTCACCATGGGCCCGGGCGTTGTGGGCACCGAGGTCGCCAAGAAGATCGCCCGCGAGTTCCTGCGCGCCCAGTACGCCGGCGGCCGTCACCAGATCCGTGTCGACATGCTCAACAAGATGGCCTAACGAGAGCCACCGAGAACTCGAACTTCTACCTCAACTTGTGAATTCAGACGAAAGGACGTTCTGATGAAGAAGACCATCGCAATCGGTTGCGACCATATCGTTACGGACGAGAAGATCTATCTGGCCGACCGCCTGGAGCAGGCTGGCTACAAGGTGCTTGACTGCGGCACCTACAGCCACACCCGTACGCACTATCCCATTTACGGTAAGGCCGTGGGCGAGGCTGTTGCCAGCGGCAAGGCCGACTTTGGCGTGGCCCTGTGCGGCACCGGCATCGGCATCACCAACGCCGTCAACAAGGTTCCCGGCGCCCGCTGCGCCCTGGTTCGCGACATGACCTCTGCCCTGTATGCCCGTCGCGAGCTCAACGCCAACATCGTGGGCTTTGGCGGCAAGATCACCGGCGAGTTCCTGATGGCCGATATCATGCTTGCCTTCCTGGAGGAGCCCTACGACAAGACTCCCGAGCACGATGCCCTGATTGCCAAGATTGATGCCTGCAACAAGGCCGACGCCGAGGCTCAGGCTGACCCGCACTTCTTTGACGAGTTCCTGGAGAAGTGGGACCGCGGCGAATACCACGACTAGTGGGGTTCCGGCGTTCTACCGAACGCCAGACCAGTCGACGCTGCGAAGCCATCTGGCGGGCGAGCTGCCGTTCAGCTTCAGTGGCATGGCCAGAAGGTCAATGCCGCCTCGCTTCAAGGCACCTTGCCTCGCCAGCTGGCTTCACGCTGACGTTGGGGGTGCCTGTGGGGTCGCCCCTGTTGTTGCGAAGCCGTCTGGCAAGCGAACTGCTCTGATAACACTTTTGCTTGCTGAGCTTGTGTGCTTCGTTTTGGCGGTACCCGGCATTCTGCGGCTTTTTAATTGACGGCTCGCGTTTCTGTGAGGGGGCGCGGGCCGGTTTTCTAAACAGGAGTCCAACATGATTCTGACCGTTACCATGAACCCGTCGATCGATACGCGCTATCAGCTCGACAAGCTGATCATCGACGATGTTAACCGCGTGACGCCCGAAAAGACCGCTGGCGGCAAGGGCCTCAACGTGAGCCGCGTGCTGTTGCAGCTGGGCGACGACGTACTTGCAACCGGCTTGCTTGGCGGGCACATGGGTGCCTATATGGCCGAGCTCATGGATGCCGATGGTGTCAAGAATGACTTTGTGCCCATCGCCGGTGAGACGCGCATTTGCCTGAATATTCTGCACGAGGGTAATCAGACCGAGCTGCTGGAGAGCGGCCCACAGATCGTCCCAGCCGAGCTCGAGGCCTTTACGGCCAAGTTCGCCGAGCTTGCAGCGAAGGCTGACGTTGTGACGCTTTCGGGCTCGCTGCCGCGTGGCGTCGATGCCGGCTACTATGCCGAGCTCGTCAAGATCGCCGAAGAGGCGGGCGCCAAGGTGCTGCTCGACACCTCGGGCGCATCGCTGGAGGCCGCGCTGGAGTCCGACGCTAAGCCTGAGCTCGTAAAGCCCAACCTGACCGAGATTAACGGCCTGCTGGGTACGTCCTTTACGACCGATGATGTCGATGCCCTGCGCGAGGCGCTTGCCGCCGATGGCCGCTTTGCCGGTATTCCCTGGGTCGTCGTTTCGATGGGCGCTGCCGGTTCGGTGGGCTTCCACGAGGGCCGCGCGTTCCGCGCCAAGACGCCCGCGATTGCGGCTGTGAACGCGACGGGTTCCGGCGACTCGACCATCGCCGGCTTTGCGCATGCCATTGCTGCTGGTGCCGACGACGTCACGGTGCTCAAGACCGCCAATACCTGCGGCAAGCTCAACGCCATGGATCCCAAGACCGGCCACCTGGTCATGGACCGCTGGGACGAGATTTACAACGGCGTTGAGGTCGTAGAGTTGTAGCGGTTGCGACTCCTAATAGAACGAGCGTGGATAATCTCCCGCTTTTGGTGCCCATACGAGCTCAAAGTGGGAGATTTTCCACGCTCGAGTCATTAGTCGTCGGGGACGTTCTTTAATGACCAGTCGTTTAAGAACATCCCCAATGACTACACTCAAAAAACGGCGCCCGCCGGCGATGTTGCCGGCGGGCGCCGTTGTCTTGAAGACGAAATGATCCGTTTTCCTCCGTCCCCAAGGGATCATTACAGCGAGTCGATAAAGCGCTGCTGGGCGGCGCGGCCGGCTTCGTCCCACTTAAAGACGCCGGCGTTGTCGAGCACGTGGCCGAACACCACGCCGACCTCCTCGTGCAGGATATCGATGGCGTTATCCGCCGTAAGCTCGTCGGCACGGCGGGCATAGACATCCTCGGCCCACGCGGCATGGCTGCGGCAAAGATCATCGCCCTCGAGCGCGCCGGCAAGGTCGTAGCTGACATCGGTCTTGGCCGCCAACAGGTGCTCACGGACAGCGCCGAGCTCGGGAACCAGGCGCGGCGGCAAAATGGCCAGACCCATAACCTCGATCAGGCCGATGTTCTCCTTCTTGATGTGGTGATACTCGGCATGCGGGTGGAAAACGCCCAGCGGATGCTCGTCGGTCGTGATGTTGCAGCGAAGTGCCAGGTAGGCCTCGTAGATCTCGCCGCCGGCGTTGCCGCGGGAGTCGACGCGGCGGATGACGGGCGTTACGGTGTTGTGCGCTACGCCGTCGGCTGTGTGCGCGACGACGCCCACCGACTCATCGGTCCACTCGCGCCAGGCGAGGATAATCTTCTCGGCAGCGTCGAGCAGCTGGGCGCGGTCGTGCGAGCGCAGTCGCAGCACCGAAAGCGGCCACTGCAACACGGTACCGCTGACCTGGTCAAAGCCGGGCACGCTAAACTGCGAGACTTCGGTGGCATGCATCATGGGGAACTCGTGCGCGCCGCCCTGGAAGTGGTCGTGCGACAAGATCGAGCCGCCCACGATAGGCAGGTCGGCGTTGGAGCCAATAAAGTAGTGCGGGAACAGGTCGACAAAGTCGAGCAGGCAGGTCAGCCCCTTGCGGTCGACGTGCATCGGACGATGCTCGGAGCTCATCGTGATGCAGTGCTCGTTAAAGTACGCGTACGGGCTGTACTGGAAACCCCAGCGCTCGCCGTCGAGCTGGATGGGGATAACGCGCAGATTCTGGCGGGCGGGGTGAGCGCCGCCGTCGGCTGCGGCGGAGCGTCCGGGATAGCCCTCGTTTTCGATGCAGAGCTGGCAGGCGGGATACTTCTCGCCCGTGTTCTTGGCTACACCTGCCGCGGCGATATCGCGCGGGTCCTTCTCGGGCTTGGACAGGTTGATGGTGATCTCCAGGTCACCCCAGTTGGTGGAAGTGCTCCATTTAATGTTGCGCGCGATGGCGGCGCGGCGCACGTAACCGGTGTCACAGCACAGGCCGTAGAACCAGTCGGTCGCGGCGCGGGGCTCGTTGACGCCCATGCGGCCGTTGAATTCCTCGTTTACAACCGAAGGCCTCGGCATGAGCGCGCCCATGATGCGCATGGCGATGCGGTCGCGGCCCGACGCCGTGTCCTCGGCGGCGCCGTTGGCAACGGCGGTCTCGGAAAGCGCGGCAAGCGTGCCTTCAAGGTCAAAGTCGGGCAAGGTATCGGGGTGCAAGAGCGAGAGTTTCTCAACCTGGAGCGCCCAGGCCATATCGAGTGCGGGGCCCGTGGCGCCGATGCACTCCAAAATGGTGTTGTATGCCCAGATGCGATCGTCCTGGCCGATCATCGATCGGTGGATAGCGTACTCGATCAGGTTCTGCGCGGCCTCGCGCACGTCAGTCATTAAAGCCATGCCGCGTAAGCCCCCTTGTCAGAAATTGCGTAGTGGCGGGCAGAGCCCTCGCCCAGCCAGCTGTTCATCTTGGTGATAAAGGTGTCGACCAGATCGAGCGGCACAAAGGCCTGGATGGTGCCACCAAAGCCGCCGCCGTGGATGCGGACGGCGCCGCGGCCGTCGAGCACATGCTCGGCCAGTGCCAGGGCATACATCGAGGGCTGCTCGGAGCCCAGCTTAGCGACGACGTTCTGTAGGTACATGGCAGAGCTGGCGCCGGACTCGCGCGTCAGGACCAGGAACTGATCGATGTCGCCGGCTTTAAGGGCTGCCCAGCGCTTGTCGACCAGGCCGTTCTCGTACCAGTAGTGAACGGCGCGCAGGCAGGCGCGGTCGCCCAGCTTGGCGCGCAGCTCGGGGAGCTTGGCGTCAAAGTCGGCAACGTCGACCTCGCACAGGCGTGTCTTGCCAAACTCGGCGGCGACGTCTTGCATCTCGCGGGGAACGGCGGCGTAGTCGTCGGTGGCGGCCACATGGTCGGCGCCCACTTTAACGAGCACGAGCGCGTAGCCGTGATCCTCAAAGTTGAGCTCGAGCTTCTGAGTTTTAGGCTGGGCCTGATCCTCAAAGTCCATGTAGGCGAGGCCGCCCAGGCACACAGCGGCCTGGTCCATCAGACCGCAGGGCTTGCCATAGTAGTTGTTCTCGGTGCGCTGGCTCATCTGGGCGAGTGCGACGGGCTCAATCGCGGGCGCGCCCCAAAGCGTCTCCATAGCGCGGCCGTATGCCGCCTCGACAGCAGCGGAGCTCGAAAGACCGCCACCCGAGGGGACGGAGCAGGTAAAGGCTAAGTCGAAACCCTTGGGCTCAACGCCAAGGGCTGCAATCTCGTGGGCCATACCGCGCACGAGGCTTGCGGACGTGCCCTTCTCGGACTCCTGAACATCCAGCGTGTCGAGCGTGATCTCAAAGGTAGGGTAGCCCTCATCGGCAACGCGGACCTTGTTGGAGTCGGTTGCCACGGCGATGCCGTCGACAGCGACATCGAGCGAGCCAGCGATAACGTGGCCACCCTCGTGGTCGGTGTGGTTGCCGCTGATCTCGGAACGGCCGGGCGCGTGCACGTAGAGCACCTGGCGCTCGTCGATGGGGCCAAACTCCTCCTCAAACAGCTTGGTGAGGGTGGCGAGTATCTTTTCGTCGGGGGCGGTCATACGGGTCCTTTCCTTGACGCCGGAGGGACTGGTCCGTGTCATTATGAGTACGTTAACAATATTGAGCACCACAAACCAGACGTTCGCGGCGCCGCACGTTAAAGGGTATGTTAACGTACTCATAACACAACGCATATCTATTTTTGAGAATCTGGTAATCGGTAGATTTTCGGCCGTGAACGGTGTGGCCGTATGGACATATGGAGCAAAAGAACCGCTGATAGAAAAAGTAGAGTACGTTAACATGCGTCCGACGATAGCGGACTTCGGCGCGGGGTGTGTTTCTGCCCGGGCCGACATTCGCACTATTCAGATCCTGCGAGAGCGAAGGTGATTTTGTGGCAAGGCGCCCTTCCAACGATACGGGTACGCGTCCGGTATCCATGGCCGACGTTGCCCGCGCTGCCGGTGTTTCGCAACAGACGGTTTCGCGCGTTGCCAACGGATTGCCCAACGTTAACGAACAGACGCGCCAGCGCGTGCAAGCCGCTATGCAAGAGCTCGGCTTCCGTCCGAGCTATGCCGGCCGTTCGTTGCGTGACGGCCGTTACCATTCGGTCGGCCTGTGCGTCAACGATGTCACCAAGTTTGGCAACCTCTCAATGATCGACGGCATCGCCAGCGCTGCTCGCGAGCATAATTGCGCCATCACACTGGTCGAGATGTCCAAGACCGAGGAATTCTCTCTTGCCGAGGCAACACGTCGTATGGCCGCGCTGCCCGTGGACGGCATCATTATCGGCATGAGCCGTATGGCTCCCGATTTTGAGACGTTCGATCCGTTGCCGGGTATTGGCACGGTCATCGTTACCATGTATGCGCACCCGCGGGTGACTACGGTTGACTCCGATCATTACGGCTGCTCGCTGTTGCTCATGGATCATCTGTTTGAGCTGGGACACGAGCAGATTCGTTATATCGGCGGCCCGTCCTTTTCGGTCGACGAGCAGTTCCGTCGCGCCGGTTGGCAGGATGCGCTCGAGCGTAAGCACATCGAGCCGGTAGAGCCGCTTGAGGGCGACTGGTCTGCCAACAGCGGTTACGAGGCCGGTAGGTACCTGGCCGAGCACGATCGCACCATGACGGCGATCTATGCGGCAAACGATCAGATGGCAAATGGCGCCATTGCAGCGCTGCGCGATAGCGGCTTGCGCGTGCCCGAGGACGTGAGCGTGGTGGGCGTCGATGACTCGCTCGACGACTTTGTCGCGCATAACGAGCTCACGACCGTTCGATTCGATTTGCATCAGCGTGGGCGCGAGGTATTCGAGCACGCGGTTCCCAAGGCGGGGGCAACGGACAAAACCGTCGCCATTCGCATCCCCGGTCAGCTCATCGTTCGACATAGCACGGCAGAGCCTCGCGCATAGTTTTTGCAGGTCAAAAGCGGTATATTCCGCATCAATAACAATCGATAAGGATGCCGGTAGATAGCTGTGGCTCTAAAGGCGAGTGTTATGATAGACGGGTTCTTTTGTCTATCTAGGAGGCTTTGCCTGATGGAGATCACCAAGGATATCCGCTACATTGGCGTCAACGATCACGACATTGACCTGTTCGAGGGCCAGTACGATGTGTCCGAGAATGGTATGGCATATAACAGCTACGTTATCTTGGGCGATAAAATCGCTGTCGCCGATTCGGTTGACGCTGGCTTTGTCGACGAGTGGCTCGGCAACCTCGAGGCCGTGCTCGATGGCCGTACGCCCGACTACCTGGTTGTCCATCACATGGAGCCCGATCACTCCGCCGGTATCGCCGCCTTTATGGAGCGCTATCCCCAGGCACAGATTGTGGCCAGCATGGGCGCCTTCCGCATGATGGTCAACTACTTTGGCACCGACTATCCCGAGCGCAAGATGGTCGTCAAAGAGGGCGACGTGCTCGACCTGGGCGGCCACAGCCTGACGTTTGTCGGCGCCCCCAACGTGCACTGGCCCGAGGTGCTCTTCTCCTACGAGTCCACCGACAAGGTGCTCTTTAGCGCCGACGGCTTTGGCAAGTTTGGCGCCAACGACATCGAGGATCCCGAGGGCTGGGCCTGCGAGGCTCGCCGCTACTACTTTGGCATCGTGGGAAAGTTCGGCAAGTTTGTGCAGGCCGTGCTCAAGAAGGCCGCCGATCTGGACATCCAGATCATTTGCCCGCTTCACGGTCCCGTGCTGACCGAGAACCTGGGCTATTACCTCGACACCTACAACACCTGGTCGAGCTACCAGCCCGAGGACGAGGGTATCACGATTGCCTATGCGAGCGTGTATGGCCATCTGAAGGCTGCCGTTGAGGAACTCGCATCTGCGCTCGAGGCCCGCGGCCAGAAGGTCTCCGTCTTTGACTTGGCTCGCGATGATATGGCTGAGGCCGTTGAGGACGCGTTCCGCTACGACCGCCTGGTGCTCGCCTCCATTACCTATCAGGGCGAGATCTTCCCGTTTATGAGCACCTTCATCCACACGCTTGCCGAGCACGCCTATCAGAACCGTACCGTGGCGCTTGTCGAGGCCGGTTCCTGGGCGCCTGCAGCTGCCAAGGTTATGACCAAGGAGCTCGAGGGCATGAAGGACATCACCCTGGCGCAGAACAAGGTGACCGTGCTGGGCTCGCTCAACGACGCCTCGCGCGCTCAGATCGAGGTTCTCGCCGACGAGCTTTCCAAGTAGCGATATATCGCTTTTAACGCTCAAACCACCACAAAGGGGACAGGCACCTTTGTGGTGGTTTTTGTTTAAGCGCCGGCGATGACGAGATTTGGGCGGGCGTCGTCGGCGGTCTCGGCGATTGAGGTGGCGACGGCGCCATCGGGATCACGGTCCATCACGATGGTGTCGACATCGGTCAGCTTGGCAAAGCGGTACATGCCGCGTCCGTTAACCTTGCTGGCGTCCATGAGGGCGACGCTTTGACGGGCGGTACCGACCATAGCCGCTTTGGTTTCGGCCATCTGCGGAAAGTCGGTCGTAAAGCCGCAGCTGGGGACAAAGGCACCGGGGCACATGACGGCCAGATCGGCATGGACCATTTGGAGCGCCTGCATAGTGAGCGGTCCGTACAAATAACGATGGCCTTTGCGCAGTGCCCCGCCCAACATGACGACATCGACCGAGGGCATGCTCTCGTCGATGTAATCGGCAATGGTAATGTCGGCCGTGATGACGGTGATGCCATCGCGCTGGGCGAGGAGCCGGACGAACTCGAGCGCCGTGGTGCCCGAGTCGACGAGCAGCGTGTCGCCGTCATTGACGAGCTCGATGGCGCTTTGCGCGATGGCCTGCTTGGCGGCGACGTTGACATTGATGCGGCGATCCTGGGTGGATACGGTCAGTCGCTTCTGGAGCGACACAGCGCCACCATGCGTGCGGCGCAGCTTGCCGGACTCGGCGAGCGCGTCTAGGTCGGCACGGGCGGTAACGGAGGACACGCCAAAGGTCTGGGCGATTTCTGCCACCTGCACCGAGGCGTTATGTTCGAGCATCTCCATGATGGCAGCGCGACGCTCATCGGCGAAGGCTCGGGTTGTTGCATGGGCCATAGCTGCTCCATCCTCAACTTAAATTTGCAGGAATTGTGTTGACTCTATTTTCGTTCATTTTCTTTTTAAGTAAGAAAACGCCTTTCGATTACTTATCTTTTCTATAAAAGAAAGATGATTCGCTTGAAAACTGCAATGTCGTATAGACGGATCCGGCGCGAATCCCTTCCGTTTGCTTTTCAAAAACGAGTGTCTTGACCTGTGTGCCGGTGATATCTCATACGTGCGACGCTGTCGATTTTCATACAATGGGCGCAGCAAAACGCAAGGTGAAACGCCTTGTGAACGACTACGCCCGATGTCCAGATGCGGGCGAGGGAGAGGAGCAAACGCTCATGGCACT
>CAUFWM010000021.1 GCA_959596505.1 uncultured Collinsella sp.
CCGCTATGGACCGCTATCAGCACCTGCTGAAGCTCAAGACGGTGTACAACGAGGCCTAAGTCTCCCACCGCGGGATCTGAGGGCTGACCTTCGCGGACGTCCTCGGACATGAAAGAACCCCCGCTGCGCACTACGTGCGGCGGGGGTTCTTTCGTCCTGCGGAGTGTCCGCGAAGGTCAGCCCTCAGATCCTGCTACGACTACGTCCTCGGATTGTGGGGCTGAACGGGGGGCGTGGTTGGCAGGGCCTTTTGTCCCGGTTGCTGTTTCGCGGCATTGCCGCGAAACCACGCGCTTCTCTGGGTATAGAGGGGGAGCTGATAACAAGCAACGCCTTATTGGAGTTGTTTTGCCAGTTCAAAAGCCCATCAATGATCTTACTGGGTGGCATTAAAACTCCTAAATGACAAAAATTGGTAGATAGGATTGCCCCTATAAGTACAAAAATTGGCAGTTAGAAATGACCCAAATCATACAGAAATTGGCAGATAGCGAAGATTCGCTTAGGTCTCAAAGCCATCGAACCGGCGCGGTACCATGCAAAAAGGCTGGGGACGCTGTTGCTTGCGTCTCCAGCCTCTTGATTACTACTTTGGGCCCCGTGATGGGGTGTGGTTGGTGCTGCTAGTCCGGTTTACCTTGTCTCGCCGGTTTCGGTGCGCAGACGGTAGCCGTGGACCAGATCGCTGATGGCCGGCCAGGGAATCTGGCGATCGACCCAAAATTGCAGCTGGACCAGATAGCGCTCGGTGGCGCGGGTGAGGGCGGCAAACTGCTCATGGGTCTCGACCTGGGCGTAGAGGTCGCGGCTGCGGGCGAGGACGGCGGTCGTATCGTCCATCTTGCCGGTGACGTCAAAGGCGCCCGAGAACCAGTCGCACAGGCGCGCGGCGCTGTTGTTGAGGGTGGCCAAGTCGGCGGTGTTACCGTTGACGTTCTCGGCTGCCTGGGCGCGCAGGAGCGAAAGGGCGTCGGCAGCGTTCATGCAGTAGCCGACGGTAAAGTTCCATACTGCGAACTCGCGGCCAGTGTCGAGCTTGCGGCGACGCATATAGTCGATATCGCGCGGCTCCTCAAGCATCATTTGGTCGGCAAGGGCTTCTAGCGAAGTGGTGTACTCTGCAAGGTCGAGTACAAGCAGGGTGTCGATACTCATCATCTTTAGGCCTCCGCTTCGATCTCGACGATTTCGTTTTTGATGTACATGCCCTGATTGTCCCAAATGTTGCGACAAGCGGTGGCAAAGCGCTCGCGGTCGGCCTCGCAGATGCGGGCAAACATGTTGCAGGTGCCAAAAGGCTCGCAAACATCAAAGAAGATACAGACCGAAGACCAGCCGCCGTACCAGCTCACCGCACCCGCCGGCTCGTTAAAGACGGGATTCTCGATGTGCTCGTAGTTGGCGATGGGGCCCGATACGGGATAGGTCACCTCGGTATCGCAAATCTTTGCCGAGAAGATGCGCGACTCGACCGGACAGGACGCTTCGAACAATCTGCATGCTTCGGGCGCTTTGTCCCAGAGCATGTCGGCGAGAAACGTCTCACCATTCAGCGTAATCTTGAGCATTTTTGTCATAGTAAGGACCTCCTCAATCCGTCGCTCAAGGGGCTCGCTGGCGGATAAAGGAGAAGACAGCCACGGGGTCGCCGAACCCAAACTTCACGACAGATGCCTGCCGCCCCAGCCCGTGCTGTACTTGGCTAAAGTATCACGCCTTGGGAGCCGAAGCAATATCCCTGTTTAGATTTTTTTGGACGCTTGGGCACAGCGCAACTTGTTCACAGTCGCTTACCGCAGGGTGAAGCACGATCGACTATCCTTTTTGTTGGATGAAAAGCCCCATGTTTTTGCAGGGATGCATACTCGTCCTATAAGTGCATAGAATCTCGTATAGTGCGAGTAAGATATTATGCTGTCCGTTTTGTGTTTAGCAGAGATATAGTTTGTATAATCCAACATAATCCTTGCTGTATTCAAATAAAGTCGCACGTAAATGGCGTAGATATGTCTGAGCTGGGGTTCTGTACGCTGAGCGGATAAAAACGACCGTTCACCGCTCCACTATTTTCAAAATGAATAAAATGAGCGATAAAGAGAATATAAACCTTAATAAACTCGCGTATCGCACGGACGCGGGTTATTAATGGGTTGTAGGCCTTTTACAGAAAGGATTCCAGCAATGTCTAAGCCTCTTGGCAAGCCCGATCGTATTGTCGTCGCCCTCGGCGGCAACGCCCTCGGCAACAACCCCGTCGAGCAGATCGAGGCCGTGAGCAACACCGCCCACGCTCTCCTCGGTCTCATCGAGCAGGGCAACGAGATCATCATCACCCACGGCAACGGCCCGCAGGTCGGCATGATCCAGAACGCCTTCGCCGCTGCCCACGATGCCATCGGTACCCCCGAGATGCCGCTGCCCGAGTGCGGCGCCATGTCCCAGGGCTACATTGGTTATCACCTGCAGCAGGGCATCGGCCGCGAGATGCACAAGCGCTATAAGCGTTGGCACGCCGCCACCGTCGTCACCCAGATCGAGTGCGACCCGGATGATCCCGCGTTCAAGAACCCGACTAAGCCGATCGGCCCCTTCTACACCGAGGAGCAGGCCAAGGAGTTCATGGCCGAGGATCCCTCCAAGGTCTTCGTCGAGGATTCCGGCCGCGGCTGGCGTCGCGTCGTCGCTTCCCCCGATCCCAAGAAGATCGTCGAGGCTGACTCCATCCTCAACCTGCTCGACAACGAGTTCATCGTCATCGCCTGCGGTGGCGGCGGCATCCCCGTCGTCCGCGACTACGAGAACAAGGGCTGCTACAAGGGCGTTCCCGCCGTCATCGACAAGGACCTGGGCGGCGAGCTGCTGGCCGAGGACTGCGACGCCGACGTCCTGTTCCTGCTGACCGCCGTCGAGCATGTCGCCATCAACTTCGGCAAGCCCGACCAGGAGGAGCTCGAGGACCTCACCGCCGACGAGGCCGAGCGCCTGGCCGACGAGGGCCAGTTCGGCAAGGGCTCCATGGAGCCCAAGGTTCGCGCCGCCATCAAGTTCGCCCGTTCCCGCAAGGGCCGCACCTGCATCATCGGCGCCCTGGACAAGGCCGCCGAGACCATGGCCGGCCTCTCCGGTACCCGCATCCACGAGTAGTCTCTACTCTGTTGCCTCTCTCGTGGGCGCCAGGCAAAGCGCCCACAAACTACTTCTCTTCATGAGCCCTGCAGTCCGCTCCGACTGCGGGGCTTTTGCTGTTTGAGATGTGTGCAGGGGGTAAACAAGAGCAAATTTGGTTAGATGCTCAGATCATGGGATGCCTGAAACCAGACGATGATTCCCAGAATCCTAATTCGGCGTTTGTCCAGCACGATATCCGGTTCCGCTGTGCGATATGAGTGGGATGAGAGCATCACGGTGTTCGTACCGGTGCTATAACGACGTATGACGATTCTTGAATTATCGGCCAAAGCGAGGACGGAGCATCCGTTCCAGGGTTTCAGGTTTGGATCCACGAGGAGAAGGGATCCAATCGGGTAGCATTTGGACATGGCGGACGTGTCCATTTGAACAAAGAAGCACCCGCGATGTTTCTTGAATACGGATGAGGGAAGCGCGGTTATTCCGGTTTGTTTAAGTCCCGTTCTGCCTCCATTCTTCAAGATTTTAAATACATCGCAAAGGGAATCAGTAGTAACTTCTTTGGATTCCCCCTTCCGCCCCTCGTGGTCGAGCTTTGCGGCAAGCCCTGCGGTTTCAGATGTGAGGTCGTCGAGCTGCAGGTTAAATTTCGATACTATCTTGAGCAACGTTGAGCGGCGGATTGTATAGCGGTCCTTTTCCCAGCGGCATACCGTTTCTTTGGAGACGCCGATGAGTGTCGCGAATTCCTCCTGTGTCAGCTGGTCGCGCTTGCGAAGCGCCTTTATGTTTTGACCCGTTCCCATGTTATGAAGTGCGGACGAGGGGGAGGCAGAGGCAGTTGGGGCCGCCAAAGCCGTTTGTCAGCTCAAAGATAGAGATGGGAATAAGGTCAATACCGGCCTGCTCCAGCGCTTTGTTGGTTTCGGCGTTTTCTTCGTATACGCAGACCTTGCCTGGCTCCAAACAAAGGGTGCTTGTGGCATTGTTGGTCCTTTCGACCTCTGCTGCTCCGGGATTTGAGCCACCGCAAAGGATAAATTGCAACGAACTTGAACCTAGGGCTAATCGCAACGCTTCTTTCAGTCCGCCTGCGACATGACACGCACGGGTTGTCCCTTCCGATCTGCCCCGCGTAATGCGGTAGACTCGCGCTTGGTCGAGAAGCTCCCGAGCAACGAGGAATGTCTCGTAGTCAACGCGAGTGAAATATGTGTCGAGATGAATGCAGAGGTCATCGTAGGGGACCTGAATGGCCCATACGGACTCAATAGTCGAGTTCTCATCCCACAGCAAGTTATTTGCTAAAGTGTCTATCGCCGCCGGCTCGGTTCGTTGCGAGATTCCAACGGCTATGTTTTCGCTGTTGAGGTTGTGCAGGTCGCCGCCTTCAATGTGGTAAGTCGATTCATGCTTGAAGAACTGAGGGGTCTCGCGGAAATCTGGGTGATAGGTAAAAATCGTTTTGTAGGCGATAACCTCACGGTTGCGCTCTGGCCAGTACATGTGGTTGAGCGTAACGCCTTCGCCGATGACGCTCGCCGGATCGCGTGTGAACCACATGGTGTTAAGGGGGCTTACGAGAAGATCGTCAGGTGAGTATGCGTCTGCCGTCAGTTTCGTGAGGCTGAACACCTCTTTATCTGTGTTGAAGACCTGGGAGTAGCGGATGCCGTTGACTGCTGCTTGAGCAAGGGCGCGGGAGCCTTCGATGCGCTCGAGATACTCGCGAATGGCAGACTCGAGCTCAATGCCCCGCGCGCCGCATTCTGAAATGTAGCTATCGATAAAAGAGCGACGCGCTTGCTCTGTCGCATCAAGGGCTTCGGTAAGAAGGTTTTCAAGATAGAGAATCTCTACCCCTTCGTGCTCGAGCATCGCCGAGTAAGCATGATGCTCCCTAAGGGCTTTATCAAGATCGAATGAGCTGCTAGACGGACGCAACGTAAAGACCCGATTGAACTGCCCGTCGGGGTAGTTGCGCGTTTCGGGGCCGGGACAGTGCAGAAGCAGCTTTTTTAGCTTTCCTATTTCATTTTGAACATGCAATGCGGACATGTGACCTCGCTTTGGCGATGAGTATTTATTGCTTCCATAGTGGCACATTACGAGTTCGATTCAATTTACATCATATCTGTCACAGGTGAATGGCACGAACCGGCTTAGTAATTGATGTTAAACATCAATCTAGAAAGCAAATTAACAAATTACGTCAATCTAAAGTCCGTTTACGGGTCGATGTGCTTCGCTGACGGTCGATGGAGCGGAAGGGTGTTTTGCGCGATGACACAATGGCTTTGCCGGCAACGAAAAACCCCTGAATTAAGGAGGAGAGATGGCAGAGACAGAAAAGAAGCGCACTCTTCGAGTCCCGCACGTGTACACCATCATTCTCGTCTTGATGGCCGTATTTGCCGTTCTGACCTGGGTCGTGCCTTCGGGCTCGTTTGAGCGCCAGGAGGTTAACGGTCGCGAGGTAACGGTCTCGGGCACCTATGAGCCTGTCGATAAGGTCTATACGGACGAGGACGGCAACGAGGTCGATCTTCGCCAAGGCATCTTCGAAGTACTTGAGGCCCCTGCGATCGGCATCCAGCAAGCGGTCGAGGTCGTTGCATTCATTATGATCGTGGGAGGTTCCTTCCAGGTCATCACGGCGACCGGAGCCATCACGAGTGGCGTCGCCCGAGTGGTGAAGAAGTTCAAGAGCAAGGACGTCCTCATCATTCCGATCCTAATGGTGCTTTTTGCCTTGGGCGGCAGCACCTTTGGTATGGCAGAGGAGACGCTTCCGTTCTTTGCGATTCTTATGCCGATCATGATGGCCATGGGCTTCGACTCAATTACAGCGTTCATGACGGTGTTTGTGGGTGCCCGTATCGGATACATCGCATCTACCGTTAACCCGTTCAACGTCCTGATTTCCCAGGGCATCCTCGGTATCCAGGGCAACCCCCAGCTTTGGTTGCGTACTATCGCCCTTGTCGTGCTCACTGTAGTTGCCATCGCATGGGTTGTGATGTATGCCCTCAAGGTTAAGAAGAATCCCGAGGCATCCCCAGCTTTCCACGATGATATCGAGAAGCGCAAAGAGTTTGGCGCGGACGAGAATCTCCTCGATAGCGAGTTCACCGCTAGGCAAAAAGCCGTCATGGTTATTTTCGTGCTTGGACTTGGCGCTATCATTTGGGGTCTGGTAACCCAGGGCTGGTACATGAACGAGATCTCTGCGATTTTCTTGGCCATGGCTCTTCTTTCGGGTGTTGTTTCCGGGATGAATGAGAAGGAGATCGCTGGCGAGTTCGTTAAGGGAATTGCAGACTTCGCGTTCTCTGCCATCGTTGTTGGCCTCGCCCGCGGAATCCTCGTAATCGCCAATGACGGCCTCATCATCGATACGATTCTCAACACGCTCGCCACGGCTCTCTCTGGAGTTCCGCCCGTTATCTTCACGAGCATCCTCTATGTCGTGGATAACCTTCTGTCGATCCTCGTTCCGAGCTCCTCGGGCATCGCTGCTCTTACGATTCCCATTTTCGGCCCGCTTGTTGAGCTGATGGGCTTAAACCCCGAGGCCGCAGTTACTGGTCTTTCCATGGGTAGCGCGGCCATGTCTCTCATTTCGCCAACAAGCGCGATGCTCGTTGCCGGTCTTGGCGTCTGCAAGATTCCGCTAGGCCAGTGGTGGAAGGTCGCTTGGAAATTCTTCCTGGTCGTAAGCGTTATCTGCATGGCATTCACTGCGGTTTCGGGTCTTATCCCCCTGCCGTAAATGCAAAACCCCACATACAAGTTGTGAGAAAGAAGGATAGAGATGAACAAAGGACTGAACGTTCATAGCGAGATTGGCGCCCTCAAGAAGGTGTGCGTCCATCGCCCCGGTATGGATCTTGTAAACATGAAGGCGGAGGATTTCGACCGCGTTTGGATTCACGACGCGTTCTATTTGGACTATGCCCAGAAAGAGCACGATCAGTTTACCGACCTTCTTCGCGGCGCTGGTGCCGAGGTTGTCTATATGGAAGAGCTGCTCGCTGAGACGTTTGACAAAGTCGAGGGCACTCGCGCAGAGTTCATGACGAAGTTCATGGGGGAGTCCGGCATCTCCAACGCGGCCCTTCGCCAGGCCGTTGTCGAGAAGCTCGATTCCATCAAGGACAACAAGGAATTTGTCCTCACGGCTATGGGCGGACTGTATGTGCGCGACCTCGAGATCCCGCATGTCGGCGGCTCTCTTGCCAGCTTGGACGGCGATGAGCTGAAGGGCGACGATATGGTCCTCTTCCCCATGCCCGCCTCGTATTTCTCCCGTGACCCTCTGGCTGTCGTGGGCAAGGGCGCTACCATGAACCGCATGTACTGGAATCAGCGCAATCGCGAAGTAATCTTCTACGAAACGGTGCTGCGTAACCATCCTGATTACGCCGGTAGCCCCATTTGGTATGACCACAACAGCGAGTGGCATATCGAGGGCGGCGATATCCTCAACATCAACGCCAAGACGCTCGCCATCGGTATTTCCGAGCGCACCCAGACTGCAGCCATCGATGAGCTCGCCAAGAATATGTTCTGGGGTTCCGATGAGGCCGAGATCGAGAACATCTATGCCATCAAGATTCCGCACGGCTATGCCTACATGCACCTCGACACCGTCTGCACGCAGGTCGATCGCGATAAGTTCACGGTCTATCCCGGCATCTACCAGACGCTTCGTGCCTACCGCCTGACCAGGGGCGATTCGGAGGGGGAGGTGCATATCGAGGAGCTCGAGGGCACCCTGCAACATATTCTCGAGCTTGCGACGGGTATGGACCACATCACCATGATTGAGTGCGGTGGTGGCGATCCGATCGAGGCTTCTCGTGAGCAGTGGAACGATGGTTCCAACACTCTTGCGGTCGCACCGGGCAAGGTCTGCGTGTATGAGCGCAACGTTGTCACCAACGATGCTCTTTACAAGGCCGGCGTCGAGCTGCTCGTCGCCCCCTCTGAGGAGCTTTCTCGCGGTCGCGGCGGCCCGCGCTGCATGACCATGCCGTTCTGGCGTGAGGAAATCTAGTCAGCGTTAGCGTATCTGGGCGGCGCGTGTGCGTCTGCGCCGCCCATCCCTCCTTGTGTGTTCCAACAACCGAAAGGACTCAAATCATGGCTCTTAATCTTTCTGGTCGAAGCGTTCTTACCCTGCTTGACTTTACGTCCGAGGAAATCGAGTACATGCTCGACCTCTCAAAGAACTTCAAGGATATGAAGCGCGCCGGTTATCCACACCGCTTTCTCGAGGGCAAGAACATTGTCCTGCTGTTTGAGAAGACCTCCACGCGCACGCGCTGTGCCTTCGAGGTCGGCGGTATGGACCTGGGTATGGGCGTGACCTACCTCGACCCCGGCTCGTCGCAGATGGGCAAGAAAGAGTCCATCGAGGATACCGCCCGCGTGCTCGGTCGCATGTATGACGGTATTGAGTATCGCGGCTCCGACCAGTCGATCGTCGAGGAGCTTGCCGCCAAGGCTGGCGTTCCCGTCTGGAACGGTCTGACCAACGAGTACCATCCCACCCAGGCCCTTGCCGACATTCTCACCATGCGTGAGGAGTTCGGCGACACGCGCGGCATGAAGCTCACTTACATGGGCAAGGAGCAGGGCAACGTCAGCGACTCCCTGATGGTTATCTGCGCCAAGCTCGGCATTAACTTCTGCTCCTGCGGACCCAAGGGCGATGTCGAGGGCGCCACGCACTTCGATCCCGAGCTTCTTGAGCGCTGCCAGGAGATCGCCGCTCAGAATGGCTGCACGATCCAGCTCACTGAGGATATCGACGAGGGCGTCAAGGATGCAGACGTGATCTATACGGACGTTTGGGTCGGTATGGGCCAGGCTGAGGAGCTGTGGAAGAGCCGAATCGATCTTCTCTCTCCCTATCGAGTAACGCCCGAGGTCATGGCCAAGGCAAACCCCGGCGCCATCTTTATGCACTGCCTGCCGAGCTTCCACGATACGCAGACCACCATCGGCGCCGAGATTGCCGAGAAGTTCGGCGTGACCGAGATGGAGGTTTCCGACGAGGTCTTTGAGAGCGCGCAGTCTCGTGTGTTCCAGGAGGCCGAGAACCGCATGCATACCATTAAGGCCATGATGTACGCGACGCTTCGCTAGTAGCTGGGAAGTGAACGAACACTATGAGTAAACCGTACGGCAAGCCCGATCGTATTGTCGTCGCCCTCGGCGGCAACGCCCTCGGCAACAACCCCGTCGAGCAGATCGAGGCCGTGAGCAACACCGCCCACGCTCTCCTCGGTCTCATCGAGCAGGGCAACGAGATCATCATCACCCACGGCAACGGCCCGCAGGTCGGCATGATCCAGAACGCCTTCGCCGCTGCCCACGATGCCATCGGTACCCCCGAGATGCCGCTGCCCGAGTGCGGCGCCATGTCCCAGGGCTACATTGGTTATCACCTGCAGCAGGGCATCGGCCGCGAGATGCACAAGCGCTATAAGCGTTGGCACGCCGCCACCGTCGTCACCCAGATCGAGTGCGACCCGGATGATCCCGCGTTCAAGAACCCGACTAAGCCGATCGGCCCCTTCTACACCGAGGAGCAGGCCAAGGAGTTCATGGCCGAGGATCCCTCCAAGGTCTTCGTCGAGGATTCCGGCCGCGGCTGGCGTCGCGTCGTCGCTTCCCCCGATCCCAAGAAGATCGTCGAGGCTGACTCCATCCTCAACCTGCTCGACAACGAGTTCATCGTCATCGCCTGCGGTGGCGGCGGCATCCCCGTCGTCCGCGACTACGAGAACAAGGGCTGCTACAAGGGCGTTCCCGCCGTCATCGACAAGGACCTGGGCGGCGAGCTGCTGGCCGAGGACTGCGACGCCGACGTCCTGTTCCTGCTGACCGCCGTCGAGCATGTCGCCATCAACTTCGGCAAGCCCGACCAGGAGGAGCTCGAGGACCTCACCGCCGACGAGGCCGAGCGCCTGGCCGACGAGGGCCAGTTCGGCAAGGGCTCCATGGAGCCCAAGGTTCGCGCCGCCATCAAGTTCGCCCGTTCCCGCAAGGGCCGCACCTGCATCATCGGCGCCCTGGACAAGGCCGCCGAGACCATGGCCGGCCTCTCCGGTACCCGCATCCACGAGTAGTCTCTACTCTGTTGCCTCTCTCGTGGGCGCCAGGCAAAGCGCCCACAAACTACTTCTCTTCATGAGCCCTGCAGTCCGCTCCGACTGCGGGGCTTTTGCTATTCACCTAGTCATTGGGGACAAACCCGGCACTTGGGGACGGTCCTTTCCTGCCGGCAGCTTGGGACAGTCCTTAATAGTCATTGGGGACGTTCTTAAACGACTAGTCAAACAAGAACGTCCCCAACGACTACTCATTTAAGTCTGTCCCCAATGACTGCCCAATGGCTGGGAAGGCGCATCCCACACCGACGCATTGCCTTCGGGCCCTCTCCCCAGGCTCTCCATAGCTCAGCTGGACTCCCCGCAACCTGTTCCGAGTTGGCGGAACGAGCGCGACGTGGAGTGTCATTCTTTACCGCGTTAGACTAGACGCAGGGAAAGGAGGAGGACATGGATGCTCGCGTCAAGCAGCTTGTAAATATGATCGAGGACGCTCAGCCTGTCGCTGTCGCGGTACTTGCCAAGCGTCTCGAGGTAAGCGAGCGCGCCGTGAGAAACTATATCCATCGCGCAAACGACAACCTTGCAGGGGTTGCACGCATCGTTGGCAGCAAGGGGCAGTATCGTATCGATGTTGCACGTGCAGATGAGCTTGCTCGCTTGCTAGACGGTGCGGCTCTGGCCCATCCGGGCATTCCTGATACGCGCGACGGCCGTGTGTCCTTCCTTCTTAACGACCTCCTCATGCGGTCCCAGTGGGTGACGATTGAGGAGTATGCGGATTTACTCTACGTTTCGGCGCGAACTCTGTCCAATGACATGCGTCTGGTAGAGCAGAAACTCGCCCAATTTGACTTAACGCTCGAAAAGCGCCCACGCTACGGAATCCGCGTTGCGGGCGGGGAGTCGCAACGGCGCCTGTGCCTCGCCTCGCTGGTGAGGCCCGTGTTGCCCGACACCGACGATGCAAAGCTCGCCGAGCGCCTGCGGGCCATCGCCGCATGTGTGGACGATGCCCTGACGGCCTCGCCCGTCACGGTGAGCTCGCTGGCATCCCGCAATCTCATCATGCATCTTTACATCGCTCTTGGCCGCATCGAGCAGGGCTGCTATGTCCCAGCTGCAGAATCGGACGTTCAAAAACTGGAGGGAACGCGCGAATGCGCCGCGGCTTTCCAGATTGCCGCAAACATCAAGGATGCCCTGGGCGTGAGCATGCCCCGAGAAGAGGTTGCCTTTATCGCAATCCATTTGCTCGGCAGGGGCACGGGCGTGCCCGAGAAGGGCTCTGCCGTTATCTCGGACGAGATGTGGGAGATTGCTTCCGAGATGGTACGAGCGGTCAACGATGAGTTTAGGTTTGACTTTAGCGGCGATCTTGAACTTCGCATGAACCTTGCTCGGCATATCGGCCCTCTGGGCTATCGCCTTGAATATCACATGCATATGGATAACCCCATGCTGCCCGATATCAAGACGAGGTTTCCGTTGGCCTATTCGATGGCAGCTGGCACCTCGCAGGTACTCGAGCGTCATTTTGGCAGCCAGCCCTCTGATGAAGAGCTCGGCTACATCGCCATGGCATTTGCCCTGGCCCTCGAGCAGCAAGCCGACCAGCCGCGTCGCAAACGCATCCTGATCGTGTGCGCCTCGGGAGCGGGAAGCGCCCGTATGCTCGAGCACCAGTACCGCAAGCAGTTTGGCATGTATATCGATTCGATTGAGACATGCGATGTCGCCCGCGTGGGAACGTTCGATTTTTCGCACATCGACTACGTGTTCACAACGGTGCCGCTCAACGTCAAGTTGCCCGTGCCCGTCCGCGAGGCCGATTTCTTCTTGGAGACGAGCGATGTCAACGCTATCCGCAAGGTGCTGAGCGACGACACTGTGCAATCGGACTCCGTGAGCTCTTTCTTTAGCCGTGCTCTGTTCTTCAACCGCGTTGAGGCGTCGTCGAAGCAGGCCGTTCTCCGATATCTCTCCGAGCGCGCCGTCGAGAGCGGCCGTGTCGATGCCCAGTTTGCCCAAGAGGTCGCCGAGCGCGAGAGCGCGAGTGCCACCTCGTTTGGCAATGGGGTAGCCATGCCCCATGGGATGCATCCCTTGAGCGCCGAGGCCTTTGTTACCGTGGGCCTGCTCGAACATCCCATTCTTTGGGACGAATACGGCCATGAGGTCGATATCGTCTTTATGGTGTCGTTTGCCCGGTCGGGCGGCGATGAGGCGCGGATCTTGAGCTCACTGCTCGCCGAGATCTTTATGGACCGCCAGGGGGTCGAGCGCCTACGCGAGCGCCGGTCCTGGCATGAGCTGATGGCGCTTGTGCAAGCGCATACGGCTTAAGACCTCTTTTGTCGATAACCCTGTCTGTCTACCTGCAATAAACCTCGAGGATTGCGGGCGGGAGATAGGCGTTTCGAATATTCAAGTACAAACCAAACATCACGGGAGAGGAGACCGTTATGGACGATCAGGGAACCGAGATGGTTTCGTTTCAGCTGGTCGCTGCAGCGGGAGAGGCGCGCAGCCTTGCCTTCGAAGCCCTTGAAAAGGCAAAAGCGGGGGATTTTGACGCCGCCGCCAAACTCATGAAGCAGTCAAAGGATGCGGGAATCAAGGCTCACCACATCCAAACGCAGCTGCTTTCGACTGAGGCAGCGGGCGAGCATCTGTCGGTGGATGTGTTGCTGGTCCATGCTCAGGACCACCTCATGTGCTCCATGCTTGCTCAGGAGCTCGTGCAGGAGCTGATCTGCCTGTATGAGCGCACTGCAACCAAGAACGCCTAGCGGCGTGCGGTGACTATCCAACCAATCAATGCGAAGGGAATCCCTTATGAAGATCCTTCTTGTTTGCGCAGCTGGTCTGTCTACAAGCATTCTGATGAAGAAACTCGAGAAATATGCGGAGCAAAACGGCATCGAGCTCGATATCGATGCGGTGGGTATCGGTGAGTATCAGGAGACGTGCGCCAATTATGACGTGCTGCTCTTGGGGCCGCAGGTGTCCTACCAGCTCAACACCGTCAAGCAGGGGAGCAGTAAGCCGACCGCGATCATCCCCGCACAGGACTACGGCATGGGCAACGCCGCCAACGTGCTGGCACTCGCCCAGTCGCTGTTGGGTTAGGAGGCGACCATGGAGAAGTTCATGACCCTGCTTCAGGAAAAACTGACCCCTATCGCCAATTTCTGCGGCACCGAGCGCCACTTTGCCTCCATGCAAAAGGGCTTTATGAGCGCGATCAGCTTCATCTTGGTATCTGCCGTCTTTATGGTCCTCGCCAACCCGCCGGTCACGGCCGACCTGGTGGCGCAGGGCGGGTTCTGGTCCGTCTTTGGCCCTTGGCTCGATTTTGCCACGGCCAATAAGCTCACGCTGCTCATCCCCTTCAACATGACGATGGGCATACTGTCGGTGATCGTGACGTTCGCAATCGCCTATAACCTGGCGGGCACCTACAAGATGCCCAAGCTTAACGCCGGCATGACCTCGCTGGTGATGTTCCTGATCGCCGCGGCGCCGTCGTCCTACTACCAGCTTGCTGACGAGTCCGTGCTCCAGGCGGTCCCCTGCACCTATCTGGGTGCGCAGGGCCTGTTTACCGCCATCATCGTTGCCTTGGTCTCCGTCGAGGTCACGCGCTTCTGCCAGACCAAGGGCATCACCATCAAGATGCCCGATGGCGTGCCGCCGTTTTTGTCCGAAACCTTTGGCGCCATCGTACCTATGCTCGCCAACATCCTCATCTTCTTTGGCGGCAACCTGCTGATCCAGATGATCGATCCCGCGCTGTCCATCCCCTCGGTTATCGAGAAGCTGCTCGCTGCCCCGCTTTCCGTCGCAGTTGACTCTGTGCCCGGCGCACTGCTTATCTGCTTCATGACGCTGCTGTTTTGGTGCTTTGGCGTCCACGGCAACATGATCGTAATGCCCATCACCGCCCCGGTCACGCTTGCCGCCTTTGCCGCCAACGCCTCGCTCTATGCTGCCGGGCAGCCGCTTGAGTTCCACCCGGTGCTCATGTCGATGGTCATCAACCTCATCGGCGGCACGGGTAATACGTTCTCTTTTGTGGCGCTCTGCGCGTTTAGGGCAAAGTCGCAGCAGCTCAAGGCATTTGGCAAGGCATCGATCGTGCCGAGCTTCTTCCGTATCTCCGAGCCCGCGATTTTCGGCGCGCCCATCATCTTCAACCCGATCCTCATGATTCCGTTTGTGCTAGGCGGCATGATCTCGGCCCTGCTGTATTGGGGTGCGGTCTCACTGGGTCTTGTCTCTAACTTCTACATCTTGGTGAGCGGCACGTTCCCCATCTTCGTTCAGGGCTTTATCCAGTGCCTCGACCCGCGCATCTGGGTGTTTACGATCGTTTTGATCGTGGTTATGGCTGTGGTCTGGTACCCGTTCTTTAAGGTGTACGACAACCTGCTCCTGGCTCAGGAGCAGGAGAACGTCGCGGCAGCTTCTGCCGAGGATACTGAGTAGCATGAGTTACTTTGACAGAACGTCTGCCGCCGGTATGCCCGAGGGCTTTTTGTGGGGTGGTGCCCTCGCCGCCAACCAGGCCGAAGGGGGCTGGAACGAGGGCGGCCGCGGCATGTCGCACTCCGACCTGATCCCACAGGGTTCCGACCGCTGGGATGTAATGTTTGGCAGGCAAAAGCCCGTGGACGATCCGGACAGGCTGTATCCATGCCGCTGGGGCAACGACTTCTTCCATCATTGGCATGAGGACGTCGAGCTCTTTGCCGAGATGGGCTTTAAGTGCCTGCGTCTTTCAATTTGCTGGAGCCGTATTTTTCCCACAGGGATGGAGGCCGAGCCCAACGGCGAGGGCTTGGAGTTTTACCGTCAGGTATTCGAGGCGCTGCGCGAGCATGGAATCGAGCCGCTTGTGACGCTGTCGCACTACGACTATCCGTTGGCTCTGGTCGAGCGCTATGGTGGCTGGCAAAGCCGAGAGATGATCGAGCGGTATGCGCACTACGTCGAGACCGTCGGACGCGCGTACCAGGGCCTCGTGCGTTATTGGCTTACGTTCAACGAGATCAACAGCGTGGCGCTGTCCTATCTCAACGCGGGTGTCACGCTCGAGGATGAGCGTGACCGTGCAGCCGTGACCGCGGCGTTCTCGCACCATATGTTTATGGCGAGTGCTCGCGCTGTCGAGATTCTGCACAAGATCGATCCCGCAAACAAGGTGGGTTGCATGATCGCTGCCGGTGCGACCTATCCGTACCGTTGTGCGCCCGAGGACGTATGGCTTGCGTATGAGGAGGACCGCGGCCGCTACTTCTACACAGACGTGATGGCTGCGGGCGCCTATCCTGCTTGGAAGCTGCGTGCACTCGAGAAAGAGGGTGTTCACGTGCCCTTTGAGCCAGGCGATACGGAGTATCTGGCAGAGCATACGGTCGACTTCATCTCGTTCTCGTACTATTGCTCGCGCTTGGTGTGCGCCGATGATCAGGTGATCGCCGAGAAGGCGGAGGGCAACGTGTTCCCGACGCTGCGCAATCCGTACCTCAAGGATAAAGAGACTGCCTGGAAGTGGCAGATCGATGCGCTGGGTTTGCGCGTGACGCTTGCCGGCTACCACGATCGTTACCATCTTCCGCTCTTTATCGCCGAGAACGGTGTGGGCGGACTCGATGCGCTGGAAGACGGCAAAGTCCACGATGCGTATCATATTGATTACCTGCGCAGGCATATTCTTGCGCTGCGCGATGCAATTGTCGAGGACGGTGTTGACCTGATGGGATACACGCCGTGGGGCTGTATCGATTTGGTGTCGGCCTCGACGGGGCAGATGAAGAAGCGCTATGGCTTTGTTTATGTCGATGCCGATGATACGGGCAAAGGCACGTTCGATCGCTACCGAAAGGACAGCTTCTGCTGGTACCAAAAGGTCATTGCATCAAATGGCGAGGACTTGAGTTAACTCTTGCAGGTCTGTTGCCCCCGCGGTCCGCTTCGGCCGCGGGGGCTTTTGCTATTGAGGCGGCTGTTCATGAGGAGCATTGCAGACTGCGGAAACCCGGCACTTGGGGACGTTCCTTTCCTGCCGGCAGCTTGGGACAGTCCTTAAAGGCCGCATCGATCAACTGCGGAAAGCACATCCCAGAATGAGCGTCCAACATGGGGTGCGGTTTCCCTTGAGGCCCTCAATCGGAAAATGCATCCCGGATTTTTGTCGAAAAGCGGTCCCTAGTTTCCCAAACGGGCCGCTAACGGAAAGCGCATCCCGCTATTGGGCCCCAAAGCAGGATGCGCTTTCCGTGCTGGCAGTTCCAAGCAGTTCGGGGTGGCCCTTTTCGTCTGCTCTCGGCCGGCGTCCGTAAGACTGTCCCCAACGACCACTCATTTAAGTCTGTCCCCAATGAGTGCCCAATGACTAGTAGTAGGCCCACATGGCTTCGACTTCGTTGAGGACCTCTACGACGCCCCAGCGACGGGCGCTGCGGCTGGCCGAGTTGGGGTCGTAGACGCCAATCTGGTTGGCATCGTCGATGCCGTAGAGCACGATGTAGTGGCCTACGTTGGTAAACGTACCGGGGCGCACTGCGGCGATAACGGGCGCACCCGAGTGAAGTGCTTGGGTAATCGATTCACGATCGTTATAGAGCTGTGTTCCGTTGAGTCCCAGCTGCCACGCACCGCCTGTCATAAACGACCACTCGGTGGCACCAGTGGGGGCGTAGTTGCCGGCTTCGGCCAGCGCGCATATATCGACCGGCGTCTTATCGGTGTGGCCGGTCTTAAAGATATAGACCATGGTGAGGCAAGTGGGACCGCAAGCGTTTTCGCGGATAGTGCCACCGGCATAGGACAGCTCCGACCATGCGGGGTCAATTTGGTAGATGTGGGGCATGGTGCCGGCCTGCCATTGCGAGCGTGGGGTCGAGAACGCAAAGGAGTAACCGGGTGCGACGGGAGCTTTAAGCAGCTTGTCCTCGGCAGTGGGCTCAAGACCGGCTGATCCGTGGGAGATACAGGATCCCAAAAACACAAAGACGAGACAGGCGGCAATGGAGCAAAGCGCAAGGCGTAGGCGGCGGGCCGGAAGCACGTGGCTTGTGGTATGCGACGCGGGGTGAGGGGCGGAATTGCCGCGATCGCGTTGAGGTCGCGAAAAGGAGCGTTTAACGTAGTAGTCGGTCTTACGGCGATCGTAGCGGCGCGGCTGTGATGTGTCGGTCTGGCGTTGGCGTGTGCTCGTACTCACGCGGTCTGACTGCTGCACGGTACGGCTTTGTTGCCGAGAAGAAGCCCCGGGCTGCTCTTGGGGGCGCTGCTGGTTGCCGTTGTCGGAGGTGCTTCTGGGCGTTGGCGTGGTGCGGCCGGCAAGGCGCACGCTTTGTGGCCGTTGGTCGCCGTCATTGTATCCGTATGCCATTCGAATCACCTTGCCTCGTGTGTAACTTGTCTATCCTACATAAAAAGATGCACGACACATGGGTGTGTGCGCCAAAAGCCTGACAAATGGTATGAACGTTGCCGCGCCGCGCGCCAAGCGTCACGGCAACAGGTATCCAAAAGCAGACAAGACGAAAGCGTCCAGGACGAATGACGTCTCCCGCCGTTCGTCCCAAAAACGGCGCCGCTCGTTTTGCAGTTCTGCCTTCGGTCGAGCCATAAGCGGCAGCGTGGCGCCGAGGCCGTATCTTAAAGCCACGAAATAAAAGCGCGCGGTCGAACAGGCCGCGCAAGGGGTGACGCCAGGGGGCGTCAAAAAGGAAAGGAGGGGAACAATGGCGGACAAGAACGCAGAAGTTGCAGTCGAGGACAACGGCGGCATGAAGAAAACGCTTTCGCTCTGGAACTTCTTCACCATCGGTTTCGGTGCCATCATCGGTACCGGTTGGGTTCTGCAGGTCGGCGACTGGATGGTCGTGGGCGGCGGTCCCGTTCCCGCTATGATTGCATTCCTCTTGGGCGCAATCTTCCTCGTGCCCGTCGGAGCTGTTTTCGGTGAGCTCACGGCTGCTATCCCCATTTCGGGCGGCATCGTCGAGTATGTCGATCGTAGCTTTGGCCGTACGATGAGCTACATCACCGGCTGGCTCCTGGCTCTGGGCAACGGCATCCTGTGCCCGTGGGAGGCCATCGCCATCTCGACCCTCGTGTCCGAGATGTTCGGCAGCCTGCCCGGCCTTGAGTGGCTGCGCGCCGTCAAGCTCTACACCATCCTGGGCGCCGACGTTTACCTGTTCCCGACGCTGATCGCGCTCGGCTTTGCAACCTACGTCATCTTCCTCAACTTCCGCGGTGCCAGCTCGGCCGCCAAGCTGCAGGCCTTCCTGACCAAGGCCCTGCTCTGCGGCATGCTACTCGCCATGGGCGTCTCGCTGTTCACCGGCTCGCCGGACAACGCCATGCCCGTGTTCTCCCAGGTCACCGGTGCTGGCGGCGGCAAGCCCGCTACCGAGGGCACCAGCCTGTTCGCAGGCATCGTTTCGGTCCTGGTTCTGACTCCGTTCTTCTACGCCGGCTTCGACACCATTCCTCAGCAGGCTGAGGAAGCAGCCGAGGGCCTCAACTGGAACAAGTTCGGCAAGATCATCTCCTTGGCTCTGCTGGCCGCCGGCGGCTTCTACATGGTCTGCATCTACTCGTTCGGCACCATCCTCGACTGGCATGAGTTTGTTAAGAGCCCGGTTCCCGCGCTTGCCTGCCTCAAGGGCATCAACATGCTCCTGTACCTGGCCATGCTCGTCATCGCCACGCTTGGACCCATGGGCCCGATGAACTCCTTCTACGGCGCCACGAGCCGCATCATGCTCGCCATGGGCCGCAAGGGCCAGCTGCCCGAGAAGTTCGCCGAGGTCGATCCCAAGTCCGGCGCTCCCAAGCTCGCCTGCGTCGTTCTGGGCGTCATCACCGTCGTCGGTCCGTTCCTGGGCAAGAACATGCTCATCCCTCTGACCAACGTGTCGGCTCTCGCCTTCATCTTCTCCTGCGGCATGGTCGCCCTCGCTTGCCTGCGCATGCGCTTCACCGAGCCCGACCTGCCTCGTCCCTACGAGGTGCCCGGCGGCAAGTTTGGCATCAGCCTCGCTATCGTTGCCTGCGGCACCATCATTGGCCTGCTCGTGATCCCGTTCTCTCCCGCCTCCCTCAACATGGTGGAGTGGAGCATCGTGATCGGCTGGCTGGCTGTTGGCCTGGCCCTCATGGCCTTCACCAATTCCCGCAAAAAATAACGCCTAGCCGGGACGGATCGGGTGTGCGGGGCCCTCTCTCCCGCGCACCGAACCCGGCACCACTTGGGTAGTTTTGTGAGGCCTTAACCCAACGCGGCCTCGCCCACTATATGGATCCATAAGGAGGAACCATGTCCACTAAGTATGCAATCGTTGGCGGCAAGCTCATCGACGGTACCGGTGCCGAGCCGGTCGAGAACTCCCTCGTTCTCGTCGACGACAATGGCAAGATCGAGTACGCCGGTGTCATGCAGGACCTTCCCGAGGGCGTTGAGGTTATCGACGCCGCCGGCAAGACCGTCCTTCCCGGCCTGATCGACACCCACCTGCACTTCTCGGGCAACCTGACCGACGATGACACCGACTGGGTCATGCAGCCGCTCCTCGAGAAGCAGGCCGTCGCCGTCAAGCAGGCCTACGACTGCCTCACCCACGGCCTCACCACCGTCTGCGAGATCGGCCGCTTTGGTATCCAGATCCGTGACTGCATCGACAAGGGCGTCTTCAAGGGCCCGCGCGTTCTGGCAACCGGCCTTGGCTTCTGCCGCGTTGCCGGCCACGGCGACTCCCACCACTGCAGCCAGGAGCTCAACAAGGAATCGCACCCCTGGGGCGATCAGGTCGACGGTCCTTGGGATCTGCGTAAGGCCGTCCGCCGTCGCCTGCGTGAGAACCCCGATGCCATCAAGATCTGGGCTACCGGTGGCGGCATCTGGCGCTGGGACTCCGGCCGCGACCAGCACTACTGCTCCGAGGAGATTCAGGCCGTGGTCGAAGAGGCCAAGATGGTCGGCATCCCCGTGTGGAGCCACTGCTACAACAACCACGCCGCTGCCTACGATTCCGTCCGCTTTGGCTGCGAGCAGCTGATCCACGGCTTCGATATCGATGAGCGCACCATGGACCTCATGGCCGAGCAGGGCACCTTCTTCACCCCGACGATCGCCTTCCTGCCCACTTGGTACGCCACCTATCCGCCCGTCTACGTCCCCGAGCTGCACGACAAGTACGAGGGCACCCTGGTCGAGAAGGAACTGCAGCGCAACTACGACTGCCTGCGCGAGGCCAAGAAGCGCGGCATCGTCATGACGATCGGCTCCGACTCCTTCTCCTTCGTCACCCCGTACGGCACCTGCTCCATTGAGGAGATGTACGAGTTCGTCGACAAGATCGGCTTCACCCCGGTCGAGACCATC
Organism: uncultured Collinsella sp.; assembly: GCA_959596505.1. Taxonomy (GTDB): domain Bacteria; phylum Actinomycetota; class Coriobacteriia; order Coriobacteriales; family Coriobacteriaceae; genus Collinsella. The sequence continues at coordinate 20,656 of CAUFWM010000021.1, forward strand.
ACCTGTGCCACCCTCAACGGTGCCAAGATGTGCCACATCGAGGACGAGACCGGTTCCATCGAGGCCGGCAAGTGCGCCGACCTGCTGGTCGTCAATGGTGACGTCGCCGCCGACATCCACGTGCTCAACACCGACAACATGGACGTCATCATGAAGGACGGCTGGATTGTCGAGGCCGGCACCTTCGGCGAGGCAAACAAGTACAGCGCCTAAGCTACCGTTCATCGATGGCTGGATGTAAAACACAGTATTTGATTGCATAATGCAATGGAGAGGGTCGCTTGCGGCCCTCTTTATTGCTATGGGTGCTAAGGACAAGAGGGGATGACGGTGGATTTAAACAGGCTGATTCTGGGCAAGAGCTACAACTCTACCAAGGTCTTTCGTACGGCCCAGCATGTGGTTCAGGCCATCTTGCTCGGTTTTGTCGTTCCGGCGCTTATCCTGTTGCTTATCTGGGATTTGACTGATAATCCCAACCCCGTCCCGGGCGTTGTCGTCATTGCCGGCTTGGTCATGCTGTGCTTCTTCTTTTCATATGTCTTTGTGGTCCCCGACGACCTCACGTCGAGCGCAACCGACCGTACGCTCGCCATCGCATCAAAAATATTCGCCTACACGTCGCGCGGCCTTACGCCCGAAGCGGCCCTGGGCGCCTCCAAAATCATCCTTTCCGAGACCATTGCTTCGGCCATCTGCTTTACCGACGGCAAGCAGGTGCTGGCGAGCTGGGGCGAGGACTCGGCAAAATGCCCCGCGGGCACTCCGGTGGTGCTGCGGACTACGCTCAACGTGATCAACAGCGGTGAGCAAAGCGTGTTTTCGCGCGATGCCTCGACCGAGGCGGGTGGCTACTTTCCGCGCCTGCGCGCTGGTATTGTCGCACCGCTCACCGTGCGCGGGCATTGCGTGGGCACGCTCGAGCTGTATTATCCCCGTCTGAGCAGCATCGATATGCGCCAGACGGCGCTTGCCTCGGGCTTTGCCGACCTCATTTCCACGCAGCTCGCGAGCTTTGAGCTCGAGCGCCAGGACGAGCTCACGGCCCGTGTGGAGCTGCGCGCCTTGCAATCGCAGGTCGATCCTCATTTTCTGTTTAACACCATCAGCACCATCGTGTCGCTCGTGCGTACCGAGCCGGACAAGGCCAGGTCGCTGCTCATCGACTTTTCCAATTACTACCGTCAGACACTGTCCGATTCCGATACCCTCACAACGCTCGAGCACGAGGTGGAACAGGGCACTCGCTATATCAATCTTATGCAGGCCCGGTATGGCGACGGCCGTCTGCGCGTCTCGGTCGATATCGACTTTGAGGTGCGCGATTGCATGGTGCCGCCGTTTATCTTGCAGCCGTTGCTCGAAAACTGCATCAAGCACGCGCAGCGCGAGACCGAGCCGCTTTCTATTCATGTTAGGGCTTTCGAGACCGATGACGGCTTGGAGATCATTGTCGAGGACGATGGCATCGGCATGAGCAAAGAAGTCTGCGCGCACCTGTTTGAGCAGCATCGCCGAGAGGAGCCCGAGAGCATTACCGCCGACGGCTCCGTCAAGCGAGGTTGCGGCTTGGCGCTCTTCAACGTGCTTCAGCGCATCCATTTCTTTTACGGAGAAGATTCCGGCATGCGCGTGAAGTCCCAGGAGGGTGTGGGAACGCAGGTCATCGTTGAGTTGAACGGCGAACCGCATGAGCCGGCGCCGTTGACGGCGTAGCACGCGGTTGGATTGAGAGAAAAAGAGGGGAAGCACATATGTCCGAAGGCTGGAACATCTTGGTGGTTGATGACGAACCTCCCATTAGGGCTGAGCTACGCTATCTGTTGGAAAAGGATACGCGTGTGGGCCAGATTGCCGAGGCGGGCAATGTCACCGAAGCCGTGGAGTCGATTCTGTCGAACAAGCCCGACGTGCTGTTTTTAGACATTACCATGCCCGGTCGCTCGGGAATTGAGCTTGCCGAGACGCTGCAGAACCTAAAGACGCCGCCGGTGGTTGTGTTTGTGACGGCGTTTGCCGAGTATGCGGCCGATGCCTATAACCTCGATGCCGTCGATTATGTCGTCAAGCCGGTCGAGGACGCACGCCTGTCAAAGGCACTCGACAAGATCGAGGCAGCCTTGGGTGTCCGTCGTGTTATCCACGCTCCGCGCCAGCCTTTGCGTCTGACGGTGGACCGCGGGGGCAAAAAGGTGTTCATTCCCGCCGCAGACGTCTGCTACTTTGAGGCGCGCGCCGATTTTTGCAACGCCATCTGCGCCGAGGGAACGTACCTGATCAATGAGTCGATCTCTTCGCTCGAGCGTCGCTTGGTCTCCGAGGGCTTTATTCGCGTTCATCGCAGCTATCTGGTCAATTTGGAAGACGTGCACAATGTCGAGATCGGTTCCACGGGTCTTATGGAGCTCAGGCTCGATCGCGTAACCTCGACGGTGCCCGTGTCCCGCCGTCGCGCTGCCGAGGTTAAAGCACACTTGGGGCTTGCGTAGACGGTCTGCGTGCCGTCGTTTACCATCGCAGGTTTGGCATGGGCGCGCGGTGGGCATAATGGGTGGCATCGAATGAAATCGAAAGGATCATTATGCCCGCGCTTATCACCCATCATCTGTTTGGCGAGGAAAGCATCGACCGTCTTCCGCAGGGCGTCATCACGTCCGATGAAGAGCGCATTGCCTTTATCTTGGGCAACCAAGGCCCCGACCCGTTTTTCTTTCACATTCTGACACCGCGTGTTTCCGACTGCACGCTGCTGGCGCAGGTCATGCATCGGTCGCGTATGTCTCGCCAGTTCGCGTGCCTGCGCGACGGCGTGTCGCATCTGTTGCCGCGCGACGCCAGCTTGGGTCGCGCCTTTGCGCTGGGCCTGCTGTCTCATTACGTGCTCGACCGCAACGCCCACCCCTTTGTCTATGAGCAACAGTTTGGCATCGTGGAGTCCGATTCAGAGCTTGAGGATTCGAGCAGTCAGGTCCATGCCGTGATCGAGAGCGACCTGGATGTACTGATGCTGCAGCTTAAACGCGATGGCGCTACGGTCGACGATTACCCGCCGGCGGGCGAGATCGTCACCACCGACCGTATCAATCGCGTTGCCGGCGTGCTGATGAGCTATGTTGCCGGACGCGTGTACGGTATTGACATTCCGGCGGGGGAATACGGTGCCGCCGTTGCCAATATGCAGCGACTTTACCGCGCGATTGAGCCGGCCGGCTCCGTAAAGACGCGCGCGATCTCGTTGGTTGAGGGCTTGGTGCACGACTACTCGCTGCTCGACGGCCTTGCCCATCGCGTGACGACGGAGCTGCCCGAGCGCACCGGTAACCTGGGCCATCTGACATGGAAGAATCCCTTTACCGATAAGGTCTCGAATGAGAGTTTCCCCGAGGTCTTTGATCGCGCGCTGGTCGATTACGAGTGTACGGTCGCGCGTTTTATCGAGACCGGCGACATGGAGGCCGTGACCAGTCACGTCAACTACAGCGGTCGCGTGCTCAATGTCGATGAGGAGTTCGACCGCGAGGAATAGGGCCCATGCGTGCCCCTTTGCCGAATCCTTACCGGTGCTTCTGGACAATTGGGGTACGATGAATTAACTGCATATCGGGCGAATACGAAGGGTCCCTGTCCATGAAATACACCAAGCTCGAGCGTAACTGGGTCATGTACGATGTGGGAAACTCGGCCCTCGTGCTGCTCAATACCTCGGTGGTGCCCATCTACTTTAACGCCATCAATACCGGCGCTTCCTCGGCCGACCTGGTGGTCGCTTGGGGCAACGCGCAGACGATTGCCTCGCTGGTCATTGCCATGCTCATGCCCATTCTGGGCGCGCTTGCCGATTACGCCGGCAACAAGATCAAGTTCTTCTTGGGCTTCTTCCTGACGGGTCTCGTGCTTTGCTTTGCACAGGCTATCCCGATGTCCGCCATGGCGTTTTTGACCGTCTATGTGCTGTGCACCATCGGCCTCAACTCGTCTATGACGTTCTACGACGCCATGTTGCCCGATGTCACCACCGATGAGCGCATGGACGCCGTGTCGAGTTCGGGCTTCGCTTGGGGCTACATCGGTTCCACCGTGCCGTTCATCATCTGCCTGGCGCTCATTATGGGCGGTCCGGCCCTTGGCGTCCCCACCATGTTGGCCACGCGCCTGTCGTTTATTATCACCGGCGCCTGGTGGCTCATCTTTACCTTGCCGCTCATCCGCACCTATAAGCAAAAATACGGTCGCGAGCGCAAGCCCGAAGACACCATCGGCTACATTGTGGGCGGCGTGTTCTCCGAGGTCGGACACACCATGCGCGAGATCGCCCACAACAAGACCGTGC
>CAUFWM010000022.1 GCA_959596505.1 uncultured Collinsella sp.
AAGGCCTAATCGCGCCCGCGCGATGCTCATATAGTTGAGCTTTAGAGCCGCTACCCACCCGGGTAGCGGCTCTTTTTTGTCGCCACAAAGCGTTCGAGAGCCGATATATCAGTTCTGATGGAACATGAAGTGTGAGGAGAAGGAGCAGCCAAGCGCCCCTAACGTCCACGTGCCATATTCGCCCTTTGCCGATTTATCCCATCTTTGCGATACCTTTGCCAATCTCCCATGCGACAATGCGCGGACGAGAAAGGAATCCCATGGAATCAACTGATGTACTGGTAATTGGATCTGGCATTGCGGGCCTTTGCGCCGCCATCGAAGCGGCACGCACGGGTGCAACCGTTGCCATCGCAAGCGCCGGCAAGACCATGAGCGGATCGAGCTTCTTCCCGGGCACCTGGGGCCTCGGGCTTATTGGTCCCGTCGACAAAGACGACGAACAAGACCTTATCGACACCATCCAAACCGTCGGTGGCGGCGTTGCCGACCCCGAACTCGTCCAGACGTTCGTCCACGGCATTCCCCAAGCGATTGACTGGCTCGAACAGGATCTGGGCGTAGAACTCCAGCGTCCGCAAAGCGCCGAAAGCGCCCAGCAAAAGCAATTTATCCCCTGCTTCGACCACAAGACGAGAATGTGGCGCGGCCTCACCCGCAAACCCCTCGAAGACGCGTGTACGGCCCAGATCGACTCGCTCGGCATACGCCTGCTCCCCCGCCACGAGCTTATCGATCTTGTTGAGGATACGAACGGAAAAATTGTCGGCGCCGTGCTCTTCAACCAAACGGACGAGCGCATTGTGACCTTTACAGCCAAGGCCACTATCATCGCCGCCGGCGGTACCGGCGGTCTATTCGAGCGCAGCCTCACTTCCGCCGACGTGCTCAGCTCATCACAAGCCATCGCGCGGTCGCACGGTGCGTCCCTTACTAATATAGAGTTCATGCAGATGATGCCCGGCTTCATTGAGCCTAAGCGCAACCTTGTCTTTAACGAGAAGACCTGGCGCTACGTCAAGTTCGACCAGCCGGTCGATATCGCCGACGTCAAGCTGGACGATTTGCTTGAACAGCGCTCCGGATATGGTCCCTTCACTTCACGTCTGGCTTCCCGCGCCATCGATCTTGCCATCGATCAAGCGGGTGCCGAAGGCCTGGCGCTCCACTACGACTTCCCGCGAGAGAATGTCCCCGAGTTCGTGCAGACATTTGCCACTTGGCTACAAGACGAGCATGGTATCGCTCCGAGCGACGAGATACGTGTGGCGATGTATGCCCACGCCGCTAACGGCGGTATCAAGATCGACAAGACCACGTACACGGGCGTTGAGGGCCTCTACGCCTGTGGCGAGGCAACAGGCGGCATGCACGGCGCCGACCGCATCGGAGGGCTGTCGAGCGCCAATGGCATCGTATTCGGGCGTATCGCGGGCGCATCGGCGGCTCGAGCAGCACTGGACGCTCCCGAGGCTGACGCACCGGTGGATGTCGCCCTCCCCGAGCATGGTATCGCTACAGCAGTCGCCGAGCGCCTAACCCGCTGCCTCAAACACACAATGAGCACCTACTGCATGATCAACAGGACCGAACCAGGCCTATCCGAGGCGCTTCAAGAGCTTGAAAGCCTACAAGACGAGGCGACGTCGCTGCATAAGCCGCACGCCAATGACAGCGAAATCGCTGCCCTCGCCCGCCTAAAGTCGCAGATTCAGCTGGCTGCGGAGATGGTCAAAGCCATGCGCAAACGGACTGAAAGCCTCGGTTCGCACTATCGAGCAGACTGAATCGATTCACACTTTGAGTTTGATCACAATTTCTCAACATGCATCGAGCCCCGTAAGTATGATTCCCCCAAGGAGAACACGCTTACGGGGCTTGAGCCGTGTTTTCCCTAAGGGAATCACGGTGCAGACAGCTCAGCTCCGCGCCCTTTCGGGTTCGACCCCATGTGAGGCCAACAAAAAAGCGACCAGCCGAAGCCAGTCGCTTTTACAATCTTTGGGTGGGCCGTCAGGGGTTCGAACCCTGGACCTTGGGATTAAGAGTCCCCTGCTCTACCAACTGAGCTAACGACCCAAAGCTAAAGTCCGTTATGGCGGACTTTAGAGGAGATATCGTGTGGTGGGCCGTCAGGGGTTCGAACCCTGGACCTTGGGATTAAGAGTCCCCTGCTCTACCAACTGAGCTAACGACCCGATATCAACACGAAGCAAGAACTGGGGTGGGTAAAGGGACTCGAACCCTCGACCTACGGGACCACAACCCGTCGCTCTAGCCAACTGAGCTACACCCACCGTGTCCTGTGCGCTTCGCGCTCGACTATTATTGCAAGGAACGCCATGCGATGCAAGCCCCAATTTTCAAGAATTTTGAAAAGAGTTTTTCGAGTGCGTTTCGAGCAATTCCCACCCTTTTCATAGGAGTAAACTTGCCCCACTGCAAACCCTCGAAAGGACCGTCATGAAAGAACTCTCCAATCGCACGGCATCATTCACCGATTCGGTCATCCGCCGCATGACACGCATCTCCAATAAGTACGGTGCCGTCAACCTCTCGCAGGGCTTCCCTGACTTCGATCCCCCGGCGCAGCTGCTCAACAGCCTGAGCACCATCGCCGCCGACCCCAAGCCGCTCTATCACCAGTACTCCATCACCTGGGGCTCCCAGGCCATGCGCGAGGCGCTCGCTGCCAAGCAGGAGCACTTTATGGGCATGCCGGTCGACCCCAACCAGAACATCGTGGTCACCTGTGGCTCCACCGAGGCCATGATGGCCGCCATGATGACGGTTACGAACCCCGGAGACAAGGTCGTCATCTTCTCGCCGTTCTACGAGAACTACGGCGCCGATACCATCCTCTCAGGTGCCGAGCCCATCTATGTGCCGCTCAACCCGCCCACGTTCGACTTCGATCGCGAGGTCCTCGAGGCGGCCTTCCGCGACAATGATCCCAAGGCCATCGTCCTGTGCAACCCTTCCAACCCCTGCGGCAAGGTCTTTACGCGCGAGGAGCTCGCCTTTATCGCCGACCTCTGCAAAAAGTACGACGCCTACTGCATCACCGATGAGGTGTACGAGCACATCGTCTACGCGCCCCACGAGCACGTCTATATGGCCACGCTGCCCGGCATGTTCGAGCGAACCATCAGCTGCAGCTCGCTGTCCAAGACGTACTCCATCACCGGCTGGCGTCTGGGCTACACCATTGCCCCGGCCCAGATCACCGAGCGCATCAAGAAGGTCCACGACTTCCTCACCGTGGGTGCCGCCGCTCCCCTGCAGGAGGCCGTCGTTACCGCCCTCAACTTCGACGACAGCTATTACGATGAGGTCCTCGACCTCTACGCCGCCAAGCGCGACCTGTTCTGCCAGGGACTCGACAGCATCGGTCTTGAGCACAACGTGCCACAGGGCGCCTACTACGTCATGATGGACATCTCTGAGTTTGGATATGATAGCGACCTCAAATTCTGCGAGGACCTCGCGTCTAAGGTGGGCGTGGGCGCCGTACCCGGCTCGAGCTTCTTCCGCGAGCCCGTCAACCATCTGATTCGTTTCCACTTTGCCAAGCGAGACGAGACGCTTAACGCGGCACTGGAGAACCTCAAGTCGCTACGTGATAAAATCAAGCCGCGCGGGTAAGGACGGCCCAGCAACTAAAGCAACCAAAGAAGCCTCGCACCGCCCGCCGCGTTGCGAGGCTTCTTTTTATAGCGCTTTCTTAAATGGTTTAGAGCTCTATACTTTAGTCACGGAGCAACTCGTCCCAGAGAGAGGAATACTATGGCAGAGCAGCAGCTTATCGGAGCGCTCGAGGCTGGCGGCACCAAGATGGTCTGCGCCACGGGCTATGCAGACGGTACGGTCCTGGAGCGCGAGCAGATTGCGACCACGACCCCGCAGGAGACCGTTGAGGCCGTCAACGCATGGTTTGCCGACAAGGGCATCGCCGCGCTGGGCATTGGCGCCTTTGGCCCCACGGCAGTCAACCCTGCCTCGCCCCAATACGGCAAGATCCTGGAGACGCCCAAAACGGCATGGCGCTACTTTGATCTGCTGGGCACCATTCAAAACGAGCTCAATATTCCCTGTGGCTACGACACCGACGTCAACGTCGCCTGCTTGGGCGAGGTCACCTTCGGTTGCGCCCAGGGCCTCACCGACGTGGTCTACCTGACCATCGGCACCGGCGTGGGCGCCGGCGTGCTCTCGGGCGGCCAGCTCGTGCACGGTATGATGCATCCCGAAGCCGGCCATATCCTGGTCACGCGCGATCCGCGCGACACCATCGGCGAGCATAGCGCCTGCCCCTTCCACGACAACTGCCTCGAGGGCCTCATCGCCGGCCCCGGCGTTAAAAAGCGCTGGAATGGCAAGAGCGCCGGAGACATGGCCGAAGATCCGGAGGCCATGGACCTGCTCGCAGGCTACCTGGCACAGGCGCTCATGACCTACACGCTGTGCTACGCGCCGCAAAAGATCATCATCGGCGGCGGCGTGGCCGACCACACCCCCATCGTGCCGCTCGCGCGCAAGAAGTGCGCCGAGATGCTCAACGGCTATATCGTCACGCCCGAGGTCAACGACATCGAAACCTACATTGTCAATAACAGCCTTGAGGGCAAGCAGGGCATCATGGGTTGTCTGGCCCTTGGCGCCCAGGCGCTCCAGTAAAGGACACATCAGCGGGGCGCAGCGTAGCCAAACTCGCAAAACGCCCGGAAAACGCCGTCACGCCCCGCAGAGGCCCTCAAACGCACAAGGCCGCCTAGGACCAAGCAAAACGTCCTAGGCGGCCTTTTTGGTGTACATCAGCGACCGTAAGAGATATCGGAGTACGACGCCTGTCGTCGCCCCGCAGCAGTCGATCATCACATCGGTAATCATGCCGGCGCGACCGGGCACAAATAGCTGGATCGTCTCGTCGATAGAGGGGACAAGCAGCAAGAACACCGCCGTGGGCAGCAACACATCAAACGTACGCCGGCCTTCGAGGTCAAAGGCGTGCGTCGCCAAGATGCCAAGCACCATGTACTCGGTAAAATGAGCGCACTTGCGCACGACGAAGTTGGTCACCCACTCGTATGGAAGCCCCAGGGTCTGCAAAAAGCCGCGAATGGATTCCATAATCGACAGGCTCAACGAACCAGAGCCCGTACCGGGAACCAGCGAATTGCCCCAAATGACGAGCACCATGGCGCAGGCGGCAAGCGCCCATTTTCGATCGACCTTAACCATGCGGCAATTATGCCTCCGCGCGCAGCGGCGTAAAGCTGGCGGTACCGCCCTCGATAACGCTCAGATAGGCACGACCCGTGCGCTTGACGGCCGCAGACTGCAGACGGTTGATTTCTTCCTCGAGAATCTGATTGACGCGCTCATGACGACGGTTTTCCATAACGCCGGCAGCGATAGCCTCGGCGCGCTCGATACCCTCGCGCGAGATACGCGCGGTATCCTCGGGAAGCACGGAGCTGTGGCGGCCGACATAGACGGGAGCAACCGAGACAGGTGAGGCTGCAGGCGTGGGCACCGCCACGGGGGCGGGCTCGGCAGCCTCGGCCATGATCGCCATAGCGGCGGCCCACATGTCCTCGTGGCCCGAATAATCGGCCATGGGGATATCTTCCTCAAGAGAGGCATCGGGGAGACTGTCGGTATCCACGCGATCCTGGGCATCGATAGACGCAGTGATGGCGGCAGGCTCGTCCAGATCGGAGAGATCCACACCCTTGGCATCGGAAATGATGGGCATGCTGGCGAGCTTGGCGTTGTACGGCGCCGCCTCCGCGGCCTGCATTTGGGCCGAAGCGCCCCAAAGCGAGCTTTCGGCGGCTCGGCGAGCGGCAACGGTCTCCTCGTCGACAGCCAGGGGCTCATCGGCAAAGGGGTCGGCGACAGGAGCCACCTGAGCTGCGCTCTGTTGGCCGGTCGAAGCGGCCGCCGCGGCAGAAGTGTACGCAGCCGACGACGCGCCGCTATAGGCGGCATTGTTGGCGGCGTTGGCCACAAGCGCCACGAAGGCTGCGGTACTACCCGCAGGGGCGGCGTGAGAGCCCGAGACGGCGCGTGCGGCAGCGGCAATGTCATCGCGATTGTAAGAACCGGTCTTTCCACCGTTGGTGAGCTCATCGATTGCGACCTGGTAGACATCGCGCGAACGCACGGGATCGCAGCTGACCGGGGAATCGTCATCGAGCATGCTGTCGATCATAGACCAGGCCTCGGCCTCATCCATGGCGTTAGCCGCGCGCGCGATGGTGGGAACGCCATCGTCGGCGTGACGGCGCTGGAACGCACCGGTCAGGCCGGAGAGAAATGCGGAAGAAGGCTGTGCGGCATTGGCCTGATCAGCCGGAGCCGCAGGCTGAGGCGCCGCCCCCTGCTGCTGTGCGGGAATCGAGGCGGTCTTGAACTCGTTGTGGGTCCGGCCAAACTGAGCGGCGCCGCCCACGGCATCGGGCTCAAACAGGCGGCCATCGTGCTCGGCACGATACTCGGAGATGCCCAGCGAGGCTGCGTAGATGCCCACGCCCGCCACCGCACCAACGGCGAAGGGAACCGCGCCCGCGACAACCGTCTCGTTGACCGACGAGAACGGCAACGTCGCGGCATACATCACCACGGGGGCGGCAAGGCCGATCCCGCAGGAAAGTCCGGCAAGGACTGCTCGTTGTGTTGCATCAGAAGAAGCCATGAGCTCTCCCCATCTTCCAGCACCCAAATCGCATCATTTAGTTGGCTGCGCGAGAGAAGATGAAGCGGGACATGCGTCCCAAAGCAACGGTATATAGTTCGTTTCATCTGCGTTTTCCGTCGCGAAGCTTAAAAGTTATTATGCGAAACCGACCCTCCGATTGCAAGCGATGAGGCCGGATTATGGCTCGAAAACTGCTGCTTGTCGCTCATAAGGTCAAAAAATGTTGCCGAGTGGCGCCGTAAAGAAAGGGCCGGGGCATAAACCCCGGCCCGATTGCCCGTTCTTATGGCGATATAGCGTGCGGCTTTTGGTCTAAAACGTCTGCTCGTAGTCGCTGTGCTTTTTGGCCGAACGCACCAGGAACTCCTGGTTGGTGTTGGTGCCCTTAAGACCCTTAATAAACGACGCCGCCGCGCGCTCGGTGTTGTTCATACCGGCGAGAATGCGACGCAGGCCGAAGACAAACGGGCGCATCTGCTCGTCGACCAGCAGGTCCTCGTTGCGCGTACCGGAGGCAACGGGGTCGATGGCCGGGAAGATGCGGCGATCGGCAAGATCGCGGTCGAGCTTGAGCTCCATGTTGCCGGTGCCCTTGAACTCCTCAAAGATGACCTCATCCATCTTGGAGCCGGTGTCGATAAGGGCGGAGGCGAGGATGGTGAGCGAGCCGCCGTTTTCGATATTGCGGGCTGCACCCAGGAAACGCTTGGGCGGATAGAGAGCTGCCGAATCGACGCCGCCCGAAAGGATACGACCCGAGGCGGGTGCCGCCAGGTTGTAGGCGCGGGCAAGACGCGTGATGGAGTCGAGCACCACCACGACATCGCCGCCCAGCTCCACAATGCGCTTGGCGCGTTCGATGACGAGCTCGGCCACGCGGGTGTGGTTCTCGGCAGGCATATCGAAGGTCGAGGCCACGACCTCGCCCTTGATGGAGCGCTGCATATCGGTGACCTCTTCGGGGCGCTCGTCGACGAGTAGGCAGATGAGGTGCACCTCGGGGTTGTTGATCGAGATGGACTGGCAGATCTTCTTAAGGATCGTTGTCTTGCCGGCCTTGGGCGGCGACACGATCAGGCCACGCTGGCCCTTGCCGATCGGTGACACGATATCGATAGCGCGACCGGTAATGGAGTCCTTGCCGTGCTCCATACGCAGCGGCTCGTTGGGATAGACCGGGGTAAGGTCGCCGAACTTGGGGCGGTTGCGGATCTGCTCGGGATCCATGCCGTTAACGGTCTTGATCTTGGCGAGGCCGGCGCGCTTGTCGCCGCCGCGCGAGGGGCGCAGCGAACCCTCGATGACATCGCCCGTACGCAGACGCGCGGAGCGGATGAGGTAAGCGGGGACGAAGGCGTCCTCGTTGGACTTCATGTAACCGTGGGCATGGATGATGCCGGAGCCGTCCGGGCGAATCTGCAGGATGCCCTTAATATCGCGGAAGCCCTCGGCCTTCGCGGCGGTCGTGTAGATCTCCTCGACAAGCTCGGCCTTCTTCTTGCCGGTCGTCTCGATCTCGAACTCTTTTGCCTTCTCGCGCAGCTCGGCGACCTTCATGGCCGCAAGCTCCTCGCGCGAAAGCGTGGGCTCGGTGGGGGCGGCGTTGCGCTCCTTGTTGCGCTGCTTGCGGTCGCGCTGACGGCTGCGGCGGTCGTTGTTGCGATCGTCCTTGCGGTCGTTGCGCTCGTCGTTGCGCTTGTGCTGACGGCGGCCGGGACGGACACCCGCTTCGGCCTCGGCGCCCCCGTCAGCCGCGGCTGCGGGCGCATCGGTGCCGGACGGGGCCTCGCCCTCTGCCTTGGCATCGGCGTTGGCATGGGCGCTGGGATCGGCGTCGCCCTGCTGCTCGGCAACCTTGGCCCTTGCGGACTTCTTGCGCGTACGCTTGGGCTTCTCAGTTGCCGGCTGATCGGCGCTCTCGGCCTCGGAAGCGGCATCGGCGGTTACCTCCGAGGACTTATCGTCGACGGGCTTGGCCTCAGCCTTGACCTTCGCCTTCGTCGAGCGCTTTGCCGCGGTGCGACGGCTGCGGCCGGGACGGACATCGGCGGGCTCGGCATCGGCAGATGCGGGAGCCTCGGTGGACGGAGCGTCCTGGACCGGGGCATCAACCGTGGCCGTAGGCTCGGCCGTCACCGCTGCGCCCTGGGCAGCAGCTGCTGCGGCAGCGGCTTTCTCGGCCTCAACATACGCCTTGGGCTTGCGGCCGCGACGATGCGGGCGCAGAGCCGGATCAACGACGGGAACCTCGTTGACCTCAGCGTGCACGACGGGCTCAGCGGAGGAAGCGCCCTCCCCTGCCGCAGAACGAGCCGGAGCTTCAGCGACCTCAGGAGTCAGCTGCTCGACGGGCTGCTGCGTCTTGGCTGCCGCACTGCGACGCGTGCGCGGTGCCGGCTTCTCGGCCGACTGTTCGGCAGCAGGAGTCTCGGGGGCGACCGGCGCAGCGAACTCAGTCAATGCCGCGGCCTCGCGCTCGGCAGCGCGACGGCGGGCACGCACAACCTGGGCCTCGCTAATCTGCGCCAGTGCACGGGCCTGCGCGACCTCATCGGAAATGGGGGCCGAAGCATCGGTGGCAACGGGGCGCTTCGCGCGCGTGGTGCGCGTCGTACGACGCTTGGGCTTTTCGGCATCCTCGCCGTCCGCAGCAGGCTTGGCCAAACGACGCGTGCGCTTAGGCTTAGCGGGAGCAGCCTCCTCGCTAGCAACGGGCGTGGTGGGCGCGGCGGCCTTAAGCGCCTCGGGAGCCGAGACCTGCGCCGGCGCGGAAAGCACGGCCTGGTCCGACGTAACCGGTGCAGCGGGAGCCGTTTGCGTCGTCGTTATTTCGTTTTCTTGTTGTTGATCAGACACAGTGTTTGCTCAACTTTCTTTTCAAGCCCTGTGATCACATGCTCCCTGCATAAACCTTCAGGGCGGCTAAACAGTCTAGCTCCGTCAAATACCGACGGACATCATTGATCTGTATAGAGATGATTGCGTTATATACGCAGCGTTAGTGTAACACAACCGCAACCACCTGCAACTTAGTCATCGGGGACGTTCTTAAACGACTAGTCAAAAGGGATGCTCTTTACAAAGTTCCGGCGTACACCATCGCCGCATCAAAAGCTGCGGTGAAATAGTTCCCAAATCCCGGCCGGCACCCCTCAAGCAGGAACCATTCCACCGCAACTCATAAGAAGAAGGCAGATCAAGCCTCAAGCATCGAGAAAACGGAACAGCTAAGGGACAAGGGCATCGGCCCCAAGATCGATGTGCCACGAATCGCGCCCATCTACTACGTTTGCCCCCGCACCCCTGACCATACTCACTATTTTTCGAAAGTCGCAGACCTGCTACCTGCGGTTTTAATATTGCGATTTTCGGCGTGGTTCGGGGTACGCACTTAAACGTAGTAGATGCCCCCGATTCTTGGCAGAAGGTATCCCACCGTTCCTCCACGGGACAAAAATGATCCGTTTTCCTCCGTCCCCTAGGGTCATTTTCAAAACTATGGCTGTTTACTACGATGAATCGCTCAACCACGACCACGCCAAAAACCGAAAAAAAAAACCCCAGCTAGATGGCTTGCACTTTTCGGTGAAAAGCCCGTGTGATTGGAATCCCTCGATTCATCGTAGTAAACCGGTATAGTTGCGATTTGATAGCATTTTCCAGCAAGCCAAATTGTCTCGCTAAACGCAAAAAGCCCGACCTCCGCATGGGAGATCGGGCTTTCGAGGCTCAGTCAAACCAAACCAACGCAGTCAAACGACCAGCGCTTACATCTGCTCGGGGGCAGAAACGCCAACGAGGGTAAGCACCAGGGCGAGCGTCACACGGACGGCGTCGCAGGCGGCCAAACGGGCGCGCGAGAGCTCGGGGTCGACGGGATGGCCCTCGCTCGGAAGGACCTGGCAGGCGGCGTAGAAGCTGTGGAAGTCGCCGGCGAGCTCCTCGGCAAAGTGAGTCAGGCGGAACGGGGCGCGATCGCGAGCGCAGCTACCGATGAGGTCGGTGAGCTCGTTGAGCTTACGCGAAAGGGCAAGTTCGGTCGGGTCGGTCAGCAGCGAGTAATCGACGTTCTCGCCAATAGCCTTCTCGGCGACGGCCTTCATGCCCATCTCGGCGGCCTGCTCGGCGGTAACGTCGGCGGCACGACGCAGGATGGAGCACACGCGAGCGTGAGCGTACTGGACGTAGTACACCGGGTTGGAGTTGTCGCGCTTCTTGACGGCCTCGATATCGAAGTCGACCATCTGGTTTGAGCTCTTGGAGATGAGCGTGTAGCGAGCGGCGTCGGAGCCGACCTCGTCGACGAGCTCCTGCAGGGTCACCATGGTGCCCTTGCGCTTGGACATGCGGACGGGCTTGCCGTTACGCAGCAGGTTGACGAGCTGGCCCAGCAGAACCTCAAACTTGCCGGGGTAACCCAAGGCGTCACAGACGCAGCGGACGCGCTCGATGTAGCCGTGGTGGTCGGCGCCCCAGATGTCGATGACGTGGTCGACGCGCTGGAACTTATCCCAGTGATAGGCAACGTCGGAGGCGAAGTAGGTGTACTCGCCATCGGACTTGATCAGGACGCGGTCCTTGTCATCGCCCAGATCGGTGGAGCGGAACCACAGGGCGCCGTCCTTGGTGTAGAGATAGCCCATCTTGTCGAGCTTCTCAAAAGCGCGGTCGACGGCGGAGGTGCCGGCGGTCTCGCCCTCGGTGTCCTTCACGTACAGAGAGCGCTCGGAGAACCAACGATCAAAGTCGCAGTTAACGGCGTGGCAAAGGTCGCGCATGTTGTCGACCATCTTTACGTAGCCGCGCTCGCGGAAGCTCTCCATGCGCTCCTGCGGATCGGCGTTGACCCACTTATCGCCGTCGGTGCGCCAGAACTCGGCAGCCTCGTCGATGATGTAGTCGCCGCCGTAGGAGTCCTTGCCCAGAGTCTCGGCAAAGTTGTCCTGATACGGATGGGTCTCGGGATGCTCGTCGCTCTCGTCGGCAACAAAGGCGTCGCGGTCGGCGATCAGAAGCTTGTGAGCCTCGTCGATATCCACGCCCTGCTTGGCGATGATGTCGGCAAGCTGCATATAGCGCGTGCTGATGGAGTTACCGAAGGTGTTCATCTGAGAGCCGTGGTCGTTGATGTAGAACTCACGCTGGATGTCGTAACCGGCGTGGTCCATCACACGACAAAGGGAGTCGCCCAGAGCGGCCCAGCGACCATGACCGATGTGCATGGGGCCGACGGGGTTGGCGGAGACGAACTCGACCTGGGTCTTCAGGCCGCCACCGACGTTGGACTTAGCGAAGTCCATACCCTTCTCGCGGGCCTCGCCAAAGATGGCGTTCTTGACGGCGACGGAGAGGTAGAAGTTGATGAAGCCAGGACCGGCGATCTCGACCTTCTCGATCGCGGGGTCCTCGGGCATATGGGCAACGACGGCCTCGGCGATCTTGCGCGGGGCGCAGTGAGCCAGCTTGGCGGACTTCAGGGCCATGGTGGAGGTCCACTCGCCATGAGAAGTATCAGCCGGTCGCTCGATAGCGCAGTCGTCAAGTTCAAATGCGGAAAGGTCGCCGGCCTCCTGGGCCGCAGCAAGCGCAGCGCGTACCAGCTCTTCAATCTTCTCGGGCATAGATCCTCCTTGTGTTAAAGCCCCCGAGCTCTTGGTCACTCGTAGGGCAAAAGCCAGAGTTTGTAGCACTCTATCACAAGCGGTAACTACTGTCGCAGGGTAAAGCTAATAGATATTGCATATGCACAAAAATGACTACCGCTTGTATGGAGTCACTCAAAGATGCCGGTCTGCCTGCAGATTATGCAGGCGTTGAAAATGCATAAAGGTGTGAATGAGCTGCGTCTGTTATCGAATACTCTTACCTATCAGAGTTGTGTGCTTTTCCTGCATAAAGTAAGGGTTTGCGCACGTCAGCGTGTTATTCTAGACATACGTAAATTCGTATAAGTTGGAGGTAGCATGTTCTCAATCGGTCAACACGTCATTCATCCGGGTCAGGGAGTCTGTACCGTCGTCGGCTTTAGGGACGACACACCGCAGCCCATGTTGTTGCTCGAGACCAAACAGGGACATGCGCAGACGATTCTCATGTACCCCGTGGCGCAGGCCGACCGTCTGCATGCCGCTATCTCCCAGCAAGATGCAGAGCACCTGCTGAGCCACTACGATGAGCTGGAGTGCGACACCTTTACCGAGCGCAATAGCTCGCTCGAGGAGACGCACTTTAAGCAGCAGCTCAAACTGGGCGCGCCCGAGACGGTTCGCGTGGCAAAAACCATGATGCACCGTATTCGCCAGGCCGAGGAAGCAGATAAAAAGCCCAGCTCCTACTACATGCGCGTACTCAAGGAAGCCAAGCGCCGCTCCATCGAGGAGTTCGCCGTGGCCCTGGGCGTCACCGAAGAGGCCGCCGAAGCCCGCCTAGCCCAAGCCGCCCTCAACTAACCTGCCAAAAAGGGACAGGTTTATTTTGGCAGGTTTTATCTGGCCAAACGTCAACAAACAATCAGTAAATGGCCGGGTGCTCCGTTTTGTTTGTGAGCGCCCGGCCATTTTTCTATATCCGTAGAATACATGAAGCCCATTTGCGATGACATCACGCGGGGGCCGTCCAGATCGACGCAACCAACGGCCGCATCCACAACAAGCGCGCCTGTCTTGCTCAATTACCATTAAAAAGCATCAATTTGAAAACGCAATAACATTTCGGCAGGTAGCAGCTATAGTCGGTGAACTGAATCTCGACAACCGAAGCCTCCGAATGAGGTATCTTCAGCCCATCCAAGCTAAAGGAGGGGCCATGCCGAGAAAACCTCGTTCAAAGTCACCAACCGGTTATTTCCACATCACGTTGCGTGGAAACGGAGGGCAATTGCTGTTTGACGATGCCGAGGACCGAATCGCCATGCTTCAGATCCTCGATGCGATCCTCCCCAAACACAATATCGAGCTTATCGCTTGGTGCCTTATGGGAAACCACATTCATCTGCTCATCGACGATCCGGACGACCGCAAGAGCGACGCGATGCACGCGGTAGCAGTATCGTATGCGGGCAGGTACAATGCGCGGACGGGGCATATCGGCCACGTGTTTCAGGAGCGGTTTTGGGATTCGCCCATTAAGTCAGAAGTATATTTACTCGAGGCAATTCGATACATTCATCTGAATCCACAAAAAGCGGGACTGGCGGCATACGACGAATATCCCTGGAGCAGCCATCGCGAGTATCTAATGAGTGCCAGGTCACGGCCGCATGTTACCGGCAGCGTTGTCGGTGTTTTATTCCCAACACCTCGCTCATACCTTCGGCTCATGGAAAGTACGCCGTCGCTTCCCTATCGCCCCAGCGCAACAGCCAAGGTTCGCGAGGAAGATCTATGCGAATTTGGCACGGCAATCGTGCAGAGTGTCGCAGGATGTGCTCCGACGGAACTCAAATCCGTCTCCAAGCCACTTCGCAATGAGGCGATTCTCGCGCTTCGAAAACAAGGGCTAACGGTTAAGCAGGTTCAGCTGCTGACCGGACTGGGAACATGGATTATCAAGAACGCGTCGTAGCGTCGCGTTTGCCGAGTTACGGATACGGCGAAGCGCAGCTGTCTGCCGCGAGGCGCCGCCATTCGCCAGCGTCACCATGTCAAACAGAAAACGCTTCCGCTGAATAACATCCAACGGAAGCGTTTTCCCAGATAAAACCTACCAAAATAAACCTGTCCCTTTTTGGCAGGTTAGGCCTGGAAGGTGTCGCGGTCGGGCGCGAAGGACTGCATGGCCGCGATGGTGCGGTCGAAGAGCTCGGGAAGCTCCCAGCCCAACATCTCGGCGCCCTGCGAAATCACGTCGCGCGAGCAGCCGGCGGCAAAGCGCTTGTCCTTGAACTTTTTCTTGAGCGACTTAGTCGTAAAGTCCATGACGCTTTTGCTCGGACGCATGATCACGGCAGCACCGATCAGGCCGGTGAGCTCGTCGCAAGCAAACAGGATCTTCTCCATCTGAAGCTCGGGCTTGGGCAGCGAGGCATTGAAATCGGACGTGTGCGTCTGAATAGCGCGAATGAGTTCGGGCGATGCGCCCTCGCCCTCGAGGATTTCTGCCGCATAGATGGTGTGGTTCACGGGGTCGTCCTCATGCTCCTCCCAATCCAAGTCGTGCAGCAGGCCGACGATGCCCCAAAACTCCTCGTTCTTGGGATCGAACTCGCGCGCAAAGTAGCGCATGGTGCCCTCGACCGTCTCGCCGTGGGTGATGTGGAACGGGTCTTTGTTGTGCTCGTTAAGCAGTTCGAACGCACGGTCGCGGGTGATTCCGGCGGAAAGCATCTGGGACATGGCAATACCTCCAGGTGAGTCGGTGCTAGGACACGGTGTCATTATCGTATATCGCCGTAGCTCAAGCCGAAAGGCAGAAAAGGTATACGGAGAAAAAAGCCGGGCAAACGTGTCGCCCGGCAAAACCGCAGATAAAACCTGCCAAAATAAACCTGTCCCTTTTTGGTAGGTTTAGGGGCGAACCTGACCGGTGCCGCGGAGCTTGTATTTGTAGGTGGTGAGGGCCTCGGCGGCGAAGGGGCCGCGAGCGTGGAGCTTTTGGGTCGAGATGCCGATCTCGGCACCCAGGCCAAACTCGCCGCCGTCGGTGAAGCGCGTGCTGGCGTTGGCGTACACGGCCGAGGCATCGACCGCATCCAGGAAGCGCTCGCAAGCATCCGTGTCCTCGGCAACGATGGCCTCGGAGTGCATCGTGCCGTAGCGGTTGATGTGTGCGATGGCCTCGTCCTCGTTTGCCACGACCTTCACGCTCATCTCGAGAGCCAGGTACTCGCGACCCCAGTCCTCCTCAGTCGCGGCGACGTAGTCATCACCCTCGGCAAGCCCGGCATCGGCGCATGCGGCGCAGGTTGCCTCGTCGCCGTGAATGAACACGCCGTGGTCATGCAGCACGGCCACGACCGCAGGCAAAAACGCATCGGCCACAGCACGGTCGACCAGCAGCGACTCGGCGGCATTGCACACGCCTACGCGCTGGGTCTTGGCATTAACGATAATGTTGGGTGCCTTATCAAAGTCGGCGGATTCATGCACGTAGATGTGGCA
This sequence comes from uncultured Collinsella sp., assembly GCA_959596505.1. Classification (GTDB taxonomy): domain Bacteria; phylum Actinomycetota; class Coriobacteriia; order Coriobacteriales; family Coriobacteriaceae; genus Collinsella. The sequence goes on from CAUFWM010000022.1 coordinate 15,802, forward strand.
GTTGCCCGTACCCGTCTCGATCACCGGCACGAGCGACTCGCGCACGCAGCGCTGGATCAGCCCTGCACCGCCGCGCGGAATGAGCACATCGACGATACCGCGGAGCTTCATGAGCTCGCCAGTGGCCTCGCGGTCGGTGGACTCGATCATCGACACGGCCTCGCGCGGGAAGCCCTTGGCCTCGAGCGCATCGGCCAGCAGCTCGGCGATCATGGCGCACGAGTGATAGGCCAGCGAACCGCCGCGCAGAATGCAGGCGTTGCCAGTGCGGATGCAGATGCCCGCAGCATCGGCCGTCACGTTGGGACGCGCCTCATACACCATGGCGACCAAGCCCAGCGGCACGCTCACGCGGGTCAGATCCACGCCGCTTGCAAGCACGCGGTGGTCTAGTACGCGGCCGACAGGATCGGGCAGCTCAGCGAGCTTCTCCAGGCCGGCGGCCATGCCCTCGACGCGCTCGGGCGTCAGCAGCAGACGGTCGAGAAGCCCCGCCGAGGTGCCCGCATCACGCGCCGCGGACATATCGAGCTCATTGGCGGCAACGATGGAATCGACGCCGTCGCGCAGCGCCGCGGCCATGGCGCGCACGGCCTCCTGGCGCTGGACATCGCTCGCCGTGGCAAGCGCGCCCGAAGCGGCCTTGGCCTCAACGGCAAGATCGTGAACGTAGGTGGCTATATCGACCGACATGAACGGCCCTTTCTCTTAGATGTTTGCCAACCATGGTAGCCGATTTGCACGCATCCTCGCAGACGGCGGTAGAATTGGTCAACCCGAAACACCGCAACGAATGGAAGCATCACATGGCGCTCATCACTTCGTACCACGTCCCCGGCCTCTACGTCGAGGACCACAGCATCGACGTCCCCCTCGACTGGCGCGGCCTGGAGCCCATGCTTTTGGCCGTCGGCAGTACCATGCGCCGCGGCGCAATGCCGGCGCCCATCGCCGGTGCACCCGAAAGCATCAAGCTCTTCTACCGCGTGGTTTGCGCGCCCGACCGCATTAACGACGACTTGCCGCTCCTCCTCTTTTTGCAGGGCGGCCCCGGTGGCGAGAGCCCGCGTCCGCTGTCGCCCACAAGCGATGGCTGGATCGAGGAGGCCGTCAAGCATTTCCGCGTCGTGCTGCCCGACCAGCGAGGTACCGGGCGCAGCAGCTGCGTAGACGGGCGTACGATCGCGGCTCTGGGCGATCGCGCCGAGGCAGCAGGAGCCGATGCCGCACGCTCGCAGGCGGACTTTCTCAAGCGCCACCTCGCCAGTTCCATCGTGCGCGACTTTGAGTACCTGCGCCTGGTGGGCTTTGGCGGCAAGCCCTGGGTCACACTCGGGCAGAGCTACGGCGGCTTTTTGACGTTGAGCTATCTATCGCTTTTCCCCGAGGGCGTAACGGCAAGCTTTACCTGCGGCGGCATTCCGCACGTGCCGGCGAGCGCCAGCGAGGTCTACGCGCACACCTTCCCGCGCATGGCGGCCAAGACCCAGCAGTATTATGACCGCTACCCCGCCGACGTCGAACGCGTGGCGGCCCTGGCAGATGCCCTCGAGGAGCAAAAGCCCGCACTGCCCGACGGCTCGCCGATGACGGTCGAGCGCCTGCAGCTCATGGGCAGCGACTTTGGCATGAAGCCGAGCTTTGAGCGCATGCACTGGATTATCGACCACGCGTTTGTTGATGGCGACGGTACGTTGAGCTGCGGTTCCTCGGTATCCGACAGCTTTTTGATGCACGCCTTCGAGCGCACCAGCACACGCACGAATCCGCTGTACTGGACGCTGCAGGAGTTCATCTACGCCGATGGCGACACCATGCCCATCCGCTGGGCCGCGGCAGAAGAGAAGGCACACCGCGCCGAGTTCGACACGCTCGCGCGCCCGCTCATGTTTACCGGCGAGGCCATGTTCCCGTGGATGTTTGAGCAGATGCCTGAGCTCAAGCCCTTCAAGCTCGCCATGGATCTGCTGATGGAAGACACCAGCTGGGACAAGATCTACGACCCGCAGCGCCTGGCGTGCAACGAAGTACCACTCCAGGCTGCGGTGTACTTCGACGACATGTACGTGGATTCGGGCCTGCAGCTCGATACGCTCAGCCGCATTGGCAACTCGCATGCCTGGGTGACCAACGAGTTTGAGCACGATGGCCTGCACGGCAGCGCGGTGTTCAAGCACCTCTTCGACGAAGCCCTCAACCGCGGAGACCTGCGCCGAATCTTCTAGCAAAGGAGTGTCCCCAACTGCCGGCACAAAAGGAACGTCCCCAGGTGCCGGACAAGTACCGGCAATGACGATGCCGCAGGAAGAGGACGGAAAGCGAAAACACCCCTAAGCGAGCAAGGTGACGTGAAAGAGGAGGGCATTGACCTTCTGGTCATGCCCGACGATTGAACGTCAGATTGCCGCTTAGGGGCGTTTGCAGCGTCAATTGGTTAGGCATAGACCTGATGGTCATGCCTCGCCTTTTGAATGACAAATTGTCGCTCTGGGCGGCGCGCAGCGTCGACCCGTTAGGCGAAGACGATCAGATTATCTCGATGGATCGCGGGTTTCTCGGCCAGGTCTGCCAGCAGACGGTTGCCGGCAATCTGGTCCTGGCGACGTCCGGCTGCAAGTTCCAGCACGTCCGAATCGGCCTCGGCGATACCGCGGGCGACGACCATACCGCTCGAATCGCACACGTCGAGCACATCGCCCTCGGCAAAAGCGCCATCGACCTCGCGAATACCCACCGCAAGCAAGGAAGAACCACGGCTGACCAGCGCCTTCGCGGCGCCGTCATCGACCGTCACCGAGCCATGCGCCTTGTCACCCAGTGCGATCCACAGCTTGCGGGGCGCAATGTCCAGACGCTCCGCCGGCGGATCGAACAGCGTGCCCACGCTCTCGCCGCGAGCGAGGCGCACGAGCGCATCGGGCTCCTCGCCCGAGCAAATCACGCTTTGAATGCCCGCCGTCATCAGGATGCGGCTCGCGCGGATCTTGGTGATCATGCCACCCGTGCCCACCGAGGTCGAAGAATCGCCCGCCGAGGCGATGATCTTGGCATCGATCTTATGCACGACCGGGACAAACTCAGCCGTTGGGTCCTCATGCGGATTGGCGGTATAGAGCCCATCGATGTCCGAGAGCGTCACGCACAGATCGGCAGAAACCAAGCAGCTTACGAGCGCCGCCAGCGTGTCGTTGTCGCCAAACTTGATCTCGTCGACAGTAACGGTATCGTTCTCGTTGACAACAGGCACCACGCCAAGCTCCACCAGGCGCAGCAGGGCGTCACGTGCGTGCAGGTAGGACGTGCGGCGGGCCGTATCGTGGCGCGTGAGCAGCACGAGCGAGGTGAGCAGGTCGCGCGCATGAAACTCCTCGTCGTAGGCCGACGAGATGATGCACTGACCAGCCGAGGCGCAGGCCTGCAGGCTCGGCAGGTCGCCGACCGGCTTGCGGTCGAAGCCCAGCACGGGATAGCCGCAGGCGATAGCGCCCGAGCTCACCACGACCAGACGCCAGCCGAGCTTGCGCAGGGCTGCGGCCTGGTCGGCAAGCCCGCCGATAAAGGCGCGGTTGACCTTGCCGTCGGCACCCACCACCGTGGACGAACCAATCTTTACCACCATCGTTTTATAATAAGTCGTCATACGTCAAACCAATCGAATGTTGAGCAGGCGGGCGAGAAAATGATCCGTTTTCCTCCGTCGCATGCGGATCACCGGAGAAGTCGCAAGGCCAACTGATCCGTTTTCCTCCGTCGCATGCGGATCACCGGAGAAGCCGCAAGGCCAACTGATCCGTTTTCCTCCGTCCCCTTCGGATCATTTTGCCCAGGGGAAGGCCGAAGCCGCGGCCATGTTCTTGCGCACGAGCTCGTCGCGCACCTGTGCCAGGCCCTGCTCCATGCCCACCACATAAGTCTGCGGGTACAGGAAGCGCTTGTAGACCGGATCCAGATGGTCCAGTGCCCAGGTGCAACGCTCGCGTGCGTCCTCAATGCTCTCGCGCGGGGCAACGGCACTGCCATCGCGCACGATCGGCGCCAGCAGCTCGCGATACTCAAGCTCGGAAACGTCGGTCACCAGGGCGGCATCGTTCACGGCCACGAGGGTATTGCCACGCGCGGCGCCCTCCCCCGCCAGATGGTCCTCGTCATAGATCATGTCGCAGATCGGGCCGCCAAAGCCATCGTAATAGCGGCGCACGCGCTGCACGCCCGGGATCGTGCGCTTGTAGGGCTGCTCGGAGAGCTTAACCACCGGCGTCCACGGGTCCGTCTCGCTCGCACGGCGGGCGGAAAGCTTGTACACGCCGCCCAGCGCCGGCTGGTCATAGCAGGTCGCGAGCTTGGTGCCCACGCCAAAGCTATCGATAGGCGCACCCTGGTCGAGCAGTGACTGAATCGTGTACTCGTCAAGATCGTTGGAAACCGAGATCCCCACATAGGGCAGGCCCTCGGCATCAAAACGGCCGCGCACATACTTGGAGAGCTTGGCGAGGTCGCCCGAGTCAATGCGAATAGCCGACAGGCGCTCGCCCACCGCCTCCATCTCCTTGGCAACCGTAATGGCATGCTCGCAGCCCTCACGCACATCGTAGGTGTCGATGAGCAGCGTACAGTTCTTGGGGCTCGACTTGGCAAAGGCGCGGAAGGCCTCGAGCTCGGAATCGAAGCTCATCACCCAGCTGTGCGCATGCGTGCCAAAGACGGGAATACCGTAGCGGCGCCCGGCGAGTACATTGGACGTAGAGGAGCAGCCGGCAACGTAGCTCGCGCGCGCGACGGCCAGGCCGCCATCGGGACCCTGGGCGCGGCGCAGGCCAAACTCGGCCACGGGACGGCCGTCCGCCGCCAACACCACGCGCGCCGTCTTGGTGGCGACAAGTGTCTGGAAGCCGACGATGTTGAGCAGCGCCGTCTCGAGCAGCTGGCACTCCAACGCGGGGCCGGTGACGCGCACCATGGGCTCGCGCGGAAAGACGAGCTCGCCCTCGGGGACGGCGTCGATGTTTACATGCGCACGAAAATCGCGCAGGTAGTCGAGGAATCCAGGCTTGAACATCGCGCCGCCGGCCGGGGCCTGGAGCGAGGCGAGGTAGTCGATGTCCTCGGGCGTAAAGCGCAGGTTCTCGACCAGCTCGGGCAGCTCGGCGGTACCGCACATGACGGCGTAGGCGCTACCAAAGGGATGGTCGCGGTAAAACGCGGTAAAACAACCCTGCTCGTTGGCCTTGCCGCTCTCCCACAGGCCCTGGGCCATAGTGAGCTCGTACAGATCGGTGAGCATTGCAATGTCGGTGGGATGCGAGATGTCGGTCAAAGCCATGGGGCGACCTTTCGGATGCGTGGTACAGAATTTGAGGGTTGACGAGGCGGACGTGCGGGCATGGAGCCCGGCGCGAACAGGTTAGTGCAGGCCCATGCTGCCGGTGATCGTGTAGACCATAAAGACGATAAACGCGATGAGGGCGAGCACAATGATGATTTTTTGAGCCGGAGCCATGCCGGGGATCTCGCCCTCGGCTGTAGGCTCCTTGGAGGTGACCATGCGCTGGGCAAAGGTCATCTCGTCACGGCTCGGTTTGGGCTCGACGGGCTTGGGATGAGCCACCTTTTTAGGTTGAGGTTTGGGTGCGGCAGGCGCAGGCTTCGCGGCGGCGGGCTTGGGCGCGGGCACGGGCACGGGCTTGGGCGCGGACACGGCGTTCGCGGCGGCCTCCTGGCCCTTCGCGCGCTCGGCACGCAGGGCAGTCAGCTCCTCACGCTCGCGACGAGCCTCTTCCTGAGCCTCGCGGCGGGCCTTCTCGGCGCGGAGCTCTTCCAACTCGGCGCGCTCCTCGTCGGACAATGGTTGGGACTCAAGCTCGGCCATGGTACCGCCCTTTCTTTTTAAAAAAAGCCGCCGACACAATGTCAGCGGCTTATCAAATCCAAGGGTGGAGACGAAGGGAGTCGAACCCTCGGCCTCTGCCATGCGACGGCAGCGCTCTCCCAACTGAGCTACGTCCCCAGGACAAGTTGATATTTTACCTACGGCTCGCCAACTGTCAACGCCCAATAACCAGTCTTTTTGAGACGGGGCCATTTTGACTACCTTTCGAGCAAGCATTCCACTCGATGATTTTTAATCCCCGTCCCAGAAAAATCATCGGCAAACGCGCTACTTTGCGCTGGTGAGGACGCCGGTGGTGTCGAAGGCCGGGGTAAAGCTCTCGTCTACCGCGCCGCCCTCTTGCCAGAACATCGTCGTAAAGCCCAGGTCGTCGGCATGGTCGAGCACCTGCTCGTACTCCTCGCGCGTCACAGCGCGCGCCAACTCGCCGCCCTGCTCGCGCATGAGCGCATTAGGCGTGTACTGGTTCATGACCGAGATCGGCACATCGCCCACCGCCTGCCACACCAGGTCCAGCACGCGACACGAATCGTCTGCATGTCCCGGCAGTACCAGATGGCGCACAATCATGCCGCGCTTCATGAGCCCGTCCTCGTCCACCAGCTCTCCCCCGCGGCGCTCAATCTCGCGCGCCATTTGGGCCAGGCCCGACACGGCCACACGCGGGTAGTCCTGAATATGAGAGAGCGACTGCGCAAGCCCCGCATCGGCATATTTAAAGTCGGTAAGCCATACATCGACCAGATCGCCGAGCGCCGTCACGGCACTCGCGCGCTCATAACCGCTCGTATTGTAGACGATTGGGATGGCCAGCCCGCGCGCCCGTGCCGCGCCAATCGCAGCCGGCAGCAGGTGCGCGTAGTGCGTCGCCGTCACTAAATTAATATTGTTCGCACCCTGGTCCTGCAGCTCCAACATAATCTCGACCAGGCGCTCGGGCGAAATCTCAAGCCCAAAATTGCCCGTCGAGATCTCGTGGTTCTGGCAATAGACGCATTTGAGCGAGCAACCGCTAAAGAAGATCGTGCCCGAACCGGCTTCGCCCGAGATAGGCGGCTCCTCCCACATATGAAGCGCCGCGCGGGCCACTTTGAGCGTGTCGTCAGCACCGCATACGCCGTGCGCGCCCTCATCGCGCGCCGCACCGCAACGGCGCGGACACAAATGACAGGCTGGCGAAAAAAGTTCGGTCAACGACGTCGGCATAAAAACATGCTCCAAAACAACGATTCAGCAGCTCAAACGTAAAGGGACCAACCGCACAGACGGCTCGAGCCCCAAGGTGCCGTAATCGTCCGACACGATTTTTGTAATGTCAAGACTGGAATCCACAAAGTGCCGCTTTATGATGTAGGTATTCCGCCCCCCGCGGAGCAACTGGGTGAACCGTCGCGTTTATTTAGGGAGCCCACACAGTCGTACCTAGTACAGGTATCCTTCGTTGTTAAGGACGCTGGAACAGTCGATGAGGGCACCCACCTGTTTTAGGTGGGTTCATTTTCGTAACGTGGGGGGTGGTTTTCTTTTGCCGAAACTCGCCATTGCAAATCCCGCCAAGATCCCCAAAGGGCACTAGGCGGAACCCCACTATCACTCGAATATCTGGTAAGCACGTGATTATCGCCCCGTGCAATTCTTCACACCCTCCTTGGTCGAGTATCATGGGTCAGCTATACCCTTTGCGGCATGGCATCCTTTGACCTTTTCCTTCGACGCTTGGCGGTTTATCGATTCATGGCTTCCTCCACGAGCTTCATACCGTACCTTTGCGTGGCGGTCGCGGCTTTTATCACGACCTTCCTTGCGGTGCCCCTGGTCAAGCGCCTGGCAATCAAGCTCGATGCCGTCGACTATCCTTCCAAGCGCCGCATCAACACTAAACCCATCCCGCGCATGGGTGGCACGGCAGTCTTTTTGGGCCTCGTCGTCGCCTGCATCGTGCAGATCCTAGGCACCTGGTACCTGGGCTGGCCGCCCGCTTTGGTGCCCCACCCCCGTCTGCACATCAGCTACCCCATACTTGCGCTTTCTTTTACCGTCATCTTTGCGACCGGCGCGATCGACGACGTCTTCCAGCTCAAGCCCAAGCAAAAGCTCGCTGGCCAGGTCCTCGCCGCGCTCATCGCCTGCGTGGGCGGCCTGCGCATCGGCGTCATCGTCAACCCGTTTGCTCCTGGCGAGATCATGCTCGGCTGGCTCGCCTACCCCATCACTGTGGTCTACCTGGTGGCGTTCACCAACATCATCAACCTTATCGACGGCCTCGACGGTCTGGCCACGGGTATCTGCGGTATCGCGTCGTTCACCATGTTTTCGGTCGCGGTGCTCTCGGGCCGCATCGACGCCGCCGCGCTCTCCATCGCGCTCTTTGGCTCGTGCCTCGCCTTCTTGCGCTATAACTTCAACCCCGCGAGCATCTTCTTGGGCGACTCGGGGTCGCTGCTGCTGGGCTTTGCGCTGGGCTCCATCTCGCTGCTCAACGTGAGCCGCACCGCCGCGCTCACCTCGCTCATCATCCCGCTCATCGTGGCCGGCGTGCCCATCATCGATACGTTTAGCGCCATCGTGCGCCGCAAGCGCGCCCACATTAGCATCGGGCAGGCCGACAAGGGCCACATCCACCACCGCCTGATCCAAGAAGGCTACAACCAAAAACAGGCTGTGCTGCTCATCTATGCCTGGTGCATTATGCTTTCGGCCGGCGCCGCCGCCATCAATCAGGTCGAGGTGCCCATGCGCGTGCTCATCTTTACCGTGCTCGCCATTGGCTCGGCGGCCTTCGCCAAGCACCTGCACCTGTTTGAGCCCGTGCTGCGCCACCATTACAACAAGCGCACGCATGAGGACGAGCTGGTAACCCCCGACGACCCCGCTTTTAAGCAGGAGGAGCAAGCAGCCGAGGAACGTAAAGAAGAGCGCCACCACAAGCTCTAGGATAAGCTGCCGAGGGTGCGCCCAGGCGCCGCTGGCCAAGCGCAGCCGCGCCGCACCCATCGCACAAGCAGCCCCTCTCCCGCCCCTCGCCTACTTACGACCCGCCCCTTCAATAAACGCGTTATCATCTTGACCCATGAACATACGTTAGGAGCAATCATGCCA
>CAUFWM010000023.1 GCA_959596505.1 uncultured Collinsella sp.
GCGATGGGAAGCGCCCGCAACGGAAATCCGCATGCGGGTTTATTGTACCCCGCCGCCAAGCCATATTTCGGCAAATATAGGCGGGCGGTAAAGGTTTACCCCGGGTGACTATCACACGGCCGATATCAGCGAACGCAATCCCCAGGGACCACGCAGCAGTTGCGGTGAAATAGTTCTTGGATGCCCGCCTCAAGGGCCTCATCAGGAACTATTTCACCGCAACTTATTTAGGAGATGAGTTAGAGGGCGCCGAGGAGGATGGCGTAGGTGGTGGATTCGCCGAGCCTGAGCTCGTCACCGGGGTTGAGCTGAGCGGAGCGGCCGGGCTCGACCTGGGTGCAGACGTTCGTCGCGCCGTTTACCACCACGGTTCCGTTGGTGGACGACAGATCCTCGACGTACCAGGTATTTTGGTCATCGCACCACACGTGGGCATGGCGAGCCGAAACGTCATCGCCTACATCGGTGATATCGCCTTCCCCCGTCGCCAGCGCACCGATCTCGACGCCCTGCTCGCTCGGCTGAATCCAGCGCGGGGCACTTACCACGTAACCGTTTTGCACGCGCAGCAGTCCCAGCGGATGCGCCGGCGCCGCCTCGTGCTCGCCCGTGACCGTCGAGGTGCTCAGCGAGCGCGGGGTCGATGTGGCACCGCCGCAAGTCGTGTGCGCATAGTCGATGGCATAGGTCACCGAGGATCGAACATCTGCCGAGCAGCCGACGGCGACAAACAGCACTAGCACGGCCTCGGCACGCTCGGCGGGCATAAGCTCCGCCGCCTGCGACAGGCGCTCGACCGCATTGCGGTAGAGGCTCGTATCCTGATGGCATTCCTCGAGCGCCCGCACCATGGGCTCACCAGCGGGCCCGCACACCATGTTGATCACCGCCGTGGCATTCATGGGATTGCGGCGGCGCAGGGCCAGATGCGACATAATGCGCGCGGCCGAGGTGCCGTAATCGGCAAAATAGCGCTCCTGCAGCGTGCCGACCGGAGCGCGCACGATAAAACGCGAGACCCAGGAGCGATCGGCGGCGCGGCTCTGTGGACTACGGCCGTCGGCGAGCGGGCGGCTCGAGAGCACCAGGTCGCACAGTTCGATATGGCTCAGGTGCGCTGCGCGCTTAAAGATGTCAAACATTGCCCCGCACGGGGTGAGCTCAGCTTGAGAAGCCATGGCTTAGCCCTCCTTGGTCGCAGAGATAGTGTCGGATACTTCGGCCGGCCCGCCAAAGGCGCGAACAGCCGCGGCTCCGCCGGCAAGCGGCGTCGCCATGGGAATTTTCGCACGTCGTGCTGACACGACGGGAAGCTCAAAGGCAAACCCCATCGCCAGCAAAAACCACGTGAGCGCATAGGTTGCAATTAAGGCGGCAACGAAACCGCTCGCCACGGCGCGCTGGGAAAACACGGTACATGCAACCGCGATCAGCACCGGAACCTCGCAGGCAGAAAGCGCTAGTACGCCCTGCAGGAACCCCGTGCGACGATCGTGTGCCATGGCGCCGGCGGCAATACCCGCCATACCCGGCAGCGCCAGCGCGAGCGCGGCAACGATACCCGGCAGCGCACCGGACCACGAAATGTACCCCACGGCGACCGTCGCACGAGCACCAGACGCCAGCAGCGCCGCCGACACCACCACAACGGCCCATACGAGACCGCAGACAGCCGTAGTGCCGATCATCGCGGCACGACGGACCACGCGACCGGACGCGTCCATGGGACAGGGCGTGAGCGGCTCGCCGCGAAGCGAGCGGCCGACGTTTTGCGCGTAGTGGTCGCAAAACGTCGTAAGCGCCGCCTCCACCGCAGCGGGCTCGGGACGATCGCCCTGATTACACGACAGGCAGGCCATGACCACGTCGAACAGCTGGGCATCGACAAATGCCAGCGCGTCGCGAAGCTCCTCGGAGTCCGGCTCGAGCCCCATCTGCTGTGCCTGCTCGGCGGCGGCGAGCGCCACATCGGGCTCACGCCGGAGCAGCTGGGTCAGGTCGCAACCGGGCGCATGGGCGCCAGTGGGATAGTCGGGGCGCGTATCCATCTTGAGACGATAGGGGCTGGCAATATCGCGCGTCTTTTTGCGCGAACCCGAGGTGCCCGAAGTGCTCGGTGCCACCTCGTACGGTGCGACGCCGGCGACGAGCTCATAGACCGTGCTCGCCGCGGCATACACGTCGATTGCCGGCGACATGCGCAAAACGCGCAGGTCGGCAACATCGTCGGTGAGCATCTCGGGCGGAGCGTAGGCAACCGTCGCGCGACGCAACGTGGAATAGCGCTCTGTAAAGGACTCCGTGCCGCCACCTCGCGCCACCGCAGAGGCAGGCTCGAGCGCCAGCGACGAGCCAAAATCGATGAGGCACAAATCGAACGTGCCCTCGGCAAGTTGTTGGTCGAGCGGCAGGCGCGCCGTGCGCACCATAATATTAGCGGGCGAGATATCGCGATGGACGAACCCCTCGCCTACCAAGCTCATGCGGCAGAGCAGGTCGAACAGGTCGCGGCCCAGGCGAGCGGCCACGAGCGGCGACAGACGCCCGGCATCGTCCACGGCAAGGCGCGGGCGCAGGCGGGCAAGCGTCTCGCCCTCGACCCACTCCATGACAATCGCAGGCACACCGTCAACCTCGCCCCATCCATACAGGCGGGGAAAGCCTTTAAGGCCCGAAAGGGCGCGATGGCATTCGTATTCCTCGCGAAACGCCGCCTTAAACTTGGTGACCAGAGCCTCGTGGGCGACATCGTCATCAAATTCGTCGCGCGCTGGCAAGATGAGCTGCTTGAGCGCCACGGCCTCGCCCTGCGCGTTGACGGCACGCGTCACGCGGCCGATACCGCCGCGGCGCATGGTGGCGTCATCGGCAAACAGCATCGTAAAACGGCGCAGGTAGGCGGGAAGTTCGTCCGTGCCCAGGGCGACGGCCGGCTCAAACCCATCGACGCGCGCCAGGCGCAGGCCCACCATGGGATCGTGGGCAAGCGATTGGCTTGTGGCGGAAACAAGATTGGTCATCATAGAGCGATCGCCGCCACATTGTTATTGAAGTTGTTGAGCGCGACGTTATCGTCGCCGTAATGTCCGACCCATTGGCACAGGTTTGTGTAGCAACCCCAGAGGTTGGCGAATTGTCGGTACCACTTTGACTGGGGAGGAAACGTCTGCCGGCCAAACTCGGCACGGATGACAAACATGTCATTGACCAGGCTGTCGCACGGTCCGGTGTCGCCCGTGGCGTTATAGGTCGAGACCGCGCTATTGGCCCGAGAGACATAGCCGTCGAGCATGTTGCACTTGGTCACGAGCCAGCTGTGTATGCTTTCCTCCTCGGCGGCCGAAAGGCCGCTGGAGTTTGTATTGCCACCGGTGCTGCCGCCCGTCGAGCTGTTGCCCCCGGACCCGCCGGAGGTGGAGCCCGAACCGGAGCCCGAACCGGAGCCACCGCTCGAGTTCGACGAATCGGAACTGGAACCAGACGAACCGGAGCCGCCAGGTTTCCCCGACTGCTGCGTATCCTGACCCTTTTGCTGCTCGGCCTTGTTTACGACGGCCGAAACACTGTTATCGGAAAGGTGATGGATGATCTTGGTATTGGTGAGCACGATGGTCTTGCCGTTGGCAAGCGCGATTTCGTTGTCCGGCGCCTCGGCGCTGCCCGCGTCGTCGACACCAAACACGACGTGCGTGACTACGCTCGCCCAGGCGTATCCGGTTGTGGTGCCCAAATCGCTTTTGGCCTTGTGCCCCACGCGCAGCTCGCGCGCGGTACGCGCTTGCACCATAGGTGGCACAGCCAAACCGTAGGCAGAAACGCCGGCAACGACCAGCGCCAGCGAACAGGACAGCAGCACGTACGCCCGAGGCGCCAGGCCCAACCGGCGTCGCATGCGCACCGCGGCGCCATGCTTTGTCTGAGTGCCAGCGGGCCGCATGCGTTCTCCTCCAACAAAAACACGCCGCTTAAAAGCGGCGCATTCTTTCATATCCACATTTTGAGTGTATCAGCGAACCCAAAAGGTTGCGCAACGAATGGGCAAATACGAGGTGCGAGTGGACCCATCCACGCGATAAGCGGATGAAAAGCAGGTTTGTTGCACAACAAATGTATGAACGCGCGCCCAATTATGAGCGCCCCGTGCGGCAGGCCGACGGGACATGCCGCGGAGCTGACGCCGCCTAGATCGCGCGGCGGGCCTCGATAGCGCGACCAAGCGTGAGCTCGTCGGCATACTCCAGGTCGCCTCCCACGGGCAGGCCGCTCGCCAGACGCGACACCTCGACGCCCAGTGGCTTGATGGTGCGAGCAAGGTAGCTCGCCGTGGTCTCGCCCTCGATATTGGGGTTGGTGGCGATAATGACCTCGTGGATATCCTCATGGCCCAGGCGCGCCAGCAGTTCGCGGATATGCAGCTGCTCGGGACCGATCTTGTCCATGGGGCTAATCACGCCGCCCAACACATGGTAGAGGCCGTGGTAGCTGCCCGTGCGCTCAATCGCCTGGACGTCGCGCGGCTCGCCCACCACGCAAATGCGAGTGGTATCGCGCATCGGGTCCTGGCAGATGGAGCACTCGTCGGCTGTGGCGTAGTTAAAGCAACGACTGCAAAAGTGGACCTCCTGCTTGACCTCCAGGATGGCCTCGGCCAGGCGGCGGGCCTCCTCGGCATCGGCCTCGAGCAGGTAGTAGGCGATGCGCTGGGCCGACTTGGGACCAATGCCCGGCAGACGACCCAGCTCATCGAGCAGTTTTTGCAGACTGTGATTCGCACTCATTATATGCGTGTCTTAGAACGGCATGCCCGGGATGTTGAGGCCGCCGGTGATGGCGCCCATCTGCTTGTTGGCGAGCTCGTTGACGCCGCGGACGGCCTCGTTGACGGCAGCCATGATCATGTCCTGCAGCATATCGACGTCCTCGGGATCGAGCGCATCGGGGTCGATGGTGAGGTTGACGAGCTCCATCTCGCCGTTAACGGTCACCTTGACCATGCCGCCGCCGGCAGAGGCATCGACGGTCTGGGACTTGAGGTTTTCCTGCGCGGCGGCAAGCTGCTCCTGCATCTTGCGGGCCTGCTTCATCATCTGCTGCATGTTCATACCGGCCATGATGGCTCCTTTACGTGCGGCCGCGCGACAAGCTGCAAGGGCAGCCGAGGCGCGGCGGGACTTTCAAACTCAAAAATCGTACCACGGCGCGGGGCAAGCGAGCGGGGCGGTCGTGCTACCTCAGTCGATATACATGTCCTGGAGTGCAAGCCGCGCCCAAAGATTATGCAAAGTTGAATAATTCGCATCTGCATAAATGTCTCAAACTAAATCTAGCAGGGCCGGAACCCGGCATTTTCTGCATCCAGCCAGATAGCAAAATGCTAAACCGCCGCTCGAGATGGCGCGCATGACGGCAGGGTATAATTTGATTGTCACAGACAGCAATTTGGAGGTGCCCCGTGAATGCCCCCGACATGCTCCAAAACATCCGCTCAAAACACCCCGTTGCATATGTGGTTCTCTATCTCTTTGTCGGCTGGGCATTGTTGGTTGTCATCACCCATGCCATAGCCTTTGGAGCAGAACTGCTGATAGCCAGCTCGGACCAGCCCGTCGTCAAATGGGAAGCGACCGATGAGTGCACCGACGGAACCCGAACCATTTACTACAACAGCCCGTCCCTCTACCAAGAGTTCAAGGTCAAGATAAAGGGCTCCAAGATTGTCGATGCCGAACTGGGTTCTTTATTTACAATCGGAGCAACCGTCAACGCCGAGCAAGTCGAGTACACGGACAGCCATGCGACATATCGCATCGACCTCAGCATCCTAGGCCGACCGTCACGTGCCTGTCTGCTCGAATGCGATATACGCGGCACCACACTACACATGTCCGAAATACAGATGCGCCCGGACAAAGAGATCTCTTCTTGAGCAGCGTACCCGCCCGCACGGTTACTCCACCGGTTTGAAGATGGTGGCCTGGCCAAAGACGTTGCGGATGAGGGCTTTGGCCTCGTCCTCGGTCTGCGGAATGCTCGGGGCTGCGCCCTGGTGGCCGAAGGGACTGCCGGCGCCGGGGTTGGACTCCCAAGGGGCAGCGGGGGCGTCGTCGCTTGCGAGAGCGGACGTCGCGACTGCGGGAGCCGCGGCTGAAGCGGCAGGGCTGGGCGCGGGCGTCGCACCCGGCACGTCGAACGGAGGCAGATCGTCCCCGCCGGCATCGGCAGCAAAACCGCCGACCATGGCGTCGTCGTAGGGCACCTGCTCGGATTCCCACGGCGCAGCCTGCGCAGACGGCTGCGTCTTGGGAGCGGACGCGCGCTCGGGTGCGCGGGGCGCGGGCTCGGTCGGGAGCTCGCCCGTGGCAGGAGCGCCGGCAGGGTTGTCGGAGCGCAGCCAGGGGGCCTTAGCCAGGTCGGATGACTTGGGCGCAGGCGCGGCAGCGGGCTTGGGCGCGGGGACCGGAGCGGCCGGTTTGGGCGCAGCGGGTTCAGGCGCCGACGGGGTCGGTGCCGCCGCCGGTGCCGCTTTTGGCTGCGTCGCGCTGGTGCTCGAGGATGCAGTGGCCGCCGAGGACACGGGTTGCGGGTCCGCAGATGCCGCAGCCCGTACAGATGGAGAATGCTCCTCATGTTGAGGAGCCGGCGTGCCACCCCCATTCAGGACATAGTCGACGGTGCGACGACCGAAGACCGCACTGACTGTCGGCAAAAACACCGCCTGTGTATCAGCACGCCCGAGCATCTTGATAGCAAATGCCGTAGGGAACGAAACCGTGAGCTTAGAACCATCGTCTGCCGTAGCGCGAGCGTTCAACAGGAGAGCCGCATAAGAAGGTTGTTGGGCCTTGACGCGCTCGACGACCTCGGCCCATTTGCGCTGGAGCTCGCCGGCATCCTCGACCGCGGGGGTTTCGGCGGCGCCGGCGGCAGCAACCTGGGCGGCAGTGTTGGGCTGGAGCTTAGGTGCCGGTGCAGCGGCAGGTGCGGGAGCCGAAGCGACGGTGGGCTGGGACATCGGAGCCGGGGCAGGCTGAGGCGCAGCCGCGGCGGGCTTGGGGGTCGGCGCAGGCTGAGGCGCAGCCGCGGCGGGCTTGGGGGTCGGCGCAGGCTGGGTCGCCGGAGCGGCAGTGCCTCGGTCCCAGGGCATGCCGCCCTGGCGCGCAGACGCAGCGGCGGGCACGGCAGATGCCATAGGAGCGGCAGCTCGGGCACCCGAGATCAGTGTCGGCTGTTGCGTCGTCGCAGGCGCAGCCGCGGCAGCCGCAGGCGCGGCACCAGCAGCAGCCACGCTCGCCGGCACCGCGGCGTTGGCGACCATGGCCTCCAAGCGTGCCACGCGCTCGGCCAGGGCCTCAATGGTCAGATCGGCCTCGGGACGTGTCAGGCGCGTGCAGGCGATCTCGAGCACCAGGCGCACGTCGCTCGCGCCCCTCATCTCCAACGCGGCATCGTCGAGCACCGTCAGCACGCGGGCCAGGCGGTCGGCCGAATGCTCGCCAAAGGCAGCGGCCTCGGCAGCAAGCGCCTCGGCCTGCTCGACCCCGCCCTCAAACAGCTCGGCACGGGCACCGGCAACGCAGGCCACATACACGTCGCGCACATGCGCCACCAGGTCGCGCGTCAGCTCAAGCAGGTCATTGCCCTCCTCGACCTGTGCGCGAATGAGCCCATAGAGCTCAGCAATATCACGCTCGGCGATGGCGCGCGCAAACTCGCCCAGAATCTGGTCCGAAACTTCGCCCAAAAGCGAGCGGGCATCGTCCGCGTGCACGGTACCGTTGCCGAAGACGCTCAGCTGCTCCAGCGTGGAGAGCGCGTCGCGCATGCCGCCCTTGGCATGACGCGCCACGATAGCCAGCGCCTCGTCGTCGTAATCGAAGCCCTCCTGCTCGCACACGTAGGACAGGCGATGCTCAATATCCTCGTTGCCGATGCGATGAAAATCGAAGCGCTGGCAGCGCGAGAGGATGGTCTCCAAAATCTTTTGCGGGTCGGTGGTGCACAGCACAAAGATCACGTGCGCCGGCGGCTCCTCGAGCGTCTTGAGCAGCGCGTTGAACGCCGCCGTCGTGAGCATGTGGACCTCGTCGATGATATAGATCTTGTACTTGCCGCGCACCGGGGCAAAGTTGACGGAGTTGATGATCTCCTCGCGCACATTGTCCACGCCCGTGCGGCTTGCGGCATCGAGCTCGTAGACATCGGGGTGGTTGCCCTCGGCGATGAGCTCGCACTCCTCACAGGTGCCGTCGGGCATGCAGCCGCTTGCACCCTCGGCGCGCGCCGCCTCGGCGTTGCGACACAGTAGCGCCTTGGCCAGAATGCGCGCCATGGTGGTCTTGCCCGTGCCGCGCGGTCCGCAGAACAGGTACGCGTGGGACAGACGCCCCTCGGTGATGGCGTGCTCGAGCGTCGAGACGATATGCTGCTGGCCCACCACGGAGTCGAAGGTGAGCGGGCGATACTTTCGGTACAACGATTCCATGGGTGCTCCCCCGGGTATACTGAGTCTTGTTGCCGCGGCGGCCATGCGGTCGCACGGCATACTGCATTCCATAATAACCCGTACGGCGAGCCCGCCGCGATAGGAGTCCAAAGAGCATGGCAGACGCAGAGAGCAACCTCGTTCCCTCCGAAGCAGCCGACCAGGTCGAGGTCGCGCTCGAGAAGCAGGCCGCAGCCGACGACGGCATCCTGTACCTCAACGAGTACCAGTACGAAAACGACCTGGTCACCGACTTCGCCCGCCTGGTCGCCTCACCCAGGCGTCGCGGCTCGCTGTATGTCGCCGCGGCAATTGCCGCGCTGCTCGGCATTGGCATGCTGGTGGCCGGCGGCAACTGGATCAAGTTTGGCGTCGTCCTGATCGTATTCGGCGCCTTTTTGGCCTGGTGGAGCAAAAACCTGCACCACACCCTCGCCCGCGACTTTATCGATGCCGTCGAGGCCGACGAGTCCATGGGTGGCCGCTATCGCCGCGTCGCCGCCAACGAGGACGGCCTGATGGTTTGGGGCAAGAGCGGCAAGTCGCAGTTCTTCCCGTTTGAAAAGCTCGACCACGTGCTCGACGGCGAGCGCATCTTTGTAGCCATGTTCGCCGACCAGGGCGTGACGATCCCTAAGGACACCTTTGTCCGCGGCAATGCCGAGCAGTTTGGCACCTTCCTTAAGGCGCGCATTAACAAAAAGCTCCGCATCGAGACCAAGAAGAAGAAAATGAAGGCCGAGAAGGCTGCCGCCGAGGCCAAGCGGGGCGACAAGGCCGACAAGCCCCAGGATAACAAGGGCAAGCGGCGCAAGCAGAAGAAGAGCAAGAAGAAGCGCTAGGGCCGAGCGCCACTGCGAAGGGAATCTCATCCCGCTTCAGCGTAGGATGAGGCTCCCCCAACAGGACCTTCGAGTTACTTCACTTCAAACCTTAAGAGCCTCCGCTCCGGCAGATCGGTCATCTTCATCGTATAGGCTCCGGGAAACGCTTTCTCAAAACGGACGGTTTCATAATCTTCGAAATAGTCGTTGGTGTTTTGCATCATAAATGGGACGAGTAACTCGTTTTCTGCCCCAACCTCCACGGCAAACGCAGCAGAGCCGCCAAGGACCGGCATGGCTTGCGTTATCAGATCGGTATTGACTACAAAATCATAGTTTGGCGCAGACTCCGGAACCAGATGCCAAACATACGCTTTGATTCCACCGTCGATATTATCCCTATTTCTGACACGCATCTTTACGGCGATAACGCACGTGATGTCGGCATCCTTCAGTCTCGTTTTCGTATCCACGGTGCCATATTTTGAATAATCGTCATGCGCTCGTTTGAGATACTCGCGCGGCGTGAGTAGTTCTGCTCCATCTATGCAAAACGAATACCCATCAGTCACCACATCCTTCGATCCCAGAAACGCTCCATCCATCGAGAGCCATTCGCCCTCCGCGTAATATTTCTCAGGAATGACTGTCCGATTCCTGTTAACGACGCTCACCCTCATGCCCGCAAGGCCGGTAGCAGCACAGCAAAAAAGCGCGAGCGCCGATCTTCTCGTCCACAGGGTCTTCTTCATCGCGCTCACGACCTTTCCCGAACTTCCACAACGGCACCGTCGCGCATGCAGTAAACCCGATCGGCCAGCTCCTCGAGCACCTCTCCGTCATGGCTAGACAGAAGAACCTCGCGACCCGTTGATGCCGCCATCGCCACAACACGCTTGAGCATTTCAACGCCCGCTTCGTCGAGGGCATTTGTTGGTTCATCGAGAACAAGCAGCTTCGGCTTTTCCATAATCGCCGCAGCTATCCCCAGACGCTGCTTCATCCCAAGCGAGTATGCTCGGAACTTCTTTTTTTCGTCTGCATCGAGCCCCACGAGCCGCAGGGCGGAGCGAATGTCCTCGGGGGTGGCAACGCCCTTGATTTGAGCTATGAGTTCCAGATTGTCGTAGCCAGACAGATATCCTAAAAAGGAAGGAGCCTCTATCAACATCCCAAGACTCGGCGGAAACGAGATATCAGCCCCAAGTCTTTGACCATCGATAATGATTTCGCCCTCGGTGGGTCTAATCAATCCGCAGACCGCTCGCATAAGCATGGTCTTGCCCGAACCGTTTATCCCCTGAAGCCCGACCACAGTCCCAGGGTCAACCTCGATAGACACGTTGCGCAGGACATCGTTTTTGCCCATGCGCTTCGATACGTCCCTAACGATCACGCTCATATCTTGTCCCTCTTTTCGATAAGGTCGGCCTTTCGAAACCACAGTCCACCCAACGATAGACATAACGACATAATCACAATTGAAAACAAGCCACTCGAGCCCGTCGCAATTCCTTCTTTGACGATTCCACCCCAGCGCAACAGCATCAAGGCATTTCCCAGCAGCGCCCAATGCCGCGCATATGCCGAACAGATCAGGTAGCTCATTACAACCGCAAATGAGGCTGACGGCCCAAGCACAAACCCAACCGCTGCCTGTGCAAACGCAAGCGCCTCAAAAGCAAAAAAGAGACCTATGAAAAACGGCAGCGCATCCGCCTCGCCCACTTTGAGAAACCACGGCGCCAAATTAGCCAGCTGAAGCGACTCGCCATGGATGACCGCGCTGAACGAGGCGCTCACCATCAAGCTCCAAATCACAACAGAGCAAACCACCACAAGCAGCGAAAATGCTGTTATCGCCGCCACTGAGATAAAACGCGAGACCCACCAAAGGGTTCTCGCCCGGCATCGGACAAGCGTTTGCAAACCAAACCCGTGCAACGATTCGGCGGGATAATCGAGTGTTGTATAGAGAATAAGCAGAATGAGAAATAGCCATCCTAGCGGAGGCACAAACATGACCCCGGGCCTAGGCTCAAACGGAGCAGATCCGGCAAACACGAGCGCAAGATTGTCCGCAAACCCCAAGGTATCCGTCCTGACCCCATACACAGAAGACAATCCGTAGGCGTACACCAGGTTCGCAACGGTCACTGCTGCAATCGCAATAAAGGTAATGATGTTCTTCTTCAAAACGGTCCTCAGGTCCGCGGCGACCAGCCTAAACAGCATCAGACCATCTCCCGCCTTTTCCACGCCCCAGAAAAAGCCAACGAAGCAAGGGTCAATAATATGATTTCCGCAAAACCGGCTCGAATGTCTGGCCAGTTATTCAGCGATTCCGACCTGATGCTGTTGAGGATATTGCAGTTAAACCCCACGCAAGCCATTACGCCGAAGATCCAGCCATTTGCAAAATGCCACGCAACCATTAGCAGATACGGGACAATTATCGCTTTGATTCTGCTACGAAACAAAATTGAGAAGCCAGTTACAGCCATGGATAAAGTCCCGAGCGTGACAGCATCGAACAGCGTGTATGCGAGCACATACGACAAAGGATGCGAATAAAATAGACCGGAGAAGTAGCTATGCAGGTAAAGTCCTACGTAAGTCGACTCATCGACCCGAGGAAGATACGCAGGAAAAAGCATCGAGACGATCAGGAAATTGACGAGCAGAGGAATGGCAGTCACTGTAAACGCGGAGAGGAAAGCAGACAGCATCTTTACGTTCACGTACGCCTTTCTGGAAACGCGCGTGCATATCTGCATGTCATAACCACTCAAACGCTCAAAGAGGCACGACCAAGATCCAGCCAACATTGCAAGCAGGGGCAGTGCATAGAAAAACACCGACGCAGACAGCGGCGCGTTCGCGCTCACAACAATCCAGTTACCGAAGCTGCTTTCACGTGTTTGACCGAGATAATTTTTGGCTTGCATGCCAACGCCGTAACCAAAAGAAAGAAGGTTGTGACGTTCTTTTTCCAAATTTGCCCACGGCTCCAGCGCGGCAACTATTGCAACTGCGACTGCAATCAAGAGAGCAAAGATAAAAGCTGGACGTCTTATCGTTTTCGACAGTTCGTATCTTGCGAGCTTTTGGTTCATACGTACTCCTCCCCCTTCCGACCCAGAAAGCCGGAAGGGAGCCATTTAAAACAACTATGCGGGAAGCTTGCGGAAATGCCCGACGCAGTCGGGGCTCCATACACCAATAACAGTGCCGTAGCCAGACTCCGCCCATGCAGTCAGTCGCGCCGCAGATCGCCCGTTCTCACGGACGAGGTTATACATTTCCCACTGTCCCTTGTGATTCGAACGATACGTTCCCTGAGTACAATTCATGCTGCCGCTACCGCTTGTGTTATACGCACCGTCTGTATATAACCGAAGCGGATTTCCCGTATAGCCCTGGATATCCAGATAGAGCGATGAGGAATCATCCTTTTGACGGTAGCCAGTTGCACTCGTCCCGGCACATTGAAAACTAAATGCCTTATCGGCATTGTTCGTACAGGTCGTAATTCCCGTATCGGCGTTTTGAGTAATGCTGGAAACCTGAGAGGTGTCAAACTCCTCTTGAGCAAATGATGCGGCAGGTGCACCCATCGACAAGCCCGCAACAATCGCCAAGCCGACTCCGATTCGAGCAATAGCGCTCCTTGGCTTAATCATGGCCTTCTCCAATCAAAAGCGGTTAACAATGCGTCGACGCACGGCAACCTTTGCATGAATGGAGAAAGATGTCTGTAAACACTCGCTATTGAGTTGATAATCCAGGCGTTTACACGTTATCCACCTGCGATAACAATGAAATAAGCTCTGCTTTGTTCTTGATCTTCAACTGGCGATAGGACGCGGATCGCAGCGCTTGCACCGTAGATGCAGCGTAACCGACATCCTGCGCAATGGTCTTTGTCGTTGTGCCCTCTGCCGTCATCAACAATATTCGGGCCTGAACATCGGACAGGGCGCGCGACGTAAGCAGAGCCAGCCGGCGCACGTGAGCTGCTTCGGTGGACCCGTTCGCACGGTACTTCAAGACGGCCTTCTCGTCCTCAACCGAGCGTACGAGCACGATGTGCGTAACGAGCATGGGCACAGACCAGCAAACAATCACCGTTGCCACGACGACATTGACGGCCGAACTTTGCCCCAGCAACGACGCAAGGAACAGAGGCTCGAAAACCGTCAGATCCTGCACCATGTTGAGCAAGACAACCCAGACAGGAGCCGCCGCCCCAAAGCAAAGCATCCATATCCCAAGCATTTTGCGCTGCGGACAGCTACGCAGCACTATGTATGTGAGCAACATCCCCGTCAGCACCGCGAACCCATGGATTCGCCCCCTAGTGGCCGCATGGATTAAAGTAGCCGCACCTATTGACACCAACGGCACGATAGCCCGGACACGGGCATGCACCTTAAACGGACGCAGCCCAACAGCGAGCGAGACCGTAGATGCCACGCCGCACAGCAGGACCGGCGCAGCCATCAACGGATCGCATATACACCTCCATGCCGCGATATAGACAAAAGACCATTCCACGGCAGACAGCACCGCCCATACGCACGGGCTTCCGAGCCCAATCGCCCCATCCGTTCTAGTCAGCGCAACTTCACGATTCAGTTTTTCACCCGCGTAGTGCAGCGACAGAAGCAGTCCGAGACCCAATGCATAGCTTGCGAGAGAAAAGGCGACTGCCCGCGAAACACCGGATCCCCAATCGCTATCCGCCATTACCAAGGGGCCCGCCGCAAGGAGGATAAAAAATGTTGTGAGCAGGTATCGAAACAGCCGGCGCGTCCGAACTGATGTCAACATATCACCAGCATGCCGCTGCAGCAGACCAGGCCCTGTAGCATCACCCTCACCCGCAAACAATGCCACGAGCTCGCGTGAGCCCGCAACCGATGCCTTCCCGTATGCTCGGTGAAGCGTTGTTCGCACCGTCGATGGCTTCGTACCCGTCTCCCTGGCAATTTCCGCCGGCGTTTTCCCTTTGAGCAGCAGTCGAACAAACTGCTCTTCTCGAGGCGACAGGGCAGGGGAAAACACCCCCGCATCGAATGGGTCGGACGTGCGAGGGGTATCCGAATTGTTGTCCCGTTTCTCCCTTAGCAATGTGCATACGAAGGCGGCAACAGCAATAGCGGACCCCATCGACAGTGATGCAATGACTGCGGCATCGCTTGCAAAGTATGCCACCTCGACAGCCGGAACAAGGCCAATGGGAACTGCTACAAGCACAGAACGGGCAAACACGTCGCCCTGCCCCCGACCAAAGGCGCGGGGACAGCAAAGCAGCGGGACCGCAGCCAATACGAGATAGACCAGCGGAATTAAAAGCACGAGGCCAATTGATGCGGCCGTTACAGAGGGCATCCCCCATGGCTCGGGAACGACTCTCCATGAAATTCGACAGCAAAACAGCAGGCAAGACAGGACAACTATTGTTTCTGCAAAAAGCGTGCTCTGCGATCGGCGGGTCCCCC
Organism: uncultured Collinsella sp.; assembly: GCA_959596505.1. Classification (GTDB taxonomy): domain Bacteria; phylum Actinomycetota; class Coriobacteriia; order Coriobacteriales; family Coriobacteriaceae; genus Collinsella. The sequence continues at coordinate 14,811 of CAUFWM010000023.1, forward strand.
TTTCGCCGTCCCGCGCCGCCCCCCGTATCAAAGGAGAGCCCGCCGTATCCCAAATTACATATGAGAGGAGCAACGACCCAGTGAAGCACAAGGCACACGAAACACGATGCAACAACCAGATTGGTGCAAACACGATTGGAATAGAATCTCCGCGAGCATAGAAGGCCAAGTCGACCCATTCGGGAACCACCGCAATAGCAGAAAGGAAAACACCGAAGACGCCAAGGCGACCCGGCCGTCTTATTTCTCTCCCCTTGCGGAGCGCAACGCCATGACCAAACGCCGCGAGGCATGCGCCAAGGATAACGAGCCAGGTCATTGCACCTGATGCCAAGCCGATTGAAGATGAAAACCGGTGATAAGGGGTAACCGCCATTACGACGAGCGCAATGGCGAAAGCAGATGTGGCAGAACAGCGGGAAAAGAGCATATGACCTCCATAGCGTGTCATTATATCGCTCGGGCTGCTCGTTTATCTCCACGCCCACACCAGCCAGCATCAACGATTCAGGCGAACTCCAATCCGAGCCAGATCACGGTTCAGCTTTTGTCCGCAGTCCCCGCATCAAAGCGGGATGCGGTTTCCTTTTGAGCGTCGATCTGGAAACTGTATCCCGTTCTGAGTCAATATTCTGGGACGCAGTTTCCGCAGCACACCCCATTCGGAAAGCGTGTCCCAGTATTTGGCCGCAAACTGGGGCGCGCTTTCCGGATGGGTCGAGACGAAGGCCAAGCCAGACAGGCAGCCTCGCATCCCGCCATCCTCGCCATCCGCCTGAGCGTGCTACACTAGCAGCATCTATGCCACCGCGAACGGCTCGGCCCCGCGCCCGCCGCTCGCAAACGAACTTTAAACGCACGAGGGTTGGCCATGCCGCTTTTCTCGCAACATACCGCCCGGTTCTCGCCGGACGTTCCCTTGGAGGGCACTAGCTCTCGCGAGCTGCTCAAGCGGTACCAGCCGCTCGAGACGCTTGCGACCGGCGGTTTTGGCTCCATCGAGATTTGCCGCGACACGCATCTGCGCCGTCGCGTGGCCATTAAGCGCATCCCCCTTATCAACGGCGCCGGCATGCCCGCCAGCGACATCATGGACGTGCTGCGCGAGGCGCATACCGCCGCCATGCTTCAACATCCCAATATCGTGCAGGTTATCGACTTTACGCACGACACCGCCTATGCCTACCTGGTCATGGAGTATGTCGACGGTATGTCGTTGGCCGAGTTTTTGCATCGCGTGGACGGCCACTCGCTCACCTTTGACGAGGCCGCGGCCATTGCCGACGCGCTGGGTCAGGCACTCACCTTTGCCCATGCAAACGGCGTGCTTCATCTGGACATAAAGCCCGCCAATGTGCTTATCGACCATTCGGGCAATGTAAAGATCACCGACTTTGGCATGGCGCGGCTGTCGTCCGCCGGCGGCTTTGGCGGATCGCGCGGCGGCACCATCGGCTACATGCCGCCCGAGCAGCTCGATATCGAGACCGGCACGGTCGACGAACGTGCCGATGTCTTTGCCCTTGCCTGCGTGATCTACGAGGGCCTGTGCGGCAGTGCCCCCTTTATGGCGGCCACGCCTGCCGACTCGCTCGACCGCATCATCGGCGGCGCCACCTATCCCAGCGAACTGATCCCTCACTTTCCCCCGGGGGCCGAGGCGGCGCTCATGAGCGCTCTCTCCCCCATGCCGCAAGACCGCCCCGATAGCATCGAGGCATTCTGCGACCGACTCCTTGCCGGCTTGGGGAGCGTGCGCGAAGGCCGTCGCAGCTTGGAGCAGATGGTAGGCGAGCTTTCGAATGACGAGTGCGCGGCAGATGATATCGAGCCATCGAGCTACGAGGACGACGTGGTCGAGGTCGACCCCGCGCTTGGTTGGGCGGGCACGCGCTGGAGCCACGCGCGCAACTACACCATGCGTGCCATCTCGGCTCTCTCGTGTGGAGCCTTTAGCTTCTTGCTTATGCAGACAGCGGGCGTCGCGGCGCTTCCCGGGTTGGTCGTGGCGGCCATCGCGATCGGTGCGGCGGCAGGCTTGGCCCCGCAGATCGGCTCGGCCATCTCGGCCGTGGGCTTTTTGGTGCTCATGGCCAACACCACCATGCAGGCGCAGGGTATCCTGTCGATGCTGCCGGTCGCGGTCGTTTTTGCCGCCGCCATGTCCGGTTGGTGGATTGCCTGGGGACGCACCGAAACAGCTGCGAGCGCGGCGCTCACCTGCGCGCTTGCGCTGGGTTGCCTAACCGGCGACGCCCTATTGGCATCCGGAGCAGCCGCGAGCATCGCGGCATTTTGGCTCGGTCCGGCAAGTTCCGCGGCGGCCACGGGCATGGGCGCACTCTTTGCCCGCCTTGCCGCAGCAGCCCTCTCTGCGGGAGGCGTACTGGGGCTTAGTAATGTCGCCGCAGCACTGGGAGACGCGCTCCTTCTCGCTGCAATCGTGCTGGTTGCGGCAACAGCCGCGGCAACATCGCTGCTGCTCAATGCTCATGCCAAGCGCGCCAAGCAGGGATCGAACCTTGCCGCCGTCGTCGCAATTGCCGCCGCCGGCATCGGCTCGGCCGTATCGTTTTGTCTTGCACACCATATGGAAATTGCCAGCCTTGCGGGCCCGGTCGTCGCCAAGGCGGCGGTTGCGGGAATCCTATCCTCTATAATCGTTGGGATATGCCTTTATTTGCTCGGATACCAAAGAACCTATACGGAGAGTGATCTTTCGTGAACTTCCTGAACATCTTCGAGGACCACGTGGCCGGCATCTTCGGTGCCACCCGTGCCCCGTTCTCCTTTAAGAAGCTTGCCAAGCAGGCCGCTCGCGACATGGAGGATCAGACTCTGGTGATCAACGGCGTCAACACCGCGCCGGCACTCTATACCATCCTGATTGCCGCCGACGACGACCCCATGCTCGCCCCGTTCTACCCCGAGCTTTCGCGCGAGGTCCGCGAGTTTGTGAAAGCGCAGGCCGAAAAGCGCCGCTACGTCTTTGTCGGCGAGCCCCTCGTTCGCTTTATGATCGACCCGCAGCTGCGCGGCGGCAAGTTCTCGGTCTTTGCCGAGAACGTCGATGCCCCCACGCTCGGTCGCCTGTACGAGGAAGAGCGCGCCTACCAAAACGGCCTGGGCCAGAACAACTCGGCCGCAAGCCGTGCCGCCAGCGCCCCGCGCGCCGGCCAGCAGCAGTTTGCCGCCCCGCAGCAACACCCCGCTGCTATGCCGCAGCAGCAGCCGGCACCTCGTGCTGCCACTCCCGACCCGCTTGCCGTGGCCGACCCCTTTGCGCCCAATATGCCCGATCCCGCCGCCGCACCCATCCCCGTGCCCCAAACCGTCTCGCGCGACGCGCTTGCCGGCATGGGCGGAGCCGCCGCGACCGGCGCCGCCGCTGGCCTTGGCGCCGCAGCCAGCATCGCCTCCAACATGGCAAGCTCTCGCGCCCCGCAGCGTCCGCTCGCCCAGCTCGTCGATGTCGTGAGCGGCGAGAGCCACGCCATCACCTCCGCACAGGTGACCATCGGTCGCGAGCGCTCGGTTTCCGACATCGCCCTGCGCGACCCCAACGTGTCGCGCCGTCATGCCCAGCTCACCTTTACCGGCTCGGACTGGTCGATCGAGGACCTCAACTCCACCAACGGCACGCTCGTCAACAACCGTCGCATCACGCGCTGCCCGCTGCGCAACGGCGACCTGCTGACGTTTGGCCTGAGCACGTTCGAATTTAGGGGATAGTCGCTTATGAACATCGATATCGTCCTGTTTGCAGGCCGCATCGTCCTGGTCGTCCTGCTTTATATCTTCCTGTTTGCCGTCATGAAGACCGGCGTGGGGCTCGTCCGCGGCCAGCGCCGCGACTCGGCCATCTGGACGATCGATGTGGACAAGGGCCCGCGCGGCATCCGCGGCATCCACGTGGATATGCTCGGCCCCGTCATCGTCGGCCGTTCGCCGTCGTCGGACATCTGCATCAACGAACCGTTTGTCTCGGCCTCGCATGCGCGTTTTTCGCTGCAGGGTCCGGCACTTATTATCGAGGACCTCAACTCGCTTAACGGCACGCTCGTCAACGGCCGCCAGCTGGTGGAACCCGCAACGCTGCGCGAGGGCGACGAAGTCCAGATTGGCGACGTGGTCATGAAGGTGAACCGTCGATGATCGACGAGGAGAACAAGTCCGCAACCATGCCAGAGACGTCGGCCGCCCCCGCGACCGCGCCGGCTCATGCCGCCCCGGCGGGCCATGCGCCCGTGGAGCCCGAGGACACTGTGTTCTCCCTGCCTCTTTCGCATGTAACGCAAGAATATCCGACGCTGACCGACGACGAGGATACCGAGGACAACGCTGACGGCGGTAACACCCCCATCGGCGTGCACGCCGCTACCGAGCAGCCCGCGGTCCCGCAAGACATGCCCGCGCCGGCTCACTTTGCCGAACCCGTCGCCACGGCGATTACCGAGAGCTCCGCGGTATTTGCGGCTCCCGAGCCCGCGGCACCGGTGTTTCCCGTAGCGCCGGCACCCGCCGCAGCACCCGAGTCCGCATCTGCACCGGAACCCGCGGCGGCGCCCGAAGCCATGCAGTCTGTAACCGAAGACGTACCCGCAGCAACGACGGAGGATGTCTCCCAATCCCACGGCACGCCCGCGCCCGCGCACTTCGCGACGCCCGAGTCTGCAGCCGTCGCCCCGCAAGACGACGAGCCTGTCGACCGTACAACCGAAGAGCCCGCCACGCCCAACGTCAACGACCCGAGCAACGATGCCGACACCGTCTCGCCCGGCGATACGGCCGAGATTGACGTTGCCGCCGTGGAGGCCAAGCTTAAGGACCCCGGCTCGACCATGAGCTTTGAGCCGCTGACCGACGAGCGCATCGAGACCGACTCGACCTACGACGCCGGCACCACCACGCAGCTTATGTGGGGCGCCCGCTCCGACGTCGGATGCGTACGCCCGCACAATGAGGACTCCTATCTGGTGCAGTCGCCGCTCTTTTGCGTGTGCGACGGCATGGGAGGACACGCCGCCGGCGAGGTGGCATCCTCCATCGCCGTCGAGACCATCGCCAAGACGGCGCCGCAGTCCGCCGACGCCGCGCGCCTGGCCGCAGCCGTCGAGGCCGCCAACGCAGCCGTGATCGAGGCCGCCCTCAACGGCCTGGGCAAACCCGGCATGGGATGCACGGCCACCTGCGCCTACATCGAAAACGACACGCTCGCCATCGCCCACGTGGGCGACTCGCGCGCCTACCTGCTCCACGAGGGTACGCTCATCCGCGTGACCCGCGACCACTCCTACGTGGAGGAGCTCGTGGATGCCGGCGAGATTACGGCCGACGAGGCCCGCGTCCACCCCAACCGCTCGGTCATCACCCGCGCGCTGGGCTCTGATCCCGCTATGTATGCCGACCACTTTACCCTGCACATCGAGGAAGGCGACCGCCTGATTCTGTGCTCCGACGGTCTTTCGAGCATGATTCCCGATAGCGATATCGAGAACATCGCTACGCAGTCCTCGAGCGCACAGATCTGTGTCGACAACTTGGTGGACGCGGCACTGGTCGCCGGCGGGCATGACAACGTCACCGTGCTTGTCGTTGACCTGGTCGACGATGGCGTCATGCGCGAGGCAAAGCGCGTCCGCCGCCGCAACATCACCATTGCCACCGTACTGGGCATCGCTTTTGTGCTGGCGGCAGCCATCTGGGCCTACGCAGGCATCACCGGCTCGTACTACCTGGGCACCTACAAGGACACCGTCGCGGTCTACCGGGGCATTCCCGGCAAGCCGCTCGGCCTTAAGCTGCACTGGCTCGACAGCACGACCACCATCAAACTGTCCGACCTGCCCGAAGACACACAAAATCGCCTTAAGGCAGGTATTCAGCAGACGAGCATCGACGACGCACAGGACACCATCTCCAAGTACCGCCATCAGATCGACGAGGAGCAGACCCGTCAGGTGATCGACGCGCAAACGATCCGCAATAACACCGACCAGGGTTCGACCTCCGAGTCAGATTCCGAGAAAACCGCCGAACAGTCAGCCGAGGCCGAAGCCTCCGATAAGAATTAGAAAGGGAGTGCCGCTTATGAGTCGCCGCAACACCGAACTGCTCTTGCTCATCGCCTCGGCGTTCCCCGTCATCCTGCTCTATGCGATGTACGTGCTCACCGCGGGTGCCACGATTTCCTTTGAGACGCTCGCCGTGCCGATCGGCCTGTTCGCCGCCTTCGCCGCGGCGCATATCGCCGTGCGCATCCTGGCGCCCGGCGCCGACCCCGCCATCCTGCCCATCGTCTTTGTGCTCTCGGGCATCGGCATCACATTCGTGACGCGCCTGGCCCCCGACCTCGCCATCTCGCAGCTCATCATCTTGTTTGTCTCGGTGGCGCTCATGGTGGGAACGCTCGCACTGGTCAAGAACCTCGACGTGGTCATGCGCTACAAGTACACCTTTGGCATTATCGGCATCATCCTGCTGATGCTGCCGATCTTTATCGGCACCACGATCTCGGGCTCCAAGCTGTGGATTCGCATCGCGGGCTTCACCATCCAGCCCGGCGAGTTCGCCAAGGTCTTCATCGTCTTGTTCCTGGCAGGGTACCTGGCCGAGAACCGCGAGCTGCTCTCCATCTCCAACCGCAAGATCCTGGGCTTTAAGATCCCTCGCCTGCGACTGCTGCTGCCGCTGTTCGCAGTCTGGGGTGTGTGCCTGCTCGTCGTCGTCTTCGAACGCGACCTGGGTTCGGCCGTGCTGTTCTACACCATCTTCTTGCTGATGCTCTACGTTGCCACGGGGCGCTTTTCGTATGTCGTTATCGGCCTTGCGCTCTTAGCCGTTGGAGCTGTGGGCGCCTACAAGTTCCTGTCTCACGTTCAGGTGCGTTTCCAGGTTTGGGTCGATCCGTTTAAGGACGCCCAGGGCCAGGGCTACCAGATCGTCCAGTCGCTCTTCTCGCTTGCCGATGGCGGCCTGGTCGGTGTTGGCATCGGCAACGGCATGGCCAACAACATCCCCGTCGTCGAGTCCGACTTTATCTTCTCGGCTATCGGCGAGGAGATGGGCCTTTTGGGCGGCGGCGCCGTGCTCATCCTGTTTATGCTCTTTGCCGTGCGTGGCCTCACCACGGCCGCCCGCGCTAAATCCGACCTCGCAGCCTTTAGTGCCACGGGCCTTACGGCCGCCATCAGCTTCCAGGCCTTCTTGATCGTTGGCGGCGTAACCCGCCTGATCCCGCTGACCGGCGTCACCCTGCCCTTTATGAGCCAGGGCGGCTCCTCGCTGCTGGCGAGCTTTATCATCGTCGCGCTCCTGCTGCGCGCCGGTGACGAAGCGACCGGACGCGAGGCCGAGCTTACCGGCACCGGCACTATGGCCGCCATCACCGATGATCAGGTCGCATCTGCCGCCGCCCCGACGGGCACGCGCTTTGCCACCTCGTCTTCCTACGGCAGCGGCAGCCATTCCGTCGGCTCGCGCATGCGCCGTCGCCTGCTCGACACGCCTGAATCCGGTGTGCTCGGCCGCGTTGCGCTCGCCAACCGTCTAACCCGTGCGGTGCTCGCCTTTACGGCGCTATTCGCCATCCTTATCGGCAACCTCACCTATGTCCAGGTCATCAAGGCCAAGGACTATCAGGACATGCCGACCAACAACCACACCATCGCCCGCTCCAAGTACATCCAGCGCGGTTCCATCATCACGTCCGACGGCGTGACGCTGGCCGAGTCGCTGCAGCAGGAGGACGGCACCTACGTACGCTCCTACCCCAACGGTAACCTGGCAGCGCACGTGGTTGGCTACGTGAGCCAGCAGTATGGCACCACCGCCATCGAGAGCGTCATGAACGACACGCTCACCGGTTCTAAGGACTACTCCAGCTGGAACAACGCCATCGCGTCGCTCGCGGGCCAGACCCAGCCGGGCAACACCGCCAAGCTCACCATCGACTCGCGCATCCAGACGGCGGCCGAGCAGGCACTCAAGGGCTTTAAGGGCGCTGTAGTGGTCATCGACCCGCGTACCGGCGCGGTGCTCGCATGTGCCAGCTCGCCCACCTATGACAACACCAACATCGATGCCCTGATGCAGTCGGGCGGTGGCGAGGACGGCTCCATGTACGACCGCGCCATGGACGCTCTCTATACCCCGGGCTCGACCTTTAAGGTCGTCACACTCTCCGCGGCGCTCGAAACCGGCACCGCCAGCCTTACCAGCACCTACCAGGCGCCCGGCTCCATGGACATCGGCAACGCACCGGTCACCAACTATGCCAACGAGAGCTACGGCACCATCAGCCTGCAGCAGGCCTTTGCCGTGTCCTCCAACGTCGTCTTTGGCCAGGTGGCAAACGAAGTTGGCGCAAACACGCTCGTGCAGTTTGCCAACGCCTTTGGCTACGGCCAAAAGCTCGGCCAGGACCTGACCTCCGCGGCCTCCATCATGGCAGACCCGTCGCTCATGACCGAGTGGGAGACCGCTTGGGCCGGCGCCGGCCAGCCTGTCGGCATGGACCACACGCCCGGCCCGCAGACCACCGTCATGCAAAGCGCCGTGATTGCCGCCGCCATCGCTAACAGTGGCGTGGTCATGGACCCGTACTTTGTAGCCCAGGTACTCGCCCCGGACGGAACTGTGGTCAAGACCACGCAGTCCCGCTCGCTGGGTCAGGCCGTCAGCTCCGCCACGGCCGACCAGGTCAAGCAGGCCATGCTCGCCGTCGTCCAGTCCGGTACCGGCACCGATGCCCAGGTCCCCGGCGTCAAGGTCGCCGGCAAGACCGGCTCGCCCGAGACCGGCGGCACCAACGTCAACTCGACGTTCGTTGGCTTCGCACCTTACGATTCACCCACGGTCGCCATCTCGGTGGCCTTGGAGGATTACGACAAACACGACGTCAAGGCGGCCAAGATTGCCGGCATCGTCCTGACCGCGGCACTTGCCGCCCAAGGAGCGTGATGCCTGTGATCGAAGCGGATACTTGGGGCGCGCCACGGCCGATGAGCTAGCGGCAAGGCGCCACGCGGTCCCAGCGACCATAGATTTGGTACTACACACATCGTTGAGCGAATAAGTTAGTTAGGAGCAGGAATGGAACAGAGGGTCCTCGGGGGAAGATACCTCCTCAAGGATAAGGTGGGAACGGGCGGCATGGCGACCGTCTTCCGTGCGCAAGATCAGGTCCTCGACCGCACGGTTGCCGTCAAGATCATGCTGCCGCAGTATGCCGGCGACGCCACCTTCGCCGCCCGCTTTAAGCAGGAGGCCCAGGCAGCAGCAGGTCTCTCCTCCCCCTATATCGTGGGCGTCTACGATTGGGGCAAGGATGGCGATACCTACTACATCGTCATGGAGTACCTGCGCGGTACCGACCTTAAGAGCGGCATCAAGAGCCACGGCGCCCTCGATCCAAAGAAGGTCGCGCAGATCGGCTCGCAGATCAGCTCCGCGCTTTCGGTCGCCCACAAGCACGAGATCA